>CAYVOX010000045.1:0-14851 GCA_964453035.1 uncultured Anaerolineaceae bacterium
CGGTCAAGGGCGTCTGCATCAGTGTAAGCGATGGGCTCATCGCTCAGGTTGCCGCTAGTCATGACGAGTACATCTGGAAAACCCGGTTCAGGTTCGAGGAGGAGCAGATGCAGAGGGGTATAGGCAAGCATAAACCCGAGCGTGGGCTGGTTGGGAGCGACCTCAGGGGCAACCGGCGAACCTTGCAGGCGCTGGAGCAAGACAACCGGTCGCTGACGGCTGAGGAGCAGGTCGCGTTCAGCGGCTGAAACGGCAGCGTGACGCTGAACGGATTGGAGGTCAAAGGCCATGAGGGCGAAGGCTTTATCGCTGCGCTTTTTTCGCTGGCGAAGGAGGTTGACCGCATCATTATTAGCCGCATCGCAGGCGAGGTGGAACCCCCCCAGACCTTTGACGGCGAGAATCTTGCCTTGTTTGAGCAGTTGGCGGGCCAGGCGGACGGCGGAATCGCCTGTGATGGAAGTCTGGCTGGCAAAGCGCAGGCTCACCTGCGGGCCGCATTTCGGGCAGGCAGTGGGTTGCGCGTGAAAGCGGCGGTCGGAAGGGTCGTGGTATTCGCGGGCGCACTGCGGGCAAAGTGGAAAGCCCGACATGGTGGTGTTGGGACGGTCATAGGGGATGTTCTGGATAATCGAGAAGCGAGGGCCGCAGTGGGTGCAGTTGATGAATGGGTAGCGATAGCGGCGGTTTGAGGGGTCGAAAAGTTCAGCCTGGCAGGCCGGGCAAATGGATACATCGGGGGAAATGGGGATAAACTCACCATCAACAGCCCGGCTGAATAAGATCTCGAATGTCGCATAGCCATTGGGCGGGACGGCATCAACCTGGAGGGAGTCGATGCGCGCCAGGGGGGGCAGTTCAACAGGGAGGGCAGTGAGGAAACGCTCAAGCTGATCGGGGGAGCCGTTGACTTCAATTTCAACCCCGCTGGAGGTGTTGCGCACCCACCCGCTGAGTTGAAAGCGATCAGCGAGGCTGTAAATGTAAGGGCGGAATCCAACCCCCTGAACAATTCCTCTAATCCAGAGCTTCCGTCCTGCGAGCGAGTTGTTCATTTTCCTCGCGCGTGTTGGCGCGTCTGAGTCTCCAACCATGCGGTCCAGGCTGGTATGCCTTCACCGGTTGTGCAGGAGACGGGGAATGTGACCAGACCGGGATTGAGAATTTCCACACCCTGCAGGAAGTATTCGCGGTTGAAGCGCACGTAGGGGAGCAGGTCCATCTTGTTGAGGATGAGAACATCCAGGCCGCGGTAGATGTTAGGATATTTGTAGGGTTTGTCATCGCCTTCGGGAATGCTGGCGATGAGCACATTGGCATGGGTGCCGAGGTTGAAGGCTGCCGGGCAGACGAGGTTGCCCACGTTTTCGATGATAACCAGATCCAGGTCAGCAAGAGGAAGCTGCTCGAGCCCGGTTTTCAGCATGATGGCATCCAGGTGGCAATCACCGCCGGTGTTGATTTGAACGGCGGGCATGCCTGCCGCGACGATTTTATCGGCGTCGATAGTGACCGGTGCGGTGTCTCCCTCAATTACGCCGATGCGCAGGCGATTGGAGAGAGTCTGGATGGTCTGGAGGATAAGGCTGGTTTTGCCTGCTCCGGGGCTGGCCATAATATTGATGGAAAAGACGCCTGCATTATCCAGCACCCGGCGGTTCTGCAGGGCAAGCTGGTCATTGGCATTGAAGATTTTTTCCACAATGGGGACGCGAGAAGCTGGCATTAAGCACCTTCTTCAGTTTTCAATTTCGATGCTGTCTACTCGAAACTCATCCCCTGATAGGATTTTGAGCCGGTTGCTGCCGCACTTTGGGCAGGGGGAGAGCATTTCAACGAGTTGAAAAATTTCGGAACAGTCCTGGCATTGCAAACGAGCGGGAATGCGCTCGAAATGCAAGGTGGCATCCTGGCAGAGGGTATTCTGGGCGACCATCTCCCAGTAGAATTGAACCGAGTCATCCACAATGGAGGAAAGCTGGCCGATGACCAGGTAAACATCGGTCACACGGACAGCATTAGCTTGCCTGGCATGCCGGTTGGCGATCTCCAGGATGCTTTCGGTGACGGAAAGTTCGTGCATGCGGTGATTATACTACTTTGTTGATAGGATTAGTTACGATATCGGCCTCATCCAGGCTTCGATGGTCTCAACTGCCGGGAGGACGAGAGCAGCAGTCTTTAATGAAAGCTGGCGGCTGAAGCCAAAATGATAGCCATGAACTGAAATGAGCACCGATTGAGGCGTTTTGTTATTGACCGCCTGGCACAGGCTGAGGAAAGTTTGAGGGGTCATGTGGTGGGTGAGGATGGAAGGCTGGAATGAGGGTTCGAGGGATATAAAGTTGATTTCTTCAGGAACCTCGCCGGTGTGCGCATCAATGAAACAGACGCGCTCGTATTGCGCCACGCTTGTGACCATTTCTGGCAGGAGCTGTAAATCGAACCAGAGATCGGGGTTATTTCCCTGGGGGTAGAAGGCTTCTTCGGGAGGGTTGTGGACAGGTCGACCGAGGCGCAGGGCGATGCTCACCAGAACCTGGAGGGCAACGCCGTCATCCTGGCGGTCGGGATTACCGTATCCAATCAGAAGCGTGGGTTTCAAAGACTTTACCTTAAAAAAGGTGTTGCGCCAAACTGTGTGGCGCAACACCTTTGGGAGGGCAGATTATCCGCGGGAAAGGCGTTGAACCAGGTTGCCCTGCGGGTCGAGGATTTCGACATCGATGGGCATTTGCCCGACGGCATGGGTTGAGCAAGAGAGGCAGGGGTCGTAAGCGCGGATGGCAGCTTCGACGCGGTTGAGCATGCCTTCTTTGACGACGGGACCGAAGACATAGGTCTTGGCGACACTATCAACCGCGTTGGACATAGCCCAGTTGTTGTGCCCGGTGGAGACAATCAGGTTGACTTTAGTGAGTTGGGCGTTCTCGTTCGTTTTATAGTGGTGGATGAGCGTGCCGCGGGGCGCCTCAATCACGCCTACGCCCTCACCCTGGAAATTGGTGCGGGTGTTCATCACTTCGTTGGAGAGGATATCCGGATCGTCCAGCAGGATGCGGACACGCTCAGCAGCGAAGAGGCACTCGATGAGGCGGGCGTAATGGTAGTAAAGGGTGTTTTCGACGGGTTTGCCGTTATTGATGGCCTTAAAGAGCTTGAATTCGGCATTGGCAAGGGGGGTATCAATCTTCTCGGCGATGTTAAGGCGACCGAGCGGACCGACACGATACACGCCAGCGGGATAGCCCATTTTCTTGTAGTAGGGGAACTTGAGATAGGACCAGTTTTCCACATGCTCAGCGATGATATCCAGGTAATTGCGAACGGGGAATTTTTCCAGCTGCTTGCCTTCTGAACTGACCAGGCGGATATCGCCTTCAAAAAGCTCCAGGCTGTTCTGGGGGGTGACCAGGCCAAAATAGCCGGTGGGGAAGACGGCGAACTTGTTGACGTCTTCCATGTTCTGTTCGACCCAGCCTTTGATCACGGAGATACCAACCTGGGTGGTGGCGATAGCGTCATCCAGCCCGGCGAGAATGGCATCGCGCTCGGAGGCTTTGAGGGCTTTGTTGACGCCGCCCGGCACGGCAAAGTTGGGGTGGACTCGGCGTCCACCGAGGGTGTGGATGATGTTCTGACCGTAAGCGCGGAGTTGAACAGCTTTGACCGTCAGCGCGGGATTGGCCTGCACCAGGCCAACCACATTTCGGATGGCGGGATCGGCATCGAATCCCAGGAGCAGGTCAGGACCGGCGAGCTCAAAGAAGTGCATGCCGTGGCTCTGAATAATCTGCCCCATGTGCATCAAGTCGCGCAGCAGGCTGGCAGGTCGAGGCGGCGGACAGCCCATAACCACATCCGCGGCTTTGGCTGAGGCCAGGTGGTGACTGACCGGGCAAATGCCACAGATGCGGGGGGTGATGGAGGGCATTTCAAAGACCAGGCGGCCTTCGCAGAACTTTTCAAAGCCGCGGAATTCGTTGACGTGCATGTAGGCGCGGTCAACACTGCCGTTTTCATTCATGTGAATGGTGACCTTGGCGTGACCTTCAATACGCGTGACGGGTTCAATCGTAATCTTCTGTGCAACCATAGCTTAGCCCTCCTAGTGCCAGTGTAATTTCTTGTCTGTTAATACCGGTTTACGTCCCTGGGCCAATTCGCTCAATACGTAGAAGATGGTATCGGGATCGGGAGGGCAGCCCGGCATGAAGAAATCTACCGGGACCACATCCTGAAGAGCACGTACTTTGGTGGGAACGGCTAATTCCGGATCGTTGGGAATTTTGCCACTTTCATCGGTGCTTTCCGTTTCAATGTATGCGCGACGCAGGGCTTCTTCGAGGGTGAAGAAGTTGCGCATGGCAGGCACGCCGCCAAACACAGCGCAATCACCAAAAGCGACGAGCAATTTGCAGCGCTTGCGCATGCGGTGAGCCTGTTCCTCATTGGCGGTGTTGTTGACGCCGCCTTCAAGGATGCCGACATCCACGCCGGTGACATCGGGCTCTTTGAGGTCGGTGATGGGCGTGGCGCGTAAATCAACCAGTTCCAACACCTGCAGGATGCGCTCGTCAATATCGAGCAGGGACATATGGCAACCTGCGCAGCCTGCCATCCAGTCGCTTGAAACCTTTGGTTTTCGGGTCATATCATTCCTCCGCGTTTTCTTATTGGTCAGGTGGTGGTCAGACTATCTGAAGTTCGACGGGTGAGACCCGTTCGAGCAATTCTTCTTTCCAATCACCCTGAGGCGTGACGCCCAGGCGTTTGGCAATCTCAGCCAGGATGGTTTCGTTGTTCCAAACCTCAGCGGGAGCCTGGAGGGAGGGGATAGCTTCCTGCAGGCGGCCGTCCAGGTTGAGGTAATGGCCGCCTTGTTCCAACCAGGTGCAGGTTGGCAGGACAACATCCGCCCGTGCGGTAATCTGGGAGGTTGTGCTGGCCTGAACGATGGTGAAAGGAGCGTCATCGAGCTTTTTAACCAGGCGCTGGCTGGGTTGATCGTCGCCGAGGGCGAGGTAAACCACGCTGTGCCCGTTGGTGGAGAACTGCTTATCAAGATGCAACTGCGCTGCAGCCAGGGAGTTGGCATCCCCTTTGACGCCGATGAGCTTGCCATCGATGCCTTTGGTGAAACCTACCAGGGCTTTGAGAGCCTGGGTATTACCCTGGGCTGTGATACCTGCGCCGTAGATGATGACGGGGTGGCTGGCGGCGGCAATCAATTCGGCAGCCTGGGATAGATCTTCAACGGGGATGCCAGTTTTAGCGGCGGCAGCTTCAAAACGGGGGCTGGTCTTGGTCTTGAGCTGGTGGACGGCGGTGGTCATAGCGGTGATGGCATCCAGGTCGCTGCCTTTTTTGCCTTTGAGGGTGACATTCGCAAGGGCGTCCAGGGTGTTATCATCCGGGTCAACCACAATTAATTTTGCGCCGGGTAGCAGGTTGCGCTTGACGAAGAATCCCACCACCTGGTGATTGTTGACCAGGTTAGCTCCGGTGACGATAACACAATCGGCTTTCTGGATATCCTCGAGCGTGCCTTCAAAAGCCCATCCCAATTCACTGGCGACGGAAGCAGCGGTGGAGGGTTTCTCTTCCTCAACGGTGGTCACATCTTCGCTCTTGAGAAAATCGCTAAAGATTTGTTTGAAGAGGGACATGGTTTCGATGGATTGGCGGGTTGAGATGAGCGCCGAAACGCCTTCTTTGGATTTGCCGATGGCGGGTTTGAGGTGAGCCGCAACCGTATCAAGCGCTTCATCCCAGGTGGCTGCGCGCAGGGCGCCGTTCTTGCGGATGTAGGGCGTGGTGATGCGCTCACCCTGCTCATCGAGGGGTTTGAATTTACCAATTTCGCAGGTGAGGCCGCTGCTGACGGGTGAATCCCAGAGGCCTTCGATGCGTACGAGGTGGTTATCGCGGGTGAGGACGTCAATTCCGCAACCCACGCTGCAACCCACGCAAATGGTGTGGTGGTGATCCACCTGCATTTCCTTGCCGCGGTAGGCGCTGACACGGTCAATGAGCGCGCCGGTGGGGCATACCTGGACGCAAACACCGCAGGAGATGCAGGTGCTCTGTCCGAGTGGGGTGCCCAGGTCAGCGACGAGGAAGCTCTTGGCGCCGCGTTCTTCAACGCCAAGCGTGTAATTGCCCACCAGCTCACCGCAGGCGCGAATGCAGCGGTGGCATAGGATGCAGCGGTTGTTATCCAGCACAAAATAGGGGTGAGAGGCATCCACGGCGTAGGGCTGGTAATTGGGCGAGAGGGGCCAGTGGGTCATGCCGAGGTCGAGGGCGGCATTCTGCAGTTCGCAATCACCACCGGAAACCTGGCAATACATGCAGAAGTGGTTGCGCTCGCTGAAGATGAGGGTGAGGACGAATTTGCGCGCTTCGAGCACTCTGGGGGTGTTGGTGAACACGACCATGTTTTCGGAGGCGGGCAGGGTACATGAAGGCTGCAGCGTTCGCGCGCCTTCCACCTCGACCAGGCACAGACGGCAACCGCCGTAGGGTTTAAGTTCGGGGTGGTCGCAAAGCGTGGGGATTGTGATTCCGGCTCCGCGAGCGGCTTGAAGAACGGTGGAACCATCAGGCGCCTGAACGGGTGTGTTATCAATGGTTAGGTTAATCATATCTTCTCCCTGTTCCTAAATAATCGTTATAAAACGGGTTCTTTCATCTTGCAGACGCCAGCGGGGCACACTTTGAGGCGAATATGCGCTTCCACTTCGGCGCGGAAATACTTGAGGATGTCTTTGATGGGGGTTCCAGCGGTTTGACCCAGGCCGCAGTTTGAGAGAAGGGTCATGTTCTCGCTGAGCATAATCAGGTCGTCGAGGTCTTCCAGGGTGCCGCGGCCTTCTGAGATGGCATCGAGAATCTCATAGGAGCGCTGCGAGCCGATCCGGCAGGGATTGTACTTGCCGCAGGATTCGCGCTTAAAGAAGTTGAGCAGTACTTTGGCCAGGTCAACGACGCAGGTATCTTCGTTGCAGATGAGCAACGCGCCAGAACCGAGGGCAACACCTGCCCGGGCGAAGGAGTCATAATCCATGGGGGTATCTTGCAGGCTGGAGGGGATGACCGAGCCGCTGGAGCCGCCGGTTTGAGCCAGTTTGAACTGACCACCGCTCTTCATGCCGCGAGCGTAGATTGAAATCACTTCACGCAGGGTGATGCCCATTGGCACTTCAATCAGGCCGGTGACATTGACGTTGCCAAGGATGGTGTACACCTTGGTGCCGGGACTGGAGATTGTGCCAAACTTTTTGAACCAGGCCGCTCCGTTGCGGATGATGGGCGGGACGTTGGCGAGCGTTTCGACGTTATTGATGAGGGTCGGCTTTTGCCACAGACCGTGGGTGGCGGGGTACGGGGGGCGGGAGCGCGGAACGCCGCGTTTGCCTTCAATCGATTCGAGCAGAGCGGTTTCCTCTCCGCAAATGTAAGCGCCAGCGCCGGAGTGGATGTGGATATCGAAATGGAAATCGGTGCCGAAGATATTCTTTCCGAGGAAGCCCATTTCACGAGCCTGTAGAATAGCGAGGTGCAGGCGTTCCTGGGCAAGGGAGTATTCACCGCGAATATAAACATAGCCTTCTGAGGCACCGATAGCGTAACCGGTGATGGCCATAGCCTCGATGATACTGTGAGGGTCGCCTTCGAGGATGAGGCGGTCTTTGAAGGTGCCAGGTTCGGATTCATCGGCGTTGCAAACGACGTACTTCTGGCTGCCCTGTGCGCGGGCCACAAAACCCCACTTGGTGCCGGTAGGGAAGCCCGCACCGCCGCGCCCGCGCAGGCCGGAATTCTTGACCTCGTTGAGCACATCAGCGGGCTGCATTTCAGTGAGGACTTTGCCCAGGGCCAGGTAGCCGTCGTGACCAATGTAATCCTCGATGCTCTCTGGTTCGATAATGCCGGCTCGTTCCAGCACAATACGCTGTTCGGCGGGCAGGGTGCCGGCGCGGGCTGAAATCCAGGCGATGCGCCCGGAAAGCTCGCGGGTTGAAGCGCGTAATTCGTTGACGATGCGACCTTTGTACAGGTGTTCTTCAACCAGGTGAGGAACAGCCTGTGGAGTAACGGGTCCGTAAATGACAGCTTCGGGATAGACGATGACCACCGGAGCGGCATCCTGACGGCCGATATCGCTCACCATGGAGAGGGAGATTTCATGCTCCAGACCGAGGCGGGCAATCTCCTCCTGAAGTTTTAGATAGACTTGCTGAGCCCCTCGTTCCAGGCTAAGGGGGTCATTTGAAACCAATACCATCGCGCGTGTGGTTTTCATGGCTCGCTCCGTTAGTTGTACCGCGATAGGATTTCAGGAATCTGGTCGGGCTGGACGTTGCCAAATACATCATCGTCAATGACCAGGACAGGCGCCACCCCGCACAACCCCAGACAGCTGACGGTGATGAGGGTCCATTTACCATCGGGGCTGGTCTCTTGGGGTTGGAGGCTAAGTTCTTCCATGAGGCGCTCAAAGACCTGGCGACCACCTACCACATGGCAGGGCGCGCTTTCGCAGAATTGAACAACATGCCTTCCGCGCGGCTTGGTGGAGAGCATCTGGTAAAAACTGGCAACAGAGAAAAGCTGGCTCTTGGGCACTTTGAGGTGGCGGCTGATCTCTTGCAGGGCTTGCCTTGGGAGGTAGCCGAGCGCCCGGTTGACCTCATTGAGGATGGGAATCAATGATTCAAGGGTGGCGCCGTGAGTGGTTACGGCGGCGGTAACAACTTCGGTAATACTTTTTTCAGTGGTCAGGCTATCGGTCATTCCTCCTCCAGGCTTGTTGCTTAGTTAATTGTGATGGCGTTAAAATTACACACCTGCATGCAAATTCCGCAGCGGATGCAGACATCGGGGTCAATGGTGTGAACCTGGCGGCGTTCGCCGCTGATGGCGTTCACCGGGCAGTTGCGCGCGCAAACGGTGCAGCCGGTGCAAATATCTTTCTGGATCTCGTACCGAATCAGTGCGCGGCAGACTTTTGCCGGGCAGCGTTTTTCCTTGATGTGTGCTTCATACTCGCTGCGGAAGTGTTTGAGGGTGCTGATGACGGGGGTTGGGGCGCCCTGTCCCAGGCCGCAGAGGGCGGTTGATTTAATCTGGGTGCAGAGCATTTCCAGGGTTTCGATATCGCCTTCCATACCCTTACCGGCGCAAATCCGTTCAAGGATTTCCAAAATGCGGCGGGTACCCACCCGGCAGGGCGTGCACTTGCCGCAAGATTCGTCCTGGGTGAATTCCATGAAGAAGCGGGCGATATCCACCATGCAGGTTTCGTCGTCCATGACCACCAGTCCGCCCGAACCCATCATGGAGCCGGCTGCGGTAAGGGCTTCGTAATCAACCGGTAAATCGAGGTATTCGGCGGGGAGGCAGCCGCCCATCGGACCGCCAGTCTGGATGGCCTTGAAGCCTTTGTTCTCTTTGATGCCGCCACCGACGTCATAAACAATTTCGCGCAGGGTGAGACCAAAGGGAACTTCGATCAGGCCGGTGTGCTTGACATCACCCGCCAGGGCAAAGGTTTTTGTGCCTTTGCTTTTTTCAGTGCCCATCCCGGCGTACCATTCAGGACCACGCAGGATAATCTGGGGGACATTGGCGTAGGTTTCGACATTGTTGATGTTGCTGGGCTTGTTCCAGAGGCCCTTAACCGCAGGGAAAGGCGGGCGGGGGCGGGGTTCTCCGCGCTTGCCTTCGATAGAGCCCATCAGGGCAGTTTCTTCACCGCAGACAAAGGCGCCTGCGCCCATGCGGACTTCCAGGTCAAAGGAGAAGTCGGTGCCGAGGATGTTCTGGCCGAGGAAGCCCAGCGCGCGGGCTTGCTGGATGGCAATGTTGAGGGTTTTGACCGCAATGGGGTATTCGGCGCGGCAGTAGATATAGCCCTGCGAAGAACCGATGGCGAAGGCGGCGATAATCATGCCTTCCAACACGGAATGGGGGTCGCCTTCGAGCACGCGGCGGTTCATGAACGCGCCCGGGTCGCCTTCATCGGCGTTGCAAATCACGTACTTGGGGGTTTCTTTGGAGGCGCGGCAGAACTGCCATTTTTTGGCCGCCGGGAAGCCGGCGCCGCCTCGTCCGCGCAGGCCTGAGCGGAGGACGATATCAATGACCTGTTCGGGGGTGAGCTCGGTGAGTACTTTTCCCAGGGCCATGTAACCATCTTCAGCCAGGTAGTCTTCGATATTTTCGGGATCGATGACACCGCAATTGCGCAGCACATTGCGCACTTCCTTGGCTGTGGGAGCGGAAAGCTCCTCATCGGTGAATGCCTGGAGCGGCGCGGTGAATTTGGTGGCGATGCGACCCTTGAGGAAGTGTTCCTCAACCAGGAAGGGGATATCGTCTTCGGTCAGTCCAACATAGTGAACGCCTTCTGGATATACCATCATATCCGGCGCGTCAGTGGTATCGCCGATGCGAGAGGTTTCGAGAACCTGGACTTCTTCGTTGAGGCCCTGTGAAACCAGTTCGTCCTGCAGTGCGTCGAGCAGGTCATACGCGCCGCGCTTGACGCATTCAGGATCGACAGACACCAAAACATGAGAACGATAGTACTTCATAATGTGAGACCTTATCCAAAAAGATGTGAGGTTGTCCTTATGGCTGTGACATGCAGTGCGGGGAAAAGGTTATGAAAAAGCCTTTGCCGCGCCAGGCAGGTGAGAGGATAGCCCCAGGTTAAGCCGGAATGACGTTTTCGCTGACGATTTTGCCTTCGGCGACGTGTTCTTTCATCAGGCGGCGGGCGACTGCGGGGGTGACTTTGCCGTAGGAAACTTTAGGCTGGTCGCCAATGGTGACCTGAACGATGGGTTCTTTTTCACACTGCCCGATGCAACCAGTCTGGGTGACGACCACGCCGCTGAGGTTTTCCTTCTCGATATAATCCAGAATGGCTTTCATGGTTTCGCGAGCGCCAGCGGCAATCCCACAGGTGCCCATGCACACCACCACGTGCGCGTTTCCGGATGCGGTCTTGAGTTTGCGTTTTTCAAGGGCTTCTTCGCGCAGTTTCTTCAAATCATCAAGGCTTTTTACGGTTGGCATAGATGTTCTCCTTTATTTTTTGACAATCGCTTAGATCAATTTTGTCTCGGCAAAACCTTCTTCAAGGTTCTGGCGTAAATACCCCAGGATTAATGGGTCTGAAAGGGGGACGCCATTAAGCTCTTGCTTAATGGGTTGGTCATCAAACTCATATTGAGATTTGTTGCTGGTGTAGAGAAAAATCCAGTGGATTTCCGGATAGCCGACCAGGAGATTGAGGCAGGTGCTGGGGTAATCACCAACGGGCATGCGGTCGATGTGGTTGAGCTGGAATTCGACGGTGACCAGGGTGCCCTTGCCAATTTCCGATTGGATGGAAAGACCGCCATTGCAGGCTTCGGCGGCGGATTTGAGCAGGGGAAGCCCGAGCCCCACTTTGCGCGTGGTGCGCGAGGTGACGAAGGGGTCGACAATGCGCGCTGCGGTTTGAGCATCCATGCCTTTGCCGTCATCCTGGACAAGGAGGCGGAGTCGATCGTTGGCTTCATCGGCAATGACAGCAAGCGTGACGTTGCGCGCTTTAGCCGCGACGCTATTTTCCGCGATATCCAGGAGATGCAGGGCGAGTTCTTTCAATGAGCCTCTTCTGCGGCTTGCAGGGGGCGGATGAGCTGAGGAAGTTTGTTGGGACGCACCCGGCCGGTGGAATTCTCGTCAATGACGACGACGGGCGCCTGGCTGCACGCGCCAACACAGCGGCAGACTTCCAGCGTGATGGCTCCGTCCTTGGTGGTCTGCCCGGGTTCAATGCCGAGGATTTGTTTGGCTTTTTCAATCAACTGGGGGGTGCCGCCGACGTAACAGGCAGTTCCCATGCAGAATTTGATGGTATGTTTTCCGCGGGGGGAGGTGGTGAAGAATGAGTAGAAAGAGACGACGCCGTGTACTGCGCTGATGGGAACCTTGAGATTCCGGGCAACATAAGCTTGCATCGGCTCAGAGATGAAACCAATGGTGTTTTGAAGCTCATTAAGAACGACCATCGTGGCGCCAGCCAGGTCCTTATTCTTTTCAAGGATCGCGTCAATCTTTTCCCGATCTGCGGGGATGGCCAGCGGGTCATTCTTTGGGATGTGTTGAACGTGTGCCATCGTTACTCCAAAATATGACAATATTAGGTGGATTATGCCTTATACATTGCCTTGAGTTTACTCTGCACCTTCGATATTGGTTACTAACAAATGTCATCATTTTCAGGTGCAGGTTATCCGTTTGTGAAAGTTGGAACTAATAGGATAAAAAGGGGGTGAATTAGGCGCTAAGAGGCAGTAGTTGAATCGTCCTGGCTTCGTGACCCTGAATGGCTTTCCTGATTTCGGAGATGGAGGGAGCCTCAATAAAAAATTGGTTGAGCCCCAGAATTTCGTCCAGGCGGTGGGCGTCACCGCTGTGGATGAGGGTGTACCCGGTTATTTGAGGGAAGCGTTTGCGGGCTTCTTCTGGCGAGATGTGCGAGGAGATTTCAAGCGCTTCGACGGGGAGATCCTCGGGGACAAAACCGAGAGTTTCGATCAGCCCAAAGGCTTTGCGGTTGATGTGAGCGGGAATGAAAAGGCCGCCCAATGCATTGACCTGCTCCCAGGCCTGGACGAGAGATAATGAGGTTGAGGTGAGGAGCAACTGCTTTTCTTCACGGATGAGTTCGCCTTCCCGGTCAACAACCAGTTGAATACCGAAGTAATCAGGGGCATTTTGCTGTTGGGGCAGGTGAGCATTAACGAGGCTCTGGAACTGCTGAGATTGCTCGAAGGTGTCAAACAGGCACAAGGCGTGCACCTCCTCGCGGGTTTGCAATTCCATGCCGGCAAGAATGTGGAGGCCAGTGCCCTCGGCGGCGGCTTGCACGGCCGGGATGTTGGCAGTGGCGTTATGGTCGGTTATGGCTAAGATTCCAATGTCCTTCTGGAGGGCTTCCTGGACAATAAGCGGCGGGAGCATTTCAATCTCTGCGCAGGGCGAGAGAACGGTGTGAACATGCAGCTCCGCGCGGTAAAGTTTCATTTGAGAGAAGGCGTTACTCGCCCTGCACTCCGAGTTGCCACAGTTGCCCGACGACCGAGTAGGATTTGGCGCTGGTGGTGAGTAAAACAATGCCTTCGGCGTTGGCCCGGTTGATAGTGGCCTGGTCAGGCTCAGCGCCTTCGGTGATGATGACGGCAGCTAAATCCAGGAGGGCAGCGACCGCGATGATATTGAGGTGAGCCTGTAAGGTGACCCACAATCCCTGGCGAGGCGCTCCCGCCATGACGCAACTGAGCAGGTCGGACGTGTACCCTCCGGTTGGGATAATGTTAGAAAAATCTTTGGGCTCGGTAATCGGATTGAGATTCAGGGCGGTGATAATTTCTTGAAGGTTCATGATGTTTCTCCTCGTTGTACCTGGCTGTGACCTTCTCCCATGGATTGGTCAGAGAGGTAAATTTTTAATCTCAGGCGCGTTCCCTTGCCAACCACTGATTCCAGCTTCATGACGTCCACGCAGCGCGAGATGTTGACGAGCCCCATACCTGCGCCAAAGCCCAGCTCGCGGATTTCTTCGGTGGCGGTGGAGTATCCCGGTTTCATGGCGAGGTTGACATCAGGAATGCCCGGGCCGTCATCGTAGGCATCGATGGAGATTTGGTGCGGCTCAATTTCCACACGGATTATGCCACCATTGGTGGTGTGGATGATGAGGTTAATCTCCGCTTCGTAAACGGCGATTCCGGTGCGGCGGGCAATTTGAGGGTTGGCGCCAAGGCGCAGGAGGGCGCGTTTGATGTTGCTTGAGGCTGCTCCACCGCGGGTAAAATCGCGCGCCTGGATGTTGTAACGCAGAATGAGACTTGAGCGGTCGGATTCGATATCTTCAAAAAGGTGGCTGGCGCGGTAGCGGCGCACCTCTTCGGTTTGGTACTCATGCTGGAGCGCTTTGAGCAACCCTCGGGTGATATCGCCTTTGGTGAGAACGCCTACCATGCGGCCTTGCTGGTTGACCACCGGAAGCCTGCCGATGCCCCTGGTGACGAAGAGTTTAAGGGCTTCGACGACCGGGTCGGTTGATTTGACGGTGATGACGTTGGTGGACATATACTTGCTGACCGGGGCATCCATATCAGAAGCCAGCAAGCTGACAATTAAGTCCTCCATGCTGATGACCCCTACCAGCTCTCCGCCGGCGTCCAAAACAGGGGCGCCGGATATTCTGGAGGTACGGAAGGAATCGAGAGCATTACGCATGCTCATTTCGGGTTGAACGGTCAGTGGTTTGGAGACCATGACCTGTTCGATGCGAATTTCGTAGGAGAGCTCTTCCGCGCGGGTGATATTCTCGGCAGCCTGGTCACTCAGAACGTTTTTCAAGGGAGGTGGTTGGGTGGTCATCGGGTTTTAAATTACGGGCAGTCGCATTCTCCGTTAGAAACTGGTTGTTCGAGGCTTATCAAACCTGCCCGGAACAACCGCCCGCAAACTTCAAACATCCCAAAGGGGGTAGAAATGAGGGGAATATTCTCTTTTGTGGCGAGAGTGACGGTTTCTGGGGCGGGTACCTTTCCACGAACCAGAACAATTGCCGCAACATCGGCCATCTGGGCGGTACGAACCACCTGCGGGTTACACAGGCCAGTGAGGAGCACGGCTTCGGGCTGGATGGATGCCAGAACATCGCTCATTAAATCAGCCCCGCAGCCGCCTTTGACCTCGCGGCCTAATTGGTCGGAGGGGCTAACCAAAGTGCCGTTGACGAGCTCTAGAATATCTTTCACAATCATAGGTACATCCT
>CAYVOX010000045.1:14861-21056 GCA_964453035.1 uncultured Anaerolineaceae bacterium
AATTATACCATGCTTACGCAATCCGTGAACGCACTGGGTTAATTGTACCCGCTTTTTTCGAGTGAACCTCTCAGTAACAGGATGTGTTAGAATACGCGTAGATGGAGTGGAACAATGAAGACAATTATTCAATCCCTTAAAGGCACGCGTGATTTCTTCCCGGAGGATATGGCGGTACGATCGTGGCTGTACCGCGCCATCCGATCGGTATCTGAGTCCTACGGGTACCAGGAATATGAAGGCCCATTCCTGGAGAAGATTGACCTGTATGCGGCAAAATCGGGCGAAGAGCTGGTCAAGGAGCAGGCGTTTGTGTTCCCGGACCGTGGCGGAGACCTGATAACACTGCGCCCGGAATTGACGCCGACCCTGGCGAGGATGGTGGCTGAACGGCAAAATGAGCTGGCTTTTCCGCTGCGGTGGTGGTCCTTTGGTCCCTTCTGGCGCTATGAAAAACCGCAAAAAGGGCGGACAAGAGAGTTTTTCCAGTGGAATATTGACCTGATCGGGGTCGACTCGCCTGAAGCGGATGCGGAGATGATTGCGATTTGCGCCAGTTTCTTTCAGAAGGTGGGGCTTTCGCACAACCAGGTGCAAATCCTGGTCAACAACCGACGGCTGGTGGATGCCCGGTTGGGAGCACTGGAAATTAAGCCCGAACTGCGCAAGGGAACTACGCGCCTGATTGACCGAATTGATAAGATGCGCCCGCAGGATTGGGATGCCAATGCCCTGGAGATGGGGTTGACGCCTCGTCAGCTGGAAGGCATCCGCGAGATGCTGCAGCAGACGGATGCCTGGCAGGATTCCGAAGAGTTGAAGCGCATGTTTGCAGCGCTGGACGCGATGGGTCTCAAGGATTATGTGAGGTATGACGCGCATATCATTCGCGGGCTGGATTATTACACCGGCACCGTTTTTGAGGCGGTTGACCGCGATGGAGGGCGGGCGATTCTGGGCGGGGGACGGTATGATAACCTGGTTGGTGATGTGGGTGGGAATCCGCTACCGGGAGTCGGTTTTGCGATGGGGGATGTGATGATCTCGCTGGTGCTGGAAAAGTATCACTGCGTACCAGAACTTCCAACGGTGCCTGCGCGCGTTTTTGTGACGGCTTTCGATGATGCGCATGTGGCAAAAGCAATGTCTATTGCAGCGGAATTGCGGTCGGCGGGGATTAATACAGTGTGCTATCCGGAAGGCAGTAAATTACCGAAGCAATTAAAACTTGCGGATCGGCTAGGCGCGCGTTTTGCCATCATCGAGGGGCCTGATGAAGAGGCCAGCGGGCAGGTGGTGGTGAAGGATTTGCTCAACCGCACGCAACAACCTGTGGCGCGGGGCGAGCTAGTGGAGCAGTTGCGCCATTTGCTGGCTTGACCATTTTATGATGGGATGGTAGAATATTGTCCGTTGCCCCCATGGTCTAGAGGTTAGGACACGGCCCTTTCAAGGCCATAACAGGAGTTCGAGTCTCCTTGGGGGCACAGAAACCCGCCGATTTGGCGGGTTTTTGATTCCCTCGTGACGGGGATTTGTTCGGGTGAGACGTTATAATAAACAAGGTAACCAACTAGATAAGTCGTCGAAAGTAATTAAAGATCCCCGTGTCATTCTGAAGGAGCGAAGCGACTGAAGCATCTCGTTACGCGCCATTATTGAACTTGATTGATAACGAGATGCTTCGCTCCGCTCAGCATGACATCACTTAATTGTTATGATACTTTCGACAGGTTACATAATTTCAGATTTTGGGTTATTTTATTAATTTTGGAGAGGGAAAATGAATGAATTTCTCTACAACGCGCATCTAGAGGGAGAACCCTTCTTTTGGGAGGGCGGAGGAACGGGGGTACTGCTTATCCACGGGTTTACAGCCACGCCCGCCGAAGTGCGACCGCTGGCAAAAAACTTGCTGGAGGCTGGCTTCACGGTGATGGGGCCGATGTTGGCGGGGCATGGGACGCACCCTGACGACTTGAATCGCGTTAGTTGGCGGGATTGGACCGGGGGCGTTGAGGAGGCTTACCAGACGTTGCGCAAGGCATGTAAAAAGGTGTTTGTGAGCGGTGCTTCCATGGGGGGCGTGCTGGCGCTGTGGCTGGCAGAAGAGCACGATGAGGTGAGCGGCGTGATTGGATTTGCGCCGGCGATTAAGCTTACCCTGCCGTTTTACCGCTACGCAGCGCTGCACCTGGCTGCGCCATTTATTAGTCAGATGGCACGCAGTTCGCTGGATAACCCTGAAAAGTGGCAGGGTTATCCGGGTTTGCCGCTGCAAGGCGCGGTGCAACTGTTCAGATTGCAGAGAGCGGTTCGCGGGCGGTTGGGGCGCATCAGGCAGCCGGTGATGGTGCTGCAGGGGCGCAAGGACAGGACGGTTGTGGCGGAGGCGGGGGAGATCATTCTAAAAGGCGTGCGCTCGGATGAAAAAGAACATCACTGGATGGAACGCTCAACGCATGAGGTAACCCTGGACGAGGAATTACCTGAGGTAACGCGGTTAGTGTGTGACTTTTTACAACGGGCTTGAGAGAATAGCATGGTTGAGATAAGAGAAATCCGCGAAGGTGAGGCGGCGGCTGCGCGGCAGGTGATGTTTGACGTCTGCAATGAATTGTGGGGGGATAGCGAGGAGCAGACCTTGCAGTACGATCCGCTGTTGGATTACCAGTCCCTTCCGGGCTCGTACCGGGAGAAGGGGGGGATCTTCCTGGTGGCGATGGAGGATGGGCGAATTGTCGGAAGCTCCGGGCTTCGACGATACGAGGGAAAAACAGCGGAACTGAAGCGGATGTGGCTGCTGAAACCCTACCGCGGAAAGGGGCTGGGTAAGGCTATGATGGAAAAGCTGGTAGATTTTGCGCGAGAAGCCGGCTATGAGCGCATCTGGTTGGAACTGGGAACGCCAGAGCTGCAGCCGGAGGCAATGGGTCTGTATGCCAGTTTTGGCTTCCATCCCATCCCGGTTTATGCTCACCCGGTGTGCGAGCTGGCACTGGAAAAGGTTTTAAACGCTGGTTGAAAGACTGGACGAATTGGCCTGGATGGACTGGTAAATGAATGCTCAATCCGCTACAATTAGGCTAGATCAAATTCAAGGAGGCGTGAGCATGTCTAAGTATTTCACTAAAGTACCTTCGCAACCCGGCATCAATAAGCTGGATAACAATCCGTGTCAATTGCTGGATTTCAACCTGCTGGTTTTACCTGCCGGGCAGCGTTACAGTGGTTCAACCGGAAACCGGGAAGTTCTTGCGGTCATCCTGTGCGGTAAATCCACCTTTGAAGCAGGTGGGAAACGCTTTGAGAAAGTGGGTAAGCGGCCGAATGTGTTCTCCGGTAAACCGTATTCGGTTTACCTGCCGTGCGGCACGGACTTTACCATCAGCGCGGTGAACAACGTGGAAATTGCCCTTACCTCAGCGCCGAGCGATCTGAAGGGTGAGCCTTATGTCATCGGACCGGAACAGGTCAACAGCGGGGTGTGGGGAGCGGCGAATTTTTCCCGCAATTTCAACGAAATTCTGACGGCAACCCAGCAACCGGATATGCCTGCCAGGCGGCTAATTGTGGGCGAGACGTTTACCCCGGGTGGAAACTGGAGCACGTATCCGCCTCACAAGCATGAGGAGGAGAAGGGTGCCGCAGAGGCATTCCACGAGGAGATGTATTATTTCCGAGTATCAGCGCCGGAGGGCTTTGGTATTTTGAGGCATTATGGTGCGGATTACGAGGAAAACCTGACGGTAAGAGATAACACTATCATGATGGCGCCGGAGGGGTATCACACCTACGTGTGCGCGCCGGGATATACCTCCTATTACCTGTGGTTCCTGGCGGGCGAGCATCGCACGCAAGCGGTGAAGGTGGATCCCGACCTGGCCTGGATTAACAAAGCGGTGCCGATGTTGAAACAACTGGGAGGGTAGCTATGCCAATCGTTAAGCAATCTGAGGCGAAGAAGGTTCAATTTGCGCCAGACCGTACCCGTTACATTGCGCACACCGAGCATCTGATGATTACCGTGTTTGATTTCCATAACGGACCCTGGGCTCAGCCTGACCCGCCTCATTCTCACCCTCACGAACAGGTGACTTACGTGGCGGAAGGGGAGGTACGGTTCTTCCTGAACGGGGTGCCTACCGAGCTGAAAGCCGGCGATTTAATTGCCATTCCCGGCGGGGTGCCGCATTCTATCCAGATTTTGACGCCTGATTTGCGGATGGTGGACACATTTACCCCGTTGCGGGATGAATTTCTAAGGTAGCTGTGAAATTTTGATGGGATGAAGAATGGGAGGCGCGGAAAACCTCCCATTCTTTTTATTTTTCACTGTGAGGAATGACCCGGAAAGCTGTGAACTACGAGGATAAATTCCGCCTTTTTTTGCAAGACCTGTTTGAGCACCTCAGCGGCGGCGCCGCGGTACACCTTTTCGGTGGGGAGGGTGAGATCGCAGGCGAGGGTGACCTGGGCGCCTTTACCAAACACTTTGATGACGTCATCCAGTAAGGCAGCCATGCGGTAAGGGGTGTCCATCAGAATCACAGGCATGCGCAGTCCGCGGAGACGGGTGAGCTCGCGCTGGCGCTGCTGAGGAACGCGTGAAAGGAAGCCGCCAAAAACGAACTGGCTCGCGTTGAAATCCAAAATGGAGAGAGCCGCCATGAGAGATGACGCCCCGGGTATGGGCGAGACGGTGATGCCCATGGCGACAGCCTGGTTGATGAGCAGAGAACCAGGGTCGGAAAAAACGGGTGTACCGCAATCGGAGATGAGGGCGGCAGAGAGGTTACCCAGTAGCAGGCGATTGATGAGATTGGGAACCTGAACGGCTTCATTGTGCTCGTTGATTTCGAGCAGCTCTTTGGAGACGACGCCCAGCTTTTTGAGCAGGGCGCTGCCCTGGCGGCGCTCTTCGCAGATGATGATATCAACCGCGCGCAGGGTTTCAAGGGCGCGCAGGGTGATATCGGCATAATCGCCAATGGGGGTAGCTACAATATAAAGAAATGGACGAGAGGACATGCAGCTATTATAAGCGAAAGTGCGCGCTCCTCGACACGCAGGCTTGACCTCCATGCCGAGGAGCGTGAGAGTGACGGAATTCTAGACCGGCAGGTTGACTTTAGGCAGGCGCTGTTGGATGGAGGCAATGGCTTCTTCGGGGAAGTCGTAATCCACCAGTTTGCCTGAGTGGTAAGCATGGTAGGATGAGAGGTCAAAATGCCCGTGACCGGAGAGATTAAAGAGGATGACGCGTTTTTCACCGCGAGCTTTGGCATCCAGGGCTTCATCAATAGCCGCGCGGATGGCATGAGAGGATTCAGGGGCGGGGAGAATACCCTCGCTGCGCGCAAATTGGACGGCAGCTTCGAAGACACCTATTTGTCTGACCGCAACAGCCTGGATGAGGCCAGCATCATAGAGCGCACAAAGGGTGGGAGCCATGCCGTGATAGCGCAAACCGCCTGCGTGGATAGGGGAGGGCATGAAGTCGTGGCCGAGGGTGTGCATTTTGACAATTGGCGCCATCTCGGCGGTATCGCCGTAATCGTAAGCGTACACCCCGCGGGTGAGGGAGGGGGTGGCGTTTGGCTCAACAGCCAGCAAGCGGGTGCGCTGCCCGGAGCGGAGGTTTTCCCTGAGGAAGGGGAATGCAATTCCGCTGAAATTTGAGCCGCCGCCGACGCAGCCGATAACCACATCGGGATACTCGCCTGCCATGTCCATCTGTTTGAGGGCTTCTTCTCCGATGACCGTTTGATGGAGTAAGACGTGGTGCAAAACGGAGCCCAGGCCGTATTTTTTCTTGCCATTTGAGACGGCAGCTGCTTCCACCGCCTCGGAAATTGCAATGCCCAGCGAACCGGGGTTATCGGGGTTCTCGGCAAGGAGAGTGCGGCCGGCATGGGTGTGATGGGAGGGACTGGCGAAAACCTGAGCGCCGTAAGTTTCCATGAGGAAACGACGGTAGGGTTTTTGATCGTAGGAGACGCGAACCATGTAAACTTCGAGTTTCATATCAAAGAATCCGCAGGCCATGGCCAGAGCTGAGCCCCACTGCCCGGCGCCGGTTTCGGTGGTCATGGCATGGGTGCCCTCGAGCTTGTTGTAATAAGCCTGGGGGATGGCGGTGTTGGATTTATGGCTGCCGGCGGGTGAGACGCCTTCATATTTATAATAAATATG
>CAYVOX010000046.1:0-20806 GCA_964453035.1 uncultured Anaerolineaceae bacterium
TGCTGTGCGGTAATGCAGGTTAAGCCAGCCAGGCCCGGAGCCTGGAAACACCGGCAAAAGGGTATTCAGGCTTACTCAGCTGGTTTGTACACGCTCCAGGTTGTGCCTGACGGCGCTCAGGAACTTATCGGCAGCAGCGCCATCCAAAACGCGGTGATCAAACACAAAGGAAAGGAAGATCATCGGTCGAATGGCAATCGCATCGCGCCCGTAATCATCCGTGATGACCACCGCGCGCTTTAGCAGGCTGCCAGTGCCCAGGATGCCCGTCTGAGGCTGGTTGATGATGGGGGTGGCGAAGAGCGACCCGCCGGTACCGTGATTGGTCAGGGAGAAAGTGCCTCCGCGCACTTCATCCGGCTGCAGCTTGCCAGCCCGGGCGCGGTCGGCCAGGTCATTGACGGCGCGGGCAATGCCGAGCAGGGAAAGCGCATCCGCATCTTTAATGACCGGCACGATGAGCCCGGCTTCCCCCAGCGAAACTGCCATACCAATGTGGATGTGGGGATGCACCAGGATGCCCTCTTCCGTCCAGGAGGCGTTGACCAGGGGGTTGGCGCGCAGGGCTCTGGAGAGGGCTTCAATGAAGTAGGCGGTTAAGGTCAGGCGAATACCATCCCGCGCAAAGCGGTCCTTGTGGGCTGCCAGGTGGGAGAGAACCTGGCTCAGGTCAGCTTCCATCACCGTCAGCACGTGAGGAGCGGTGTGAACAGAGTGCAGCATGCGCTCGGCGATACGGCGGCGGATGGGGGTGATGGGCTCAAGGTTCTGCGCGGATGGGATCCTGGCAGGGACAGGTTGAGGAGATGGTGATTCTGCCTGCCTTGACGCCAGGACGTCGAGAACATCCTGCTTGGTTACCCTTCCGCCCAGCCCGCTGCCCTGGATTTGACGGATATCCAGGTTGTGCTCGGCCAGCATTTTAGCCACGATGGGCGAAACCCAAACCCGCTCGGCAGGCTCGCCATGTGCAGGTTCTACAGGCGGTGTTTCCTTCCGCGGGGCGCCTTCTGGCTCTTTCTGAGCGGGTACGGTGATCGGTGGCGGTGAGGTTGCGGGTTCTGTGGCGCCGCCGATTTCTGCCAGGGCTTGCCCGACCATCGCAGGCGCGTTGGGCTGGATGTAGATTTTCAGCAGCACGCCATCTGCCGGGCTGGGGATTTCGGTGACCACCTTATCGGTTTCCACTTCAACCAGTGGTTCATATTCCTTAACGAGGTCACCTTCTTTTTTCAACCAGTTTAAGACGGTGACCTGTTCCACCCCTTCTCCCAGACGTGGGGTCAGCAATTTGACGGTCATTTCTCATCCCTCCTAGGGTAATCCCAGTTCTGGAAAATGAGCCGGACGCGCCTCGTGCATGAGGGCATACACTGCCCTGAAAATCGCATCACGGTTGGGTTTTGACCAGTAATCCCCGTCGGAACCATACGCCGGGCGGTGAGCCGTGCCCGAGATGGTAACTGGCCTGGAATCCAGCCACTGGTAAGCTCCCTGAGCTTCGAGCACCTGCTGGAGCATGTAGGCGGTGGTGCCTCCGGGAACATCCTCATCAATGAACACAACCCGGCTGGTTTTCTTGACCGATTCGCAAATCATGCCGGGCGTATCAAACGGCAGCAGGGATTGGACATCAATGACTTCCGCTTCGATGCCGATCTCAGCCAGCTTTTCAGCGGCTTCGAGGGCAATGCGCACGCAGGCGCCGTAGGTGACCAGGGTCACATCCCTGCCGGGGCGCAGAATTTCCGGCAGGCCGGGCGGCAGAAGCACCTCCTGCAGGTTGTCGGGCAGTCGTTCCTTCAGCCGGTAGCCGTTGAGCACCTCAACCACCAGGGCGGGGTTATCGGTTTTGAGGAGCATGTTGTAGAAACCTGCCGCCTGGGTTAAGTTGCGCGGCACAAGCACCAGCATGCCCCGCACCAGGTTGAGAATCCCAGCCATGGGGGAGCCGGAATGCCACACACCCTCCAGGCGGTGCCCACGGGTGCGCACGATGACGGGGGCTTTTT
The DNA here is from genome assembly GCA_964453035.1 of uncultured Anaerolineaceae bacterium. Classification (GTDB taxonomy): domain Bacteria; phylum Chloroflexota; class Anaerolineae; order Anaerolineales; family Anaerolineaceae; genus CAYVOX01. The sequence goes on from CAYVOX010000046.1 coordinate 2,013, forward strand.
GCCCGCCAGCGGTGCGCCAGTGCAGGGTGGCAAGGTCATCGGCCATGAGCTGTAATGCGTATAGCAAATAGTCCAGGTATTGAATTTCCGCGATAGGCCGCAGCCCGCGCAGCGCCAGCCCGATGGCCTGGCCCAGGATGGTGGCCTCGCGGATGCCCGTATCCGCAACCCGCAGGCTGCCGTATTTTTCCTGCAGGCCGCGAAAACCCTGGTTGACATCCCCCAGTTTGCCCACATCCTCGCCAAAGGCGACAAGGCGCGGTTCGCGAGCCAGAGCAGCGTCAAAGGCAGCGTTGATTACCTCAAAGCCCATCAGGGTGGGGGAAGATTCGGAGTACACCGGGGCAACCGGCTGGAGGTTAAAGGGCGCCTCGGCAGATTCGGAGTAGAGATGGCTGGCTAAACGCTGCTGGCTGTCGGCTTCGACAGCCCGGGCCAGTGAAATGACACGTTCCCGCGCGGCCAGGGCCTCGCTGCGCGTGACCACCAGCGCCGATTGGAGCGCATCCACCACATCCCGCTTGAGCGGCGCGCTGAGAGCCGAGAGATTTTCGGTTATGCCGGCAACCTCGCGAGATTTCGCCGATGCGCCAGCCAGGTTTTTAAGCACCGCAACGGCGGAATCGCGCAGCTGGAAGAGGGGCGCCTGGTAGGCTTTGTAAGCAGCCTTGCGCGCCTCTTCAACATTCCGGTTTTCTTCAGCTTCCCAGGCTTTACACTCATCCTCCGTGGCAATGCCGTTTTCCACCAGCCACATGCGGTAATTGCGAATACAATCCTTTTCGGCTTCCCAGGCCAGGCGCTCGGGGGTCTTGTAGCGTTCGTGGGAGCCGGAGGTGGAGTGCCCGAGCGGCTGGGTGGCTTCCGTCACATGCACCAGGGCAGGGATGTGAAAATCGCGAGCCATTTCGCCAGCTTCCAGGTAGGTGCGCAGCAAGGCGGGGTAATCCCAGGCGTGGACGGTGTAAAGGTCAAAACCGCGGTCGCACTGCTCGGCAGGGCAGGGCAGGCGCTCAAACCCTTTGAGGATGGAATGGATGTTCTCTTTGACCATCTGGAACTGGTTGGGAACGGAGATGCCGTAGCCGTCATCATACACTGTGAGAACCGCCGGCGCGTGGAGCACGCCGATGGCGTTGACCGACTCCCAGAAGAGGCCTTCCGAGGTGGAGGCATTCCCAATGGTGGCCCAGGTCACCTCGTTGCCGTTGTTTGAAAAATCCCGGTAAGGTTTCAGGGATTCCAGGTTGCGGTACAACACGGAGGCATAAGCCAGGCCCACCGTACGCGGCATCTGCGAGCCAGTCGGGGCGAGGTCTGCGGCGGTGTTGAAGCGGCTGACCTGTTCGCGCCAGGTGCCATCCAAATTGAGCAGGCGCGACGAAAAATGCCCGTTCATGTTGCGCCCGCCGGTATGCGGCTCGGCTTCAACATCCTGATGGGCGTAAAGCTGGGCAAAGAATTGTTCCAGGGTGAGCAATCCAAGCGCGAACAGCCAGGTCTGGTCGCGGTAATAGCCTGAGCGCCAGTCGCCTTTTTGGAAGGACCTGGCGATGGCAAGCTGGGCCAGCTCTTTGCCGTCGCCAAAGATGCCGAACTTGGCTTTTCCGGTGAGAACTTCGCGCCGTCCGATTGTGGCGGCAGCCCGAGAGCGTAACGCCAGGCGGTAGTCGGCGATGAGCTGCCCGGGGGGTAAGGGCAGAGAGGAGCCGGTTGTGTTTGCCATTTTTCACCCTTATTAGGAGAGGTTTTATCAAATTATAGCAAATTCCCGCGCGGTCATCCATGGGTTCGAATCTTTTGAAGTAAAATTCAAGGAATAAATCACGGCGAAGATAGAGGAATGGATAGCTATGATTAATATCGTCAACGAGATGGTGGAGCAGTTGTCAAAAAGGCAGGATTTTGCGCTGGCAACCGTCATCAGCAGCAACGGGTCAACGCCGCGTTCGGCCGGGGCAAAGATGCTTGTGAAAACTGATGGAGCCAGTATTGGCACAGTCGGCGGGGGGATGCTTGAGGCTTCGGTGGCGCAACTGGCACTGCAGATGATTCAACAGCGCGGCGCGGTGATCCAATCCTTTCAATTTTCAGGGGTGGATGCCGCCGATATGGATGCGATTTGCGGCGGGCAGGTTGAAGTGCTGGTGGAATGGGTGGATTCCGGCGATGAACTCACCGCGCAAATGACTCGCGAATTGCAGAATGCTATCACCCGGCACCAGAAAGCCTGGTGGGTCACTACATTCCAATATAATTCCGGCACAACGCACGCCTTTGTTGCACTGGACGGCACCATGATGGGCATTTTGCCGCCCGATTTGACCGTTGAGAGCCTCACGGCGGCAAAAACTCCGCGGCTGGTGGATTTTGACCAGCGGCGCGTGATGATTGAGCCGGTGGACAGCGCCGGGAGCGCTTATATTTTTGGCGCAGGGCATGTCTCGCAGAGCCTGGCATCCTTTGTGAAAGCGGTCGGGTTTTGGACGGTGGTTCTGGATGACCGGCAGGAGTATGCCAGCCGTGAGCGCTTTGGGGATGTTGATGAATTGATCGTGCTTGAGTCGTTTTCTGAATCCCTGTCAAGATTTTCAATCAATCGCGACAGCTTCATCGTGATAGTGACACGCGGTCACCTCAATGATTTAACCGTGTTGGCCCAGGCGCTCAAAACAAAAGCTGGTTACATCGGCATGATTGGCAGCAAAAGAAAATGCCTGTTGATTTTTGAGGAACTGCGCCGCCAGGGTTACAGCGAGGAAGATCTCCGGCGGGTGCACGCGCCCATCGGGCTGTCCATCGGCGCGGAGACGCCCGAGGAAATTGGCATCAGCATCGTGGCTGAGATGATCCAGGCGCGGACCAGGCTGCAGAAAGAAGTTAGCTGAGGTATTCCGCTGGAATATTCATCAAGAGACTCTGGAGATTCATTGTTGAAAGCCTATACCGGTAAAGTATTATGGGTTGACCTTTCTCAGGGCACGTTTGCAGAAGAAAGTATCCCGGATGCGATGGTTCAAAAATACCTGGCAGGGATCGGGTTGGGGGCTGCGCTGCTTCACCGCGAAATGCCAATTGGTGCCGACCCGCTCGGACCGGAAAACATCCTGGGTTTTCTGCCCGGGTTGCTGACGGGCGCCGGCAGCCTGTTCACCGGGCGGTGGATGGTGGTGGGAAAGTCGCCATTGACCGGCACCTGGGGGGATGCCAATTGCGGCGGCACACTGGCTTATGCCATCAAACAATGCGGCTACGATGGGATTTTCTTCAAGGGGGCCAGTTCGACCCCAGTTTATTTTTTATGCGATGACAGAGGTCCCAGGCTGGTAGATGCCGCGCATTTGTGGGGCAAGGATGCCGTTGAAACCGAGGATGCGCTGCTGGCGGCTCACAGCCAGAAGAGAGTTCCTGCGGTTGCGGCTATCGGCCAGGCCGGGGAAAACCTCTCACTGATCTCCGGCATCGTAAACGACCGCGGCCGGCTGGCGGCTCGCTCCGGGCTGGGGGCGGTGATGGGTTCCAAAAAGCTCAAGGCGGTCGTCCTGGCGGGCGCAAAGCGGGTGGGGGCGCATAACCCGGCAAAGATGAAACGCCTGTCTCAAAAATGCGCGCGGGACATTCGCCTGCCTTTGAAGGCGATTAATTCCAGATTCATCGCAAGGTACGGGTCGGTGGTCGGCAAGCTGCCCTTTGGCGTCTCCCAATCGGGGATTTTCTTCAGCGGGGTGCTGCAAAAGTGGGGGACGATTGGAACTTTGCCAGCTTCGATTGGCATGGGAGATACCCCCTTTAAGAATTGGGCGGGAACACTGCTGGATATGCCCCGCGCCTACCAGAAGCTTGACCCGGACCTGGTGCTGGCTGCAGAAAAGCGCAAGTACCACTGCCGGGGCTGCCCGCTGGGCTGCGGGGGAATTGTCACCTTGCCCGGCTCCAAACAGGAAAGCCATAAGCCGGAATACGAAACCACAGCTGCCTTCACAACGCTGCTCTTGAACCGGGATATGCACCTGGTTATGGAAATCAATGAGCTGTTGAACCGCGCCGGCATGGATTCCATTTCGGCGGGCGGGGCTGTGGCTTTTGCGATGGAATGTTATGAGAAAGGCTGGCTCACCGCTGCGGATACCGGCGGTCTGGAACTGACCTGGGGCAATGGGGCGGCTATCCGCGCAGTGGTTGAGCAGATGATTGCCCGGCGCGGTTTTGGCGCGCTGCTGACCGACGGGGTTAAAAAAGCGGCTGAAAAACTGGCTCCGCAGGCGGCTGAAGCTGCTGTGCATGCCGGCGGGCAGGAAATTGCCTATCACGACCCACGCCTTGACCCCGGCATGGCACTGCATGCCAGCGTTGACCCAACCCCCGGCAGGCATACAACGGGCGCCCAGCTCTACTACGATATGTATAAGTTGTGGATGCGTGTTCCTGGCTTGCCGCCCTCCAGCATGGTTTACCAGAGGGAGGTGCGCTATCTGCCTGGGAACGGTCGCACGACCTGCGCGGTGGCTGTTTCCAACTTCACGCAGTTTTACAACTCAGCCGGGGCCTGTTACATGGGCATGCTCATCGGAGTTGACCGGGTGCCAATATTTGAGTGGGTCAACGCAGCTACAGGCTGGAATCTCACCCCGGCGGAATACCTGCGTATAGGCCAGCGCATCCAAACCTTGCGCCAGATGTTTAATATTCGAGAGGGCATTGACCCGAAGTCCCTGAAAATTAACCGCAGATTGCTGGGCGAGCCTCCCCAGCAGAACGGCCCGAACCGCGGCGTGACCTATGATCTGGATGCCCTGATGAAAGCCTACTGGCAAGAGATTGGCTGGGACCCGGAAACGGGCATCCCGACCCGGGCAACTCTGGATGACCTGGACCTGTGGGATGTTCTAAAACCTGAAGTGGGTGGAGCGCCGTTATGAGCTATACCATTAACCCAGCCTGCACCGGGTGCACCGCTTGCGTGAAGGTTTGCCCGGTGGATGCCATTAGCGGAGAGCGCAAGGGCATCCACGTGATTGACCCGGCGGTGTGCATTGAATGCGGAGCCTGCGGGCGAATCTGTCCATATCAGGCGGTGCTTGACCAGGCCGGCCAGTTGTGCCAGTTTGCAAAAAGACCATTGTGGCTCAAGCCGGTGATCATAGAGAAGAAGTGCGTCTCATGCGGTGTGTGCCTCCAGGTTTGCCCGACGGGTGTGCTCGATTTTGCCGAATTGATGAACCACCAGGTGCGCCCGGTTGCCCGCCTGAAAGATCCGGGCCATTGTATCGGCTGCTCATTCTGTGAGATTGCCTGCCCGGTTAATGCAATTGAGATGACCTCCCCCTCTGCCAGGTGATGATGAGCTCAAACCGCAGCGTTGTGGTGATTACCCATGCTCCCCAGATAGACTATATGCGGGATTATGTTTGCCTGCCGCGCGAGTACGGCACGCCAGGGTACGATGACCGGGCAGATGTGAGGGCTATCCGGGCAGCGGTTTTTGAAAGCCTGCAGAAGCTGGATGCTGAGATTGGTTTTACGGCTCGGCTGCGCGGGCGGCGGGTCCTCCTCAAGCCAAACCTGGTGACTGTCTTCCACAACCTGGGGATGCAGGAGCGCGACTACCCCGAATCGACCGATCCGCGCGTGATTGATGCCGTGGTATTGTTCCTGCAGCAGTTTACAACCACCATTTCCATCGTTGAATCCTCCGGTAGGGGGATGCCGACGCGAGTTTCCTTCCAGATTGCCGGCCTGGACCGGCTTGCCAGGCTGCGAAAGGTGGAACTGGTGGTGCTGGAGGAGCAATCCACCGACCGCTACCTGCTGCCGCAAGCCCGGGTGATGCGCGAGATGGTCATCCCGCGCGTTTTCTCGGAGGTGGTGAGGGGCGAGGCGTTTTATATCTCCATGCCGAAGATGAAAACCAACCTTTACACCGGCGTGACGCTGGGATTTAAGAACGCCATGGGGGTGCTGGCTTATAACCTGAGGCAGCGCAACCACAACCATGCCATCGACCAGAAACTGGTGGATATTCTCCATCTCATCAAGGCGGATTTAACCCTGATTGACGGGATTGTGGGCGGGGAAGGCAACTGCCCGGCGCCCGTGCAGCCCGTTCAGAGCCGGGTGGTGATTTGCGGCAACCACAGCGTTGAGACGGACCGGGTTGCCGCCCGCATGATGGGCTTTGTGCCGGAAGACATCCCCCTGATTCACCTGGCGGATGAGAACGGCTTTGCCGACCCGGGGGTAAAGGTCATAGGCGAGGAAAGCGTTGTTGCTTATCGCCCGGCGGATGCCTCCCTGTTTGGCGACTGGATGAAGGAGAATTTTCCAAAGGTCAGGGTGCTGATCGGGCACCATATGGAGGGTTCTCCGCTGCCTGCAAGCGATGGGACGTTTGACCGCGCCGGGTTATGTGCGCTGGAAGGTGTTTGCCGCGGGGGCTGCCTGGCAACCACGCGGTACGGTTTTGATATGCTCTATCACGAGGGCAAAAGACGCGACTTCCAACTGACGGTAATAATTGGCGGCGGGGTGAGGCATAAGGATGAGGTTTTTTATTTCGGCCGTGATGGAGTGGCTTACACCGCTGCTGACATTGCCCGTCTGCCGGGGAAGAAGGCTGTCATTGGCACGTGCGCTGCGCCCCTCAAACCGCTGGTTGACCGTTACGTGGAGGGCTGCATGCCATTCCCCAATGCGCCGCACATGGTTCTTCACCAGCTCAGCGGAACGTTCTGCGCGGTGATGTCGCCGCGCAACCGTTACCTCTTGCCGGCATTGGTTACCACGCTTGCAGGATGCGAAAAGCGCAAAGCGCTCATCCAGTCCGGTCAGCGTATTGATATTCCTCTGCACCACGAGAATAAGTTGTACGCTACTCGTGAATTTAGCGAGAGCGAGCAGCAGCTACCATATATCTATGAGCCCTTTGCGCCGCTCAACCAGCAGGAAATCGCGCAGCTCTGCGCGGCTGAAAACCGCAACGTGCTGGCGACGTTCAATCCCTGAGGTAAATTCTAGGCAGGGGCCGGGTCAAAAGCGAGTGTAAAGGTTGTTCCCCGGCCTTTTCCCTCAGATTGTGCGCTAATTGTGCCGTTCTGGGCTGTGACCAGGGCTTTGCAGATAGCCAGTCCCAACCCCATTTTGCCCTGCTGGCTACCCCGTGCTTTATCTGCCTGGTAGAACCGGTCGAAAACAAATGGCAGGTCTTCCGCTTCAATGCCCGTTCCCGAATCGATAATTTTAAGTAGCACCCGGTCTTTATCTTCCGTTATCAGTCTTATGGAGCCTCCGGCCGGGGTGTAACGCAGGGCGTTTTCAACCAGGTTTTTAAGCACCTGCAGCATGCGTCCTTCATCCACCAATATTTCTGAGGAGGAGTGCGCATCCAGAATCAACTCAATGCCCTGGCGGGCAGCAATGGGCTGAAAGGATTGGCAGGTGCGTTCCATCAGGGCTGCAACATTAACCGGTTGAAGCTGGATATCCAACCCGTTAGCCTCAACCTGGGTGAGGGTGCTCAGGTCGCCCACCAGGCGGCGCAGATGGTCAATCTCGGTCTTGATAATCTCGATGCGCTGAGGGGTAAGTGCCACCTCGCCTGCCTCCAGCATCTCCATGTAGCCAGAAATCACTTGCAGTGGGGTGCTCAGGTCGTGGGTGATATCAGCCGTCAGGCGCTTGCGCTGCCCGTCGGCGCGGGCCAGGTCGGCGCTCATCTGGTTAAAGGTTGCGGTGAGCTGTCCCAGCTCATCCTGCGAGGTGACCGGCACCTGCTGCTCCAGGTTGCCGCTGGCCAGGGATTGAGAAGCCCGGGTGAGCCGGCGAATGGGTTTAAGCAGGTTGTTGGAGAGGATGAAGCCCATCACCACCGCCACCAGGATGCCTGCCAGGGCGGCTAAAGTGATCGCGAGGGTGGTGCGCTGTAGAAAGAGTTCCTCTTCGGAGCTGAGTTTAAATTGCAGTTGCGTATCGGGCAAGATCCAGGCGATTGTTTTACCATCCACATTGACCGGGGTGGCCTGGGTTAGTTTTTCCCGGGGCACCACCTGCCCGACGTCATATCCGATGGTGGGCAGCAAAGCGCGGTATTGCTCGTCCACCAGTCCCAGGATGGCGCGTGTATCGCGCTGCTTGGGGGGCTTTTCCTGAACGGGGAGTGGAGCTGGGTTGTTATCGCCGCGCTGCGAGCGGTTGTAAGAGTCGATGAAGCCTTCCATGGTGGCATGGTTGGCATAGTACGTCTCAACGTTTTCCTTTAGCAGCGCGACCTGCTGCTCCACCACCAGGCTCATCAAAGATTGCCCTGAGGTCAGCCGGATGAGCGCGGAGACCACCACAACGGTGATGAGCGCCACAGCCAGGAAGGAAAGGATGAGCTTTCTTTTGAGTGAATGTTTCATTCCACAGCCTCAATAAAACGGTAGCCGATTCCAAACACGGTTTCAATGTATCTGGGTTGGTCAAGGTCATCTTCCAGCTTCAGGCGCAGGTTGCGGATGTGAATCTTGAGGGTCACCTCCGAGCCCGTGTAACCGTTTTCCATCAGGTGCATGCTCAGGTCTGCCCGCCGGATGACCTCGCCCGGGGATTGCATCAACTTTTCCAGAATTTGGAACTCCAGCGGGGTCAATTCAATGACCTGTTCATGTTTTTTAACCTCGTGCCGGGAGCGGTCGAGCGAGATGGCGCCGACCACCAGGCGGGATGGCGCGGCTTCACGGGGGGCTGCGCGCCGCAGCACTGCGCGCATACGCACCAGCAGTTCGCGCAGGCGGAAAGGCTTGGTGATGTAATCATCTGCGCCCAGGTCAAAGCCGCGGATGATATCGGCTTCCTGTTGTCTGGCGGTAATCATGATGACGGGGATGCTGGATTCACGCCGCAGGTGGCTGATAAACTGGTAACCATCCATATTGGGCATCATGATATCCAGCAAAACCAGGTCGGGGCTTGAACTTCGGACGATATTCAACCCCTCGCGTCCGTCTGAGGCGGTCAGGACCTCAAAATCCTGGCTGCTCAAGTAATCGCTGAGCAGCAGTTGCACATTGCGGGTATCATCCACAACCAAAATCTTCCGACTCATAACTTAATTATAGCCAATCTGGTGTGCCCTTGAGGTTTTTCCAATCATACCTTCGGTTGGCTGCCGGGTTGTTTAATTCCGGTATAGAGCCTTATGCGCCGTTCACGGGGAAGGGCATCCCCCAACAAAGCTGAACCTTCTGCCAGGCAGAAGGTTCAGTGAAGAGCGGCACGTTGTGCAGGGCTGTGGTTAGCGCATCCTGCTCTGGCTGCCGATCATGGTGACCGCGCTGGAAACCGTGAAGCTGGAGAGTTTGGTGCCGCCGCTGTAAGCGGCTTGCTGGTACAAGCCATCCACCATTGTGCCCGAAGCGCTCCCGCCGGTGTAGATATCGTAGGAGGTGCCCTTCACCAGCTGGGGCGAGGCTAACACGACCGACTGGAACTGGCGGGTGGGGGCGAAGGTGAGGATATCTTCACCCTTGCTGTTTTGAATGTGGAAGATTGTGCCGGCTTTCAGTGTTGAGGTCATATTGACCAGGACGGAATTGATGGTGGAACTGGTGCCCGGAGCCTGGGCCATACCCGAGCTGCCCGCCGCCACCAGCCAGCCGCCTTTCATGACAAACCCGCGGTCATAATCCAGTGCGCCGTTGTTATTTGCCGTTGGACCAATCACAATCAGGGTACCATCGGTCATTTCCACCGCGCCGTTGATGTCAATCCCATCGCCGAGCGCATCGACGAAGATGTAGCCGCCGTTGATGTAGAGCGTATTGTTGCCGGTTGAGGTAAACGTATCCTGCCTGCCGGGTCTGCCGCCGGGCGCCATGCCGGAGCTATCTACCCCGCCTGCGATGTTGATGCCGTCGTCGCTGGCGACGACATGGTAGGTGCCGCCGTTGAGGGTGATGATGGCGCTCTCAATGCCCTCGTAGGATCTGGTGATTTGAAATTCACCACCGTTGATTTCGATGGAGGTGTTGGCGTGAATGCCGTCATCGCCGGTTGCGATGTTAAAGGCACCGTTATTGATGACAATGGTGCCGTTTGAGTTGATGGCGTCATCGGCGGCGTTGATATTGAACGTGCCGCCCTCGATGATGACACCCACCACAGCGGAGAGTCCCTTGGCAGAGGTGACCGAATTGGCGCGCACATTGCTGCCACCGCCTGAGGTGAGCGTCAGGCTGCCATCCAGCACGGTGATCATCGTTTCTGCCTGGATGGCGTTGCCGCCAGCGGTGATATTGAGCACGCCGGCTTCAACGGTGATAAAACCTTCGGAAGCATCTTCGGCATTATCGGCCTTGAGCCCGTCACCTCTGGCGTTCACCGTGACCGTACCGCCTTTGATCTCGATAGAGTCTTTACCGCGGATGCCGTCATCCGCAGCCGTGACGGTAAGGGTGCCGCCTTTGATGTTCAGGTCGTCCTTGCTGGCAATGCCATCATTAAAGTTGCCGTTGACGATTAAAGAGCCGCTACCGGTGATGGTCAGGTCTGTTTTGGCAAAAATCGCAGCGTTGGGTTCATCCACCGTCGAATCCACAAAAAAGTATTTCGACCCGTCGGAGATGACGTTCTTCGCGGCTTCGGCCAGCTCGATGACCATCTTATCGGCATTGATGACGTAGATGGGCGAGGTTGATGTGTTGGTGATGTTGACCCCGTTCAGGATCAACTTGACGTCATCGGCATCCCCGGCATCCACCACAATCTGTCCGTTGGAAAGCGTGCCGGCAACGGTGTATGTGCCTGCGCTGGTGATGGTGACCGTGCTGCCTTTAACTTCCGCGCCGGTGCCGTTCACGGTGATGACCCCGCCGCTCAATGTGATGGATGCGGCATTCTTGGTGGAGGTATCCTCGTTGGGTTGATCGGAGGATTTGGTTGCGGCGGCTGTGGCCCTGGCGGTTGCCGTGGCTTTAATGGCAGCCTGGGCGGCGGAAGGCGTGGCTGTGGCTGCTTTGATGGCGGCTGTGGTCTGAACTTTGCTGGTGGCCGTTGAGGTGGTGGCTGGTTCACTTGTGCATGCCGTTAGCGTCAGGATAAGGATGAGGACAAGAAGGAATACTTTTTTCATATTTAAGCTCCGGTAATAAATTCTCAAGTTTTTTGACTGCAGCGGTTTGGATGCCTTGAGTTGTTTCGATTCTATGAAATCCACGCCTCAAGCGGGTATAGAATTGGTATAGGATCTACTGAGGGTTCCACCTACCCAAAAAGGTGAATATAGATGCGCTGAAAGTCTCATAGGAAGGCTTTACTTGGAAAGTAAGGCGTTCCAGGTTCTTCTGGAATGACTCTGCACTTACCGTTCAGAACCCGAAGCGCCAACCATTTGCACCATGGCTCAAATGGCTCGGTGAAGGATAGAATTTCATCCAACGAAAAATAGGCAGCTCGATCGGTTTCCACTCCATCGGGCGTGGGATCACCGGACTGTGCCTGGCACGCAAATATGATGCCTGCCCCCCCGGGCGTTGGTAGATTTTGAATTCCTAACAAACCTTCAAGGGTGGCTGTAATTCCGCTCTCTTCGACTGTTTCCCGCAAGGCGGCAGCTTCTGGCGTTTCACCATCATCAACGAATCCCCACGGGATGCTCCACATTCCGGAAAGCGCATGCCCCCTGGCCTGTCGAACAAACAAGATTCGCTGTTGATGGATAACCACTGCGCCCACGCAAATCACCATTTTGGGCGGCCAGGGGGATATTTGCTGGCTGGTTGTCTGGATCATTGCTCCCATCCTTTCAAATCAGATCTGATTGCTTGATAAAAGAACAGGGAATTGCTCAAACTGTAAACGCTAACTGGTCCTAACTGCCACTGTTTCTTCCCAGATTTCAATGAAAGAATCTTTCCGGGATGAGAAGAAGCACATCGCGGGTTGCATTTCATCAATTGAAATTATAATCAGCAAAAAGGTTATATTACGCCATACAGGATAAGGATATGCTGATAAATTATCTCGCTGCTGCCAGTGCTGTGACCTTCGTCATCTGGGGGTTTGATAAATTCAGAGCTGCCACCGGCGGCTGGCGGGTGCCTGAGCGCTGGCTGTTTGTTTTAACGATTTTTGGCGGGGCGTTTGGGGCGCTGGCGGGGATGCTGCTCTTCCGGCACAAGACGCGCAAGCCGGTTTTCTGGCTGATGGTGGGCGGCATGTGCGTGGTTCACGCCCTGGCTGCGATCTTCCTTGCGGGTAAAAGCCTGTAAAAATAGAGCATCCCAACCACAATATCAAAAAACTGGCCCGGTCATTTTACCGGGCCAGTCGCTTATCTCATCAAATTTCAGACGACGTCATTTTCGTTTTCTTACAAAGGATGTTTCAGCTCAGCGTTGAATGCGCGCGGAGCCGCCTTTGGCAAAGGCGCGCACCTGGTCGAGGGTAGCCATGGTGGTATCGCCGGGGAAGGTGGTGAGCAGCGCGCCGTGCGCCCAACCCAGGTTGACGGCTTCTTGCGGTTTCTCATTGGTCAGCAGACCGTAGAAGAATCCGGCAGCAAAGCCATCCCCGCCGCCCACACGGTCATACACATCCAGTTCAGCGGTCGGCGAGATGTAGGTTTGCCCGTCCACCCAGGCCACTGCCCCCCAGCTGTGCCGGTTGGTGGAGTGCACCTCGCGCAGCGTGGTCGCCACCACCTTGACACGCGGGAATTTTGCCACAACTGCGTCAATCATCCCGAAGAAGACGCTGGGATCCAGCTTTGATTTGGCGGCAATCTTTGGCCCGGGGATGCCCAAACCCAGTTGAAGATCTTCTTCGTTGCCCACCAGCACATCCACGTTTTCCACAATGCGCGCGATGACCGATTGCGCTTTGGCTTCGCCGCCCCAGATGTTCCACAGCTTGGCGCGGTAGTTGAGGTCAAAGGAGGTCACTGCGCCGGCTTTTTTGGCGGCCTGCATGGCTTCGATGATGACCTCGCCGGTGGTCTCGGAGAGGGAGGCGAAAATGCCGCCGCTGTGCAGCCAGCGTACGCCTTCGGCGAAGATCTGGCTCCAGTTAAAATCACCGGGTTTCAACTGCGCAGCGGCTTCGTTGGAGCGGTTGTAGAACACCACCGGGGCGCGCATGCCGTGACCCTGGTCGCTGTAAACGGTGGCCATGTTGGGACCGTTGACGCCGTTATGCTTGAAATATTTGTAATAGGGTTTGAGGCCCATCGAGCGCACACGCTCGGAAATGAGGTCGCCAATCGGGTATTCGACCATGGCGGTGGCGATGCCGGCATTCAGTTTGAAGCAATCGGCCAGGTTGGCAGCCACGTTATATTCTCCACCGCTGGGGTGAACGGTCCAGGTTGTGGCTTTGCGGAAGGGGATGATGCCCGGGTCAACCCGGTGCACCAGGGCGCCGAGCGATAAAAAGTCGAGCGAGCCGGCCTGCGGAATAATCAGTTGAGGGGACATTTTTTAATCCTTTCGATCATTAATTGTCTGGTTTTGCAGCCCGTGAGGGGCATTCGGGCAGAATTGACCGCGCAGATTTTCCAAGTGAAATTATAATACGAACAGACATACCCGTCCCCTTAAAACGGACCGGAAACGACCCTGCACCCGCATCAGTCATCTTAAATTGGATAGCAAGTCTCGCGCTTGCATCAGGCGCGCCTGATATGGAAGGAAATCATGAACCGTCTTAAACAACAAGCCTTAGAAGCCAACCTGCTTTTGTTTAAAAGCAACCTGGTGGTGCTGACCTGGGGAAATGCCAGCGCCTTTGACGCAGAGCACGGCTGGGTGGCAATTAAGCCCAGCGGCGTTCCCTATGACCGGCTGACGGCGGAAGAGATGGTGGTTGTGGATTTGGATGGCAAGGTGCTCTCGGGTGCGTTTAAGCCCTCCAGCGATACGCCCACCCATCTTGAGCTTTACCGGCATTTCCCGGGCGTGGGGGGCGTGGTTCACACGCATTCGCGCTGGGCCACCGCCTGGGCTCAGGCCGGGCGGGATTTGCCGGTGTATGGCACCACGCATGCCGATTACTTCTACGGCGCTGTGCCTTGCTCCCGCCAACTAACCGCAGAGGAAATCCGGGGCGATTACGAGGCCGCCACCGGCCAGGTAATTGTGGAAACCTTCACCCGCCGGCAGGTGTTGCCTTCCGCCGTTCCTGCCGTTCTCGTCGCGGGTCACGGCGCGTTCACCTGGGGGGCTGATGCACTGGAAGCTGTGCATCATGCCGTGGTGCTTGAGGAATGCGCCATGATGGCGGCTCAAACCGAGCGCCTCAATCCTGAGTGCTGCCCGCTTTCACAGGATTTGCTGGATAAACACTTCTTCCGCAAACACGGGCGGGGGGCCTATTACGGGCAGGGCTAGCGCGCGGGTGAGGCGCTTGCCGGATTAGCCGGTCCTGGGGAGGGGCGGCACCAGCCAGCGGGCGATGGGGAGCGCCTGCGCGCCGAATTCCTCGGTGAGTTGCGCACAGGCCTGGGTGGTGCTGGCATCCACCGGCTGGTAGCAGAAGAGCAACAGGTCCGTGTCTTCCGTCAGCGCCTGGTGGGAGAAAGAAACGAACTGCAGCGCGCCGTAGTTGGGGTGAAGCAGCGAGAAGCGGTTTGAGAGGATGGTGATATCCTCGTTGTGCAGGGTGGAGGATTGCCAGAACTGGCGGAATTTTGGGAAGCGATTAAATTCCGGCAGCAGTTTTTGAAAATACCAGTGATTGCGGTACTTAAGCGAGAGCGCTTTGAACAGAAAAACCCAGCGCCGCGCAAAAGGGGTGTAGCTTTCACCCATGCGGCTGTGCAGGGCGTCAAATTCGGGGGAATAATACACCCGGTTGATGTTGAATTTGCTCAACATCTGGCCGGTCTGGAGGTTCTGTTCGGTGATATCTAATATTTGAAAGAAGCCGGGATTTGCCATCAGGATATCCCCAAAGCTGTTCGTTATAAATGCAGGGATTTGAAGTTGAACCAGCAGGGTTTTGATTTCTTCCAAGATGCTGGCGGTTTTGATTTTACCGGTGAGCATATCTTTATCCCTCAACCCCAGCGAAGCCAGGAAGAAGGGCGGTCGAAAATAGGAAGGCAGGTTCAGCGCGTTGGCCAGGCTCAGCACCAGCTCGGGTTTGATATTGGTTTGCCGGCCCTGTTCAATTTTTTGCAGGGTAATCAGCGGGATGCGCGCCAGGTCCGCGAGGTCGTTCTGGGTCATGGTTTGGTCAAATTCATTGCGCGCTTCCTTGCGCAGCGCAGCGACCGTACGGCCAAAATCAATTTTGCTCATCGTTCCTCCCGGGTAAGGCAGGATAATGACTGGTTTTCAGGGAAGTTAACTAATCTAGAATGATTACTATTATATACGATATTGTATTATCATTATGGTTAAATTACATATAATTTGACCATATTAAAATAATTAATGTTTTGGTAAACTCTATCCCATCATTCATCGGTTTTCTAATCAACACCAGTAATTATTATTGAGTTTTCCGGGGGGTGGAGATTGTTGGGTTGCTAGGTGAAAGAAAAAAAACTTAACTGTATCTTTCTCCCCGGACGATTATCCTTTTAATCGGAGGATATTGGAGTTCAGTTTATGGCCATAGCCTGGTACGTGCTGCGTAGCAAACCGAATAAAGAAGATTTCCTGTGGGGGCAAGTTTTGGCGCACCAGGTTGAAGCTTTCTATCCCGCTATCCGGGCTAAAGTGGTCAACCCGCGCGCCAGAAAGATGAAGCCGTACTTCCCCGGTTATCTTTTCGTCCGGGTTGACCTGGAGCAAATGTCGCAATCCTTCTGGCGCTGGTTACCCGGTTCCAGGGGATTGGTCTCTTTTGATGAGACCCCGGCGATGGTTCCAGAGGCGCTCATTTCAGCAATTCGCAAAAAAGTTGAAGCCGTCAACGCCTCCGCCAGGGAGCCGCTGGCTGGCCTCAAGCAGGGTGACGCGGTCACCATTCAGGCTGGTCCGTTCATGGATTATGAAGCCATTTTTGACCGCTGCGTTTCGGGTAACGAACGGGTTAGAGTGTTGTTAAAACATTTGCGCAGCAGGCTTCTGGCTGTTGAGCTGCCTGCCTCGCAAATTGAGAAGAAAAACTTGCCTGCCTGATCGTTCTGGCAAGAACTGCCAGGCAGTGCGGCACAGGGTATCCCCCGCTCCGAATTTCGCAAGAAATGTCGGCAGGGCGGATGCCGGGCAGAGGTTGTTCTGAGGAAGTGTGCTTTGTCTAATTTACGTGAGTGGGGGGAGGATTGATGGAAAAGGTTCAAGATACTGCCAGTTTCAATCTCCAGAACATCAATATAACGCGCATGCTCAACAACAGCCTGAAAAGAGGGATTGACATCCTGTTCTCTCTTTCAGGTTTGCTGCTGCTCTGGCCGTTCCTGGCGCTCATCGCAATTCGCATCAAGCGCGAAGATCCGGGTCCGGTTTTCTACCGCGGGGAGCGGGTTGGCAAGGACGGCAAGCTGTTCCGTATCCTCAAATTTCGCACCATGTACGAATGTCCGGAATCCTATCAGGGTCACCAGATCACCGCTGCAGATGATGAGCGCGTGACGCCGCTGGGACGATGGCTGCGCGATACCAAAATCAACGAGCTGCCCCAGTTGTGGAATGTGCTGGTGGGTGAAATGAGCCTGGTGGGGCCGCGCCCGGAAGTGCCGGAGATCATCAACAACCTGCCCCTGGAGGCTCGCAGCGAGATTCTTTCGGTGCGGCCCGGCATCACCTGCCCGACGAGCGTTGCCTACCATGATGAGGAGCAGATGCTGGGCGCAGAGACTGTGATGGGCGATTACATTAACCTGCTGCCGGATAAAATGCGCATGGACCGGCTTTACGTGCGCCATCACAACATCATCAGCGATTTTGACACGATCTTTTGGACGTTCATTATCCTCATCCCGCGCCTGGGAAAGCAGCGCATCCAGGAAGGCTGGCTATATGACGGCCCCATCGCCCGTTTTATCCGCCATTATCTTAACTGGTTCGCCGTTGACTTTCTCATCTCCCTGGTGGGGGTGAGCCTGGTGGGTTTAATCTGGCGGGCTTTCGGTCCCCTGGACGTGGGGGTTGGCCCGGCCCTGGTGATGGGGGTTATTCTGGCGCTGTCTTTCGGGATCTTCAACACCATCCTGGGCGTGAAAACGGTTTCCTGGCACCGCGCTGCAGCCAGCGATATCTTCAAGTTGATTGTCTCCTGCGTGGTTGTGGCTGCGGTCTATATCTCAGCGCAGATGCTCTCCCCCAGCATCCCGGGGCTGCCGCCATCATTCATCATTATCTCGGCTATTGTTGCGCTCAGCGGATTTGTGGCGGCGCGCTACCGCATGCGCCTGCTGACCGGCCTGGCCACGCGCTGGGTGAATTTCCGTCAATCCAGCTACGGCGTCACCGAACGCGTATTGGTGATCGGTTCAGGCAACGGAGGCGAATTTGCCACCTGGATGCTGCGCCGGCCAGACTTTCGACCGTTCTATTCTGTGGTTGGGTATGTGGATGATGACCCACGCAAGCAGGGAATGCGGTATGATGGGGTTAAGGTGCTGGGCACCACCGCCGATATCGCCGACCTGGTGAAAAAGCACCAGGTGGGGATGCTGTTCTTCGCGATTGGCAAAATTCAGCCGCAGGATAAGGAACGCATCCTGGCAGCCTGCCGCCGGACTAACCTGCCGGTGGTTATCATCCCAGAAGTCATCGAAAACATTCGCAAGATGTTTGTGGAAAGCGTTAACACGGTCAACCAGAATTTGTGAGCAACCCGGAGCGAGACATGACCTTTGCGTGGATGGATAAGCAGATCCTGGTCACTGGCGCGGGAGGGTTCATCGGCAGCCACCTGGTCGAGACGCTCGTCGAGCACGGCGCCCGGGTGCGCGCTTTTGTGCGCTATAACGCCCGCAACGATCCCGGTTTGTTGCGGCTGCTGCCGCCCGGGGCGCTGGCAAAAGTGGAGCTTGTGCCGGGCGACCTGCGCGATGCGCAGGCGGTGCGCCAGGCAGCCCGCGGGTGCGCGGTAATCTTTCACCTGGGGGCGCTGATTGCCATCCCCTACTCGTACGATCACCCCACGGAAGTTGTGGAAACCAACATCCTGGGAACCCTGAACGTGCTCTCAGCCGCTCGCGAGGTGGGTGCAGAGCGCCTGGTGCACACCTCCTCCAGTGAGGTTTACGGCACCGCGCTGCGCGTGCCCATTGATGAAAGCCACCCCCTGCAGGGACAATCGCCCTATTCGGCCAGTAAAATTGGCGCAGATAAACTGGCCGAGAGTTTTTACTGTGCCTACAACCTGCCGGTGGTCACGCTGCGGCCCTTCAACACCTACGGGCCGCGCCAATCCGCCCGGGCGGTCATCCCTACCATGATCATGCAGGTTCTCACGCGCGATGTTCTCAAATTGGGCAATCTGCAGGCCTCGCGTGATTTCACCTACGTTGCGGATACCGTGGCAGGCTTTTTGAAGGTGGCCGAAACGCCCGGCCTGGAAGGGCAAACCATCAACCTGGGAACCGGGCAGGAGATTCACATTGGGGAGCTGGCGGAAAAAATCATCGCCCTCTCCGGACGGCACGTGACGATTGAGGCGGATGCAGCCCGCCTGCGTCCTGAAAAGAGCGAAGTGCAGCGCCTGCTTTCGGATAACCGCAAGGCGCTGGCGGTGATGGGCTGGGCGCCGCGCGTCTCATTGGATGAGGGTCTCAGCCGGACGATGCAGTGGGTGAGTGACCATCTGGAATTGTACTCACCCGACCGGTACATCAAGTAGGAAGGGAGGGAATTATGAAAGCCGTT
>CAYVOX010000047.1:0-19960 GCA_964453035.1 uncultured Anaerolineaceae bacterium
CGACTGGAAGCGATCGAAATTCCTGAAATGGTTCCGGTGCGCCGCTAAACCCACCAGACGTTAACCAAAGGCACGACCTTGTTCAGGTCGTGCCTTTGGTGTTTAATTGCTTATAGCAAAAATTGGAGAATGGATGCAACCCAAGGAGCAAGCTGGAGCAGGGCGAACCCGGCAACCATGCCCAGAAGGATGCCTGCGAGCACATCTGAAAGATAGTGCATGCCGGTGCTGATGCGCGCCAGGCTGACAAGCGGTGCCCACAGTCCCACCACCCAGCCAAACCAGGCCGGGCCAAGGCCAATGGCCAGTACAGCCAGCATGGCGGCGCGGGCAGCATGACCAGAGGGGAAGGAGTGCGGGTCGGTGTTGCGGTAGATGGCACCCCACTCGCCGGGGGGACGCTGGCGGCGCACGGTGAACTTAATGGCCAGCACCAGCGCGGCTAACCCCACCACGCCTACCGCCAGGATGACCGCCCGGTAGCGCCACTCTGCGCCGGTGAACAGCCACACCAGAATGAGCCCTGCCATCCAGAACCAGGAATCGCCAGAGTGGGCAAAGAAAGCCGCCAGGCTCCAGGCCAGGCCTTTGCCGGATTCAAGGCGCAGGCGTTGAGAGTAGCGGGCGTCCAGTTCGAGGAAGCGTTTAATCGCCATGATGGCGGAGTATACCGTTAAGTGCGCTATTCCGGCAAGGAGCAGTTATTTTCTGGTACACCAGAATGGCCGTGCTGAAGAAAAATCTCGACCTCAGGTGATTGACAAGCACTTGATTTGCCGTATAATGAATCTCAACATGACATAGGACTTCGTTCAAAGCCCTGAGGAGGTGACCTGAACGAGAGCAGACCGTGTGTGTTTTCCCTTTCGTCAAAGTAGCATAATTTCAAGGAGGAGATTGTGAAACAGAGTAAGTTTTACGTAGTTTTTGCCTTACTGCTGATGGTGAGCATGGTCTTAACGGCCTGCCAGCAACCCACAGCTGCCCCCAAGGCGACCGACGTTCCCCAGGCAGCCTTCAAGGCCGAAAAACTGGCTGCCCCTGATTGTAAATACGGCGGCAACTTCTCATCCATCGAGAGCGTTGACCAGTACACCGTAAAATTCACCTTCTGCGAACCAGACCCTGCTTTCCTGGCAAAAATCGCCCTCGCTGCCTACGGCATCCAGGATGCTGATGCGCTGAACAAAGCCGGCGGTGATGTGGCTAAGATTAATGCTGCGCCTATTGGCACCGGCCCGTACGTGGTCAAGGAATGGGTGCGCGGCGATCACATCACTTACGAAGCCAACCCCAATTACTGGGGCACTGCTCCCAAGACCAAAACGGTCATCTTCCGCTGGTCCAAGGAAGCTGCCCAGCGCAAGCTGGAACTGGAATCCGGCACGGTGGACGGTATTGACAACCCCGGCACCGATGATATCGCTGCCATCAACGCCAACAAAGCCCTCAAGAATTACCAGCGCCCCACCCCCAACCTGCTGTACCTGGGCATCAATGTGGATACCCCACCCTGGAACAATGAGAAAGTCCGCCAGGCACTGGCGATGGCTATTGACCGCGACCGCCTGATTAAGAACTTCTACCCGCCGGGCACCACTGCCGCGCAGCAGTTTGTTCCCCCAACGGTCAAGCCGGGCTACACCGACGGGCTGAAGTGGTACGACTTCAACAAAGCGGAAGCCAAGAAGATCCTGGAAGCCGAGAAGTTTGACTTCACCAAGGAATATCAGCTGTTTTACGCCGAGCGCACCCGCGCTTACTTCCCGCAACCCACCAAGATTGCCACGGATATCCAGGCACAGCTGGCTGAAATTGGCATCAAGATTAAGCTGGAATTGCTGGAGTGGGCCACCTACCTGCCTCTGACTCGCGAAGGCAAGACGCCGCTCTTCCTGCTCGGCTGGGGTGAAGATTACCCGGATGCGACTGACTGGTATGACGTCTTCCTGACTGGCACCAGCAAATCCTTCGGTACTGCCTTTGCTGATATCGTCGCCCAGATTAAAGTGGGCGCCACCAGCGCCGACCCGGTTGTGCGCCAGAAGGCGTATGACGAGGTTAACAAGCTCTTCAAGCAGCACGTGCCCAACATCCCTCTGACGCACAACGTGACCTATGCCGCCTTCAAGGCTGAGGTTGAAAACGTCAAGATTGGCCCGTACAACGAAAACTTTGAAGAGATGGTTTCCAAGTCTGGCAAGCTGGTGTGGAGCCAGAATGGTGAACCCGTCTCGCTGATGTGCGCAGACGAAACCGACGGCGATTCCTTCCGCGCCTGCGACATGGTCTTTGGCAAGCTGTACGACTTCCAGTACGGCACCGCCACTGTGGAACCGCAGTTGGCTGAGAAGTGCACGCCTGACAAAGACATGAAAGTTTGGACCTGCACCCTGAAAAAGGGCGTCAAGTTCTCCAACGGCGCGGCATTCGATGCTGCGGATGTCTTTGCGACCTTCGCGATGATGTGGGATGCCAAGAATGTGAATCACAAGGGAAATACCGGAAACTTCCAGTACTTCCCCGATTTCTTCGGTGGCTTCCTCAACCCACCGCCCGCTAAGTAAACTTCTTTTCTCACCCTGGCAGGATGGGGACAGGTTCCCCTGGCCTCATCCTGCCTTTTTTGTGCCAGGCCCAACCGTATGATCCAACTGATAATCCGCCGCCTTCTTTTCCTGTTACCCGTTGCCATTGGTATTCTGCTGGTGACTTTTGTGATTACACGCCTCATTCCGGGGGATCCGTGCCTGGTGATGCTGGGAGAAAAAGCCACCGATGTGCAGTGCGAAGCGTTTAAAGTGCGCTATGGACTGAACGACAGCATCCCGGAGCAGTTCGTTCGCTACATGGGGAACATCATCCAGGGAGACCTGGGCTCCTCCATCCGTGACAAGCGCCCGATTGAGCAAATTATCAGCGAACGCCTGCCGATGACGATTGAGCTGACTTTTTTCGCCATTATTTTTGCTTCTTTCTTCGGAATTATTCTTGGAGTGGTCTCAGCCCTCAACCGCAACAGCTTCTGGGATACCCTGACGATGATTGGCGCCAACGTGGGCATCTCCATGCCAGTCTTCTGGCTGGGGTTACTACTGGCGTACTTCTTTGCCATGATTCTCAAAGATACGCCTTTCTTTATTCCCCCCTCGGGCAGGTTGACGCCGGGCGAGTCGATGACCTCGCTGCTCAACCTGTGGGGCATGCAGGATTCCACCGGCCTGCCGCGCTTTGTGGTGAACCTGATATCCAATTCTGCCATCCTGAACGGCATCATCACCGGTAATTTTAAGCTGGTTCTGGATGCGCTCTGGCATCTGATCCTGCCCTCGATGGCGGTGGGTACCATTTCGTTGGCGGTGATTGCCCGCATGACACGCTCTAGCCTGCTGGATGTGCTGGGGCAGGATTATATCCGCACCGCTCGGGCCAAAGGGCTGATAGAGACCTTGGTCATCCGCAAGCACGCGCTGCGCAATGCGCTTGTGCCCATCGTCACCGTCATCGGGCTGCAAACCGGCGGGCTGCTTTCCGGGGCGGTTCTGACGGAGACCATTTTTGCTCTCCCAGGCGTGGGCACCATTATGGTTGAATCCATTCTGCTGCGGGATTACCCCGTGGTGCAGGGGATGGTGATTGTGGTGGCGTTGATTTTTGTCATCACCAATCTTCTGGTTGATATTTCATACGCTTATCTTGATCCCCGTATTCGGGTGGAGTGATTCATGAAACCCAAAATCGCAACCATCGCTCCAAAAAAACCGATATCCTCCGAATCGCCGTTCAGGCAATCCATGCGCAGGCTCATCCACCACCGCTCGGCCCAGGTGGGCCTGTTTATCCTGGGGATGATGATCCTGATTGCCATTTTTGCCGAACAAATAGCACCCTATGATCCCATCGTTCCTCTAAAGAATGTCATCCGCCGGGATGTGCCGTGCATTCACATCTTCGGTTGCCCCGCTGAGAAATCTGAGCACATCATGGGGATTGACGGTAATAACCGCGATTTGTTCTCCCGGGTGATTTTTGGCTCGCGCGTTTCGCTGCAGATGGGTATTTCCACCATCACCTTTGCCATTCTCATCGGCGGCCTGCTGGGAGCCCTGGCGGGCTTCCTGGGCGGGTGGGTGGATACGATTATTATGCGCACGATGGATGTGCTTATGGCGTTTCCAAGCCTGCTGCTGGCGATTGCGATTGTGACGGTGCTGGGGACGGGCATGATTAACGCCCTGCTGGCCATTGCGATTGTTTCCATCCCCACCTATGCCCGCGTGCTTCGGGCGGGCGTGCTTTCTATTAAAGAGCTTGACTTTGTGTATGCCTCGCGCTCGCTGGGGGCTTCGAATCTGCGCCTGATGTTCAAGCGCGTGCTGCCCAACGCGTTGACCCCGTTGATTGTGCAGGGCACGCTGGGTATTGCTACGGCCATCCTGAGCGGCGCCGCGCTGAGCTTTTTAGGCCTGGGGGCGCAGCCGCCCATCCCTGAATGGGGACAAATGCTGAGCGATGAGCGCAGCAGCGTGTTCAATGCTCCGCACCTGGTGTTCTTTCCGGGGCTGGCGATTATGCTGCTGGTGCTTTCGTTCAACCTCACCGGTGACGCCCTGCGGGATGCACTGGACCCGCGCTTGAGGGGCTCCAAACCTTCGTGAGGCTGCAGTTAATCCGGTCGCTCATCATATAAAGCCCTCCCTTTCCTCTGAAGGGAGGGCGCTTTTTTGGCGTTGAGAATGCAGATGGCGCATATTATGTGACCCAACGAGGTGGGGACTTGGAAACCACGCCAGTGCGGGCAGCGGGTTGCAGAGTTGCGCTATAATCTAGAGGCAGGGGGGAACGAACCAGGACGGTGGAGCGTCTATTGGGTATGGATGAAAGTTCTTTTCAACCAATGAATATCTGTGCGCCTTTACGGCAGCAGAATAAGCGAGGTCACTTATGAATGTTAGCCCATCCTCCAGAAGAGCAAAGCCCACCCGCTGGCTGGTCATTGCGGTGACCCTGTGGTTGGTGGTAGGCACGGCTTGCAGCTTGCCGGGGATCTGGCAGCCGACGGAAGTGGTCAACACGCCAGTTGGCGCAACCCCACAGCCTACCAAAGCGATCACTGCTCCCGCGCAACCGACCAAACCACCGCAGACTCAAGTGACGCAATCACCTCTGCCGCCTGCACTGGTAGAATCCACCCCGCTGCCTTCAAGTGAACTTGGGCCAAAGCAGCCGGTGATCCTCTATTTTAATCAGGCCATGGAAAAAGCCAGCGTGGAGGGCGCGCTGCAGGCTCAACCGGCGGTGGCGGGCAGCTTTAAATGGTTGAATGAATACGCGGTCAGCTTCACGCCCGATCAGCCCCTGCCTCAAAACGCGAACCTGACTATCCAGATTTCCACCAAGGCGCGGGCAGTCAACGGACTGGCGCTGGTTGCGCCGGTGGAACTGGCTTACCGCACCAGCACCGGCTTGAAGGAAATAGACCTGCTTCCAAAGCCCGGTGCCAGTGATGTTGACCCTTCAAGTGCCATCGTGGCCACCTTCAACCGTCCGGTGGTGGCGCTCGGCGTGGATCCCTCCAGCCTGGTGCCTGCTTTTACCGTTGAGCCGGAAGCCAAAGGGCGTGGCGAGTGGCTGAATACCAGTACATACATTTTCTACCCTGAGCCTGCGCTTATCGGCGGTAAGGAATACACCCTGCGCTTCAAAGAGGACCTTTCCGCAACGGATGGTTCTACCTGGACCAGCGACCACATCGCCACCTGGAAATTTAAGACGGTGTTGCCCAAGCTGGTTTCCATCAGCCCGGATGGGAAGAAGGCCATCCTGCTGGATGATGTTATAAAACTGACCTTCAACCAGGCCATGGAAAAAGCCAGCGTTGAGCAGAGTTTTAGCCTCAAAGCGGGGGCTGCACCGGTTGAGGGGAAGTTTACCTGGAATGAAACGGCTACCCAGGTCACTTTTCAACCTGCCCGGCTGCTGGAGCGTTCCACCACCTATCAAATGAGCCTTTCTGGCGAGGCGCGCTCTTATGGAGGGGCTGCGCTGGGGCAGGCTGCCAGCCTGCGGCTGACCACTGTGCCGCCACTGTCGCTTTCGGTGGTAGAGCCGGCGGCGGGCAGTACTCTACGCCTGTATGACGTCAGTGGGACGGTGCGTTTGAGGTTATCGGCACCGCTTGCCAAACAGGATCTGAAGAAATTCATCAGCTTCAGACCCAAGATTGGCGAGTTCACCGCCTATGACAGCCAGAACCTCGAGGTTTTCATCACGGGTACGTTCAAGCCCTCTACTGAATATACCCTGTCCGTTTCTGAAAATTTGCAGGATAAATGGGGTGCCGCGCTGGGCAAGCCCTTCAGCTTTAACTTCTCAACCTCCCCGGCAGAGAACGCGCTCTTTTTGAACCTGGCGCAACCGTATAACTCGCTGGTGTTTATCACCCCTGCGGATACTTACCTTCCAGCAAGCGCAACGAACATAAAGACTGTACAACTCAGCCTCGGCAAGCTGACCCTGGAGGAATTTGCCCGGCTGGAATCGGTCAGCGCCTATGACCGCGACACGCTTTCACCCGCTGGAGCAGCGCGCTGGGAGAAGAAACTGAACCTGCCAGCCAACCAGAGCGCGTCCGTCACGCTGCCGTTGACGGCAACCGGCGAGCCACTGGCTCCGGGGCTGTACTTTTTCAGCGCAACCTCGCCTGAACTGACCTCCAAGAATACCCGGGTTTTACCGGCTTTGCTCATCTCTAGCCGGGTGCACCTGGTGATGAAAATTGGGGCACGGCAGGTGATGATCTGGGCGGTGAACCTGGACACGCAGCAGGCAGTCGCTGGTGCCAGTGTTGAAATTTTCCGTTCAGTGAAGGGCAAGTTGACCAGCCTGGGGCTGGCTGTCACCAATACGCAGGGGTTGGCCCAGTTAGAAATTGCGCCTCGCACGGATGTGTATGAGCCGCTGGTGGCGGTGGTTGGCAAACCTGGCGATGCCAATTTTGGGGTGGTGTATTCGGACTGGTCTGACTGGCAATCTGGCGCCACCTATGGCATCCCGACCAGTTATGATGAAGATGGGCTGGAGGTGTATCTGTACACTGACCGCCCCATCTACCGGTCCGGACAAACCGTCTATTTCCGCGGGACGATTAACCAGAAAGAAAACGGCCGCTACTCCGCGGCTGATCTCAAGCAGGTGAATGTGAAGATCCTGGGCGCTTACCCGGCTGGTGGAGGGGAGCAGCCTGTTCTGGGGCGGCAGGTTTTGCCCGTCTCGGCTTACGGCACGATTTACGGCTCATTTGAGTTGCCGGATTCGGCTGAGCCGGGGCACTATTTGATTGACATTGAGGAGGGACGGTACTTCAGCCTGGGTTTCCAGGTGGCGGAATACCGCAAGCCCGAGGTTGATCTGAGCGTGGACTTCTCGAAGGCGGAGATCAAGCAGGGTGAAGATCTCAAAGCCAAGGTGAAAGCGTTGTACTTCTTTGGCGCCCCGGCCTCAGCCCTTAAACTGAACTGGACGCTCACCACCCGTTCGGGTTTCTTCAGACCGCTGCCGGGATACCAGATTGGCGACTGGGATTCCAGCTGGATGATGCCGCGCCGGTTTTCCTCCTACATGGAGGACTACTCGCTATCTGGCAAATATATCACCGGCGGCGAAGCGCAAACTTCGGCGGACGGTCTTGTGAACATCACTGTGCCTGCCAGCCTGCTGAAGGAGAATGCCGCCAGCACCAACCGGCAGGAGCTCATCCTGGAAGTGACGGTCACAGACGAGAGCGAAAGCCGCGTTTCAGCGCGCGGCAGCGCAACCCTGCACCCAGCTGACTTCTACATTGGTATCAAACCGGAAGTATGGAGCGGGCAGGCGAAAAAGCCGATTGGCTACACCATTCAGACATTCGATTGGAAGGGTGGGGCTTCGGGCAACCATGTGCTCAAAGCCACCTTTCAGAAGGTGACCTGGAAGGAAATTGAGAACTGGCAACCCGGCGTGGGGTCGCTATTCGAGGCGGTGTTTACGCCAGTGGCAACCACGGACTTCAAGACCGACGCTCAGGGCAAGGCTCGCCTGGAATTTACGCCTCCGGAAGCCGGTACCTACCAACTGGAGGTGAAAGGGGAGGGCGCGGATAGCAAGTCGCTGCTTTGGGTGGGTGGAGAAGGACGCGCGCCGTGGCCCAAGCTGCCTGATCAGCACCTGCAGATGCAACTGGATGCAGAGGAGTACTCAGTAGGGCAAAGCGCCCGGATCTTTATCCCCAATCCCCTGGGCGAGAAAACCCTTGCGCTGGTCACGGTGGAGCGCAGCAAGGTGATGAAAGCGGAAGTGGTGGTGATTAACGGCAATAATTATGAGTTCACCCTGCCCATCCTGGCGGATTATGCCCCCAATGCTTACGTTTCCGTGACGCTGTTGGGAAAGACGGATGGGGTTGCGGATTTCCGGCAGGGAATTGCTCAACTGAACGTCAAGGCTGACGCGCTCAAGCTGCAGGTGGAGGTCACCGCTGACCCGACCCGGGCTCAACCGGGCGGGGAAACGCGATTGAAGGTCAAAGTGAAGGATAACCTGGGCAAACCGGTGCAGGGGGAATTCAGCGTCTCGCTGATGGATAAAGCCGTGCTAGCCCTGGCGGATGCCAATGCGCCAAATATTTTCAGCGCCTTCTACGGCATCCAACCGCTGGCTGTGCAGAGCAGCCTCTCGCTTTCTATCTATGGGCGGCGTATGGAACAGCAATACTCGCCTCCGGGACGGGGTGGTGGCGGGGGCGACCTGGCTGCCACGCCTGAGTTGCGCTCTGAATTTCAGGATACCGCTTACTGGAAAGGCAGCCTTGAAACCGATGCCGGCGGGAGCGCTGAAATTGTGGTCAGGTTGCCGGATAACTTAACGACGTGGGTTATCACTTTCCGCGGTCTGAGCAAAGACCGCAGGGTGGGCGAGGCTACCCGCGAGCTGGTGACGAGCAAGGATCTGCTGTTGCGCCCGGTGACACCGCGCTTTTTGGTGGTGGGCGACCGGGTTGAGCTGGCAGCGATGGTTCATAACAATACATCCGCAGCACTCACCGCAGAGGTCACCCTGCAGGCCAGTGGCGTTGAACTTGAAGAAACCGGCAAGGCAACTCAGAAGGTGGATGTGGCAGCTGGGAGCCGCTCGCGGGTGAGCTGGTGGGTGAAGGTGAGCGACGTGGAAAAGGCAGACCTGCGCTTCTCGGCGAAGGGAGGTGGGCTGCAGGATGCTTCTAAACCCACCTGGGGCGATCTGCCCATCCTGGATTACGCCTCCCCGCAGACCTTTGCAACGGCTGGAATCCTGGCGGAAGCCGGCGAGCGCCTGGAAGTGATCAGTTTGCCGCGCTCCTTCACCCCCACGGGCGGGCAGGTGAGCGTGGAGATGACCTCCTCGCTGGCAGGCACCATCCTCAACGGCCTCAAAGCGATGGAGGTTTACCCCTACGAGTTCACCGAGGCCATCCTTTCGCGCCTATTCCCCAACCTGCGCACGTACCAGATCCTCAAGAACCTGGGGATTGAATCGCCGGAACTGAAAGCCCGCCTGGATACCGAGCTCAAAGATGCCATTGCGCGCGTCACAGCCCTGCAGAACGGAGACGGCGGCTGGGGTTGGACGGCAAACCAGACCAGCCACCCGTACCTTTCAGCTTACGCCTTGCTGGCTCTCAGCGAGGCGCGCTCCGCGGGGATGTTTATTGATGAAAACGCCATCAGCAAAGCACAGGCTTATACCATCAAGTCGCTGGCAACTCCCTCGGTGACCAGCAGCGTGAGCCTGATGGAACGCACGGCTTTTCAGTATTTTGCCCTCACCGCCTCCGGTAAGCCCCAGGCAAACGCCGCCGCATTGTACGATTACCGCGAAAAACTTTCGCCCTGGGCGCGCGCGTTGCTTGCTTTGACCCTCCAGGCTCAAAAGGCGGGCGACGAACGGGTGAAAAACCTGGTCTCGGACCTGGAATCAAAGGCTGTGCGATCTGCCACCGGTGCTTTCTGGGACCCGGCGGAGATTGACGGCGAACGCCTGACCACGCCGAACTTTTCAACGGCGGTGGTGGTGATGGCTCTGGCGCAGTTGGACCCTGCTGCCACTGTTCTGGTGGACGCCGTACGTTACCTGGTGGCTCACCGGCAGGCGTGCGGGTGCTGGACCTCCAGCTATGAGGCTGCGTGGGTGCTGGCTGCCCTGGGCGATGTGCTCAAAGGCACCGGCGACCTGGCGGCGAATTTTGACTTCAGCGCCGCGTTGAACGGAACGACCCTGGCGGCGGGCAAGGCGGGCGGTGCGGCATCCCTTAACACCACCCAGGCGGTGGTGCCACTCAGTATGCTTAAGGCAGATTCACCTAATGCGCTGATGCTGAAGCATGAGACGGGCAGCGGAAGGTTATATTACCGCGCCTTTCTACAGGTCAATCGCCCGGTTGAATCGGCGCCGCCGTTGCAGGCGGGCGTGAGCGTGACGCGCCGTTACTACGTTGCCGGGCAGGATTGCCGCAAGGCTGAGTGCAAACCCATCAGCAGTATCAAGCTGAGCGAGTCTAAAACCGTTCTGGTGCGCTTGACCGTCACTGTTCCACGCGCCATGTATTACCTGGCCCTGGAGGATACGATCCCCGCTGGAACGGAAATTGTCAACACCAGCCTCAAGACCACCCAGCGCACAGACGCAAGCGGAAAAACTGGTATGCCAGCAATCAATGCCGCCAATCCGTTTGGCGAGGGGTGGAACTGGTGGGTTTTTGGGGCGCCGCAGATCTATGACCAACGCATCTTCTGGATGGGTTCTTATGTACCGGCAGGCACCTACGAGGTGACCTACCGGCTCACGCCGCTGCAGGTGGGCGAATACCGGGCTATCCCGGCGCGCGTTTACCAGAATTACTTCCCTGAGGTGCAGGGTACCAGCGCCGGAGCTGTGTTCACGGTGCTGCCGTAGGTTGTACAAGACATCAAAAAGACCTGTTGGGTCGTTTTGGAGACCCAGCAGGTTTTTTGTTGTTTTGTTTCGCAGATTTTTGTTCGTCCGGAAATTTAGAACTTCTCGGGGACGAAGGTTTGATCAGTGATGGGGGGGCGGACGTAGCCTTTATCCTCCTGGCGCGGCGGGAGCACGATGGGCTCGGGGGTCAGGTCTTCATAGGGAATCAGGCTGAGCAGGTGCGAGATGCAGTTCAAGCGGGCGCGTTTTTTATCGTCGGCGTTGACCACGTACCACGGGCTTTGCTTGGTGTCGGTGTATGAGAACATGGTGTCTTTGGCTCTGGAATATTCCACCCAACGGGTGCGCGATTCAACATCCATGGGACTCAGCTTCCAGCGCTTGGTGCGGTCGGCAATGCGCTCCTGGAAGCGGCGCTCCTGCTCGGCATCGCTGACGGAGAACCAGTATTTGATGAGGATGATGCCTGAGCGGATGAGCATGCGCTCAAATTCGGGACAGGAGCGCAGAAACTCCTGGTATTCGGCTTCTGTGCAGAAGCCCATCACGCGCTCCACGCCGGCGCGGTTGTACCAGCTGCGATCAAAGAAGACCATCTCTCCGGCGGCGGGCAAATACGCCACGTAACGTTGAAAGTACCACTGCGTTTTCTCGCGCTCGGTGGGCACGCCCAGGGCAACCACGCGCGCATAGCGGGGATTGAGCGGCTCGGTGATGCGTTTGATGACGCCGCCCTTACCGGCGGCATCGCGGCCCTCAAACAGGACGACCACCCTTAGACCTTTGAACTTAATCCACTCCTGCAGTTTAACCAACTCGATATACAGGCGCGAAAGTTCTTTTTCGTACTGCTTGCTGCTCAAGGCTTCTTTTGACACTGGAGCGGCTTTTTCTGGAGGGGTGACTGTTGTTGCCCCCTTAGCTGCTGCCTGGCTTTCTACTTTGGACGCCCTGTCCTTTTTCTCTTTGGATGTTTTTTTATCATCTTTTGACATGATCCCTCCCCTCGGAAGCGCAACCATAACAGATGACGGGATGCCCGTGGTTTCCGGACTCACATTGAACAATCTAATTATACATAATTATCCCGCGGCGCAAGCGGGGTAATTATCCTGTGCTGCGGAAAGCTGACCAATTCAAAGAGGATTTGCGAGTGCTGTTTCTTCTAATCTTAAATTTTTGGTGAGCTTATTGACTTTGCTGTGGTATTCGTGTTATAAACTTTTATTAATTGTTGTTTTTTGAACAAATCAAGAGTCCCGGCTTTTCTCTCAGCGGCTAATACCTGCCCCGATTCGCTCCAGGCATGCCCTGCATGCCTGTTTTTATTTTATTAAGTGCCAAAGGAGATTATATGGACCGCAAGTATTTAATTGCTCGTGCCAAGGAGGATGAGATTAAGTTCGTCTCATTCCAGTTCACCGATGTGACCGGTACGGTTAAATCGGTGGATGCGCCGGTTGAACAGCTTGAGGGAGCTCTGGAAAACGGCGTGTGGTTTGATGGATCATCCGTTGAAGGGTTTGCGCGCATTCAGGAATCGGATATGCACCTGCGCATTGACCCGGACACATATGCCGTGTTGCCCTGGTCGCCGCCGGAAATGCGCCGCGCGCGCTTTTTCTGCGATATCTACGAGCCAGACGGCACCCCCTTTGCGGGGGACCCGCGCGGCGCTCTGCGGCGCATGCTGGCTAAAATCAAGGAGCGCGGCTGGGTGTTCAACGTTGGACCTGAGCCCGAGTTTTTCCTCTTCCGTGGGCCAAACGGGGATGCCGCCCACCCTGTTCCGCATGATATCGGCGGGTATTTTGACTTTTCTCCGAACGATGAAGCGGTGCGCGTGCGCACCGAGTTGATGGCAGCCCTCAACATGATGGGGCTTGAGGTTGAGGTGGGTCACCACGAAGTAGCCCTCGGTCAGCACGAGATTGATTTCCGCTTTGCGGATGCACTGCGTACCGCGGATAACGTTCTCACCCTCAAATATACCGTTAAGGCCATTGCCGCCCAGCATGGGCTGGTGGCTTCCTTCATGCCCAAGCCCATCTTTGGCATCAACGGCTCCGGCATGCACTGCCACCAATCGCTCTTCAGTCCCAGGGGTGAGAACCTTTTCTTTTCTCCGAGCGATGATTTTCATCTCACGCCCCTGGCGTACGGTTTCATTGCCGGACAACTGGCGCATGCCCGCGCGCTTTCGGGCGTCCTGGCGCCTTCGGTCAATTCCTACAAGCGCCTGGTGCCGGGATATGAAGCACCCGTTTATATCGGCTGGGCGCAGCGCAACCGCTCGGCGCTGATTCGCATCCCGCGCCACACCCCGGGTATGGATAAAGCTGTGCGGGCTGAACTGCGCTGCCCTGATCCCTCCTGCAACCCGTACCTGGCGTTCACCGTGATGCTGGCAGCCGGGCTGGATGGGATTGATAACAAGCTGCCGCTACCCAAACCGCTCAACAACGTCAACGTTTATCATCTGACCGATGTTGAGCGCAAGCGGTTGGGCGTGAAGTCGCTACCGGGTTCGCTACCCGAGGCGTTGGGCGAGCTGGATAAGGATAAGGTGCTCAAAGAAGCACTTGGCATCGAGATTTACGATGCCTTCCAGCGCGCTAAATGGGAAGAGTGGGAGGATTATCGCATTCACGTCACCGACTGGGAAGTGAAGCGCTACATGGAAACGGCTTAGTAAAAATCAGTATCCAGAAAAATGGGGCTGTCCAAAAAGGTCGTTTTGTCATGCTGCTCGAACCCGAAGGGTGCTTCGCGAGAGACTCCTCGCTTCGCTCAGAGTGACACACTTCTTTTTGAACGGCCCCATTGCGTTATTATGGGAGGAAAAAATATCAATGCGATGTGACGAGCTGACAAAAAGCGCACAGGCCGGTGCGTGAGGTGAGCTGTCCGCAATTGGGGCAGGTTGACTGTGAATTATCATCCTCAAGGGGAGCGGGGCTAAAAAAACCGGCCTTTTGCGCCTGCAAGAAGCTGGCGTAGAAGTTCATTTTTGCGCCGGGGTGTTCAACTTCCAGTTTGTTTAGAATTTCTTTGTTTTCAAGCTGCTTTGAGCCTTCGGCAAAGGGGCACTCCTCTTCAATGAAAGCAATCCCGCGCAGGAGAGCGTTGGCGGCGGTCTCACGCTCGTAGAAGCGGCAAAACGGCTTGGCCTTGCGGGCAAATCCGGGTTTTTCTTCCAACAGAGGAGCCTGGCGTCGGAGGAGATCAACCTGCCAGGAGAGGGTGTTGCCCAGCAATACGGCGACTTCATCATCCAGGTTGTGGGCAGTGACCAGGGCGGCATAACCGCTTTGCACGGCGGCGCGGTTCATGATGTGGCGCTTGAGCAGGCCGCAAACTGCGCAGGGGCGTTTTTCGCCGCGCCCGGCGCGGTTGGCTAGCCGGGGCACAGAGCTGCCAAAGCTGGATTGGACATTGACCACCTGGAGGGACAGGTTGCGCTCGTCCGCAAAACGCTGCGCATAGCCTTGAGAGGCATTGGAGTAATCATCAGCGCCGGTGATGCCTAGATTGATATAGACCCCATCGGCGGGGTAACCCAGCCGCCAGAGCACATCCCACAGCGAAAGCGAATCCTTGCCGCCCGAAACCGCCACCAGCAGCCTGGCGCCTGGAGGAAACATGCGATATTTCTCGATGGTACGGGCTGTTTGATTGACTACCCATTCGAGGTAATGCTCACGGCAGAACGAGAGGCGGTGGTGGCGCATGCGAATGGCTGCCATCTGCTCGCAGCGGGAGCACTTCATGGCGGCTTTCAACGGCTGCCACCGCTGATGGCTGCAACCAGGCGGATGCTGTCGCCTTCGCGCAGGGTTTCGTTTTCGTTGACCAGTTCACCATTGCGCACCACCAGGTACGATTCAGGCGAGAGGCCCAGCTTTTCAAGGGCAAGCCTGACCTGGATGGATTTTTCTTCAAGGATGAGTTCCTGTTTATGCAGGATGAGGGTGATGGGCATAGGCTTAGCGGGCAGCTTCAGAAAGACATTGGAGGAAAATTGTCTCGGCTTCGCCGGGCTGGCTGGCGGTGATTGCCAGTAGAGGCTGGCGCAGGCGGGCTGGCGTGAGATCGGTGATGGTGACAGCTTTGACGGTTGCGTTTAACCAGCGCTTTGGTATATAGCTAAAGGCAGCCGGTGATTCGGCAACTGCCTGCCGGGCAGAAGCCGGGTCTGGCGCCAGCCAGCCGGTCTCACGGTTGACCTGCAAGCCGGGCAAGGCAGCTTCCAGAACCTGCTGAATATCCTCCCCGGCGGCGTAGGTGAAGACCTTGAGGGGTTCTTTGCTGGCGGTGGGGGAGAGCTTTTCCCAACTGGCGATTTTCCCATTGAGCAGGTTGAGCAACTCGGTTACGCTGAGTTGGGTGATAGGGTTGCCCGGGTGGGCAATGAAGATCAGTTCATCCTCACCCAGCAGCACAGCAGGCGAGGTCAGACTGGCTGGGGCGCCCCAGCGCAGCGCAATGCGTGCGGCGTTGAGGTCGAGCAAGGGCGCCGGGCGCTGCAGGTAAACCAGATTGACCTCCGGTTGCTTCAGCGCGCACGCTTGCAAGGCGGGGTTCAACCAGCCCAGGCTCGCCGTTCCCTGCACCTGCCAGATGAGCGGGTTGGCAGGGGCTGCCGGGGTGGGCAATGCGGTGCTGCAGGCGGTGAGCAGCAGGGTGAGAAGGATCAGGGTTGGCTTCATAAGGTTAAAAAGTAGACCACCAGCGTCAACACGCCGATGGCGCAGCAGTACACAGCAAAACTGCGCAGCGAATGGTGCGTGACGAAGCGCAGCATCCAGCGGATGGATAGATAACCCACCACGGCGGCGGCGGCAAAGCCAACCGCGATGAGCGGCCAGAAAGACATCCATGTGGGGGTCTGGAGCAGGTCAACCAGTTCAAGCGCGCCGGCGCCCAGCATGACCGGAATGGACATGAGAAACGAAAACCGCGCGGCAGCGAAGCGGTCAAACTGGCGCAGCATGCCACCGGTGATGGTAGAACCCGAGCGCGAGACCCCGGGGAAGATGGAAAGCGCCTGGAAAAGCCCGATGATGAGCGCATCCAGCCAGGTGATGGTGGCGAGGGTGCGGGCGCGCCTTCCGTAATATTCAGCCAGCAATAAAAACACAGCCGTCAGAATCAGAAAACCAGCGGTGAGGGCAACACTACTGAAGGCGGCTTCTACTTCATCTTTAGCCAGTACACCAAAGACGACAGCCGGGAAGGTTGCCAGGATCAGGTACCATCCCAGGCGAGATTGCGCCTCGGCGAAGGGCTTGAGGCGCAGCAGGCCGGTGACAAACGCTTTGATAATGGTCCACAAATCCTGCCAGAAGTAGACAATCACAGCCACCAGGGTGCCGAGTTGCACGAGTACGTCAAACGGGAAGACCTGCTCTGCGGGGATTTGCCATCCCAGCAGGAAGGGCACAATCACAAGGTGAGCGGATGAAGACACGGGCAAAAATTCGGTTAACCCCTGGACGATACCGAGGACAATTGCTTGAAGGAAGGTCATTTTATCTCCATGAGGGCTTTGATGAACCTCTCAGTTACAAGAAACGCGCCGCAAGCGTGTTGAGAGAATGGCACAGCTTTCACTGCTCAGAAGGTCGGGCAGGCGCAAGCCAGCTTTGCGAGAAGGCTTCAAACTGGCCTGCCAGGATGGCCTGGCGGGCGCCGCGCGCCAGTTCCAGCAGCGTGAAAAGATTGTGAATGGAAATGAGAGTGGCAGCCAGCATTTCGCGAGCGGAAATGAGATGGCGGAGGTAGGCGCGGGTGAAGGTGCGGCAGGTGTAACAGGCGCATGTTTCATCAATGGGGCGTTTATCGTGAGCGTTGACGCTGTTCATCAGGTTAAGCCTGCCGGAGCGGGTCATGGCGGCATGGTGGCGCGCCAGGCGGGTGGGCAGCACGCAGTCGAAGATATCGACGCCGCGGGCGATACCGTTGATGAGATCCTCAGGCGTGCCCACGCCCATGAGGTAACGCGGCTTATCCTCTGGCAGGATGGCATTGACCACCTCGATGGTGGCGTGCATTTCAGCCTTACTTTCGCCTACCGAGAGACCGCCGATGGCATGACCGGGGAAGCCGAGGCTGGCGATTTTCTCAGCGGATTGCTGGCGCAACTCCGGGAAGATGCCGCCCTGGACGATGCCAAAAAGAGCCTGATCTGCGCGGGTATGAGCATTCAGGCAGCGTTCAGCCCAGGCGTGGGTGCGCTGCATGGCGCGCTGGTTATAGGCCTGGTCATAGGGTGGGGCACATTCATCGAAGGCCATGATGATATCCGCGCCGAGTTTTTCCTGTACGAATATGGAGCTTTCAGGGGTTAGACGCTGGGTTGAGCCGTCAATGTGACTCTTGAAGGTGACGCCATCTTCGTCAATTTTCCGCGTATCGGAGAGCGAAAAGACCTGGAAGCCGCCGGAATCGGTGAGGATGGGGTGGGGCCACTGCATGAAAGCGTGCAGCCCGCCCATCTCTGCCACCAGGTCGGCGCCGGGGCGGAGAAAGAGGTGGTAGGTGTTGGAGAGCACCAGGGTGGCGCCAATTTCCTCAAGGTGCTGCGGGGTGAGGGATTTGACGGTAGCCTGCGTGCCCACCGGCGCAAAGACGGGGGTCAGCAGTTCGCCGTGCGGGGTGTTAAAGCAGCCGGCGCGGGCGTTTCCATCACGGGCCTGCAGGTCAAAGGAGAAGGGCGGGGCGTGCATGATGGGCAAATTGTACCATAGGTCTGATTTGCTTCTTGCAAAATAGAAATAATGTACTATAATTGTCCTATCAATGCCAGCAACCAAATGATATATAATACTTAACATCTCAATCAGGAGAAATTAAATGGCTCGAAAACCAGTTCCGCCTCCAGCTGCACCGGACCTTTCCAGCTCAAATGATGATGCTCGCCGCGCCACGCTTGACCGCGCGCTGGGCGAGATTATTAAACGCTACGGCGAAGGGTCAATCATGCGCATGGGAGAAGCCCAACACCTTGCCGTTGAAGCCATCCCCACCGGGTCGTTATCGCTGGACCTGGCTCTGGGGGTTGGCGGCATCCCGCGGGCGCGCATCACCGAAATCTACGGCCCGGAATCCTCCGGTAAAACCACGCTCTGCCTTCACATTGTGGCTGAAGCGCAAAAAATGGGCGGGACGGCAGCCTACGTGGATATGGAACATGCCCTCGACCCCACTTATGCAGCGCGCCTGGGCGTGAACGTCAACAGCATGCTCATCTCGCAGCCGGATACCGGCGAGCAGGCGCTTGAAATTGTTGAGACGCTGGTTCGCTCCGGCGCGGTGGACGTGGTGGTGATTGACTCGGTGGCGGCGCTGGTGCCGCGCAACGAAATTGAAGGCGATATGGGCGATGCCAGCATGGGCATGCAGGCGCGGTTGATGTCTCAGGCTTTGCGCAAGCTCTCGGGGGCGATTAACCAGACCAAGACCTCGGTCATTTTCACCAATCAGCTGCGGCAAAAGATTGGCATTGTTTTTGGAAATCCTGAAACCACACCGGGCGGGCTGGCCCTCAAGTTTTATGCTTCCGTCCGGTTGGATATTCGCCGCATCCAATCCATCAAAATGGGCGCGGAGATTATCGGCAACCGCGTGCGGGTGCGGGTGGTGAAGAACAAGGTGGCTCCGCCCTTCCGCGTGGCAGAATTTGACGTGATGTACAACGAAGGTATTTCCAAGGTCGGCGATATTATTGACCTGGCGACTCAACTGGAGATTATCCAGAAGCGCGGTGCTTTCTTCTCCTACGGTGAAATTCGCCTGGGGCAGGGGCGGGAAAACGCCAAAGAATACCTGCGCCAGAATGCTGACCTGGCGCGCGAGATTGAACTGGCTATTCGCCAGCGCGCGATGGGCGGCGAAGTACCCCTGGCACTCTCAGGTCCGGGTGATGATGACTCTGGGGATGAATGAGAACGATTGACTCTGCGAACAGACCCGTCCGGTACCTGGTGATTGGCCTGTTCTCGGTGCTTTCAATTTTACTGGCAGGCTGCGGGATCGCTCCGCGCCTGCCCGTTCCCGGCGCTGAGCAAACGCCGGTCTTCCGCCCGCCCACGCTGGCGGCGCCTGCCACTGCCACCATCATCCCGGTCAGCGCGCGGCCCACCGCGGCGCAGAACTGCACCGATAAGCTGGCCTTTATCGCTGATTTAACCATCCCCGATGGGACGGTGGTTGCCCCAAACAGCACGCTGGATAAACGCTGGGAGGTGGAGAATACCGGCACGTGCAACTGGGACGAGCGCTACCATCTCAAGCTCTCCAGCGGCCCGGCGATGGGCATCGAAGCGGAGCAGCCATTGTTCCCGGCTCGCAGCGGTACCCGCGCGGTGATCCGGTTGGTGATGCAGGCGCCGGAAAAACCCGGAACTTACCGCAGCGCCTGGCAGGCTTACAACCCGAACAATGAGAAATTTGGCGAAGTGATATTTATAGATATTGTGGTGAAATGAAAAATTCCCCGTCGAAAGGCGGGGAATTTGATAATTGGAGCGGTAAAACTTACTTGCAGGTATCGATGCTGTACCAGTAACCGCAAGAGTCAACGCAGGTTGAGACGATGCAGGGTCCACCCGGCCAGTCTTCACCGCGAATCTCAGTTTCGCAGCTGGCGTTAATGCCGCGTACGGGGCAGTTATCATCACCCGGGGGGATGTAGCCTTCAGGGGTGGGGGTTTTTATGGGGGCAATCAAATAATCAGTTTTGAAAATTGGCTCGGCGGTGGTTTTTGGCTCATAAAAAGCCAGTTCAACCTTGCGGTTGTAGGGGAATTCTGGGCCAATGCAAAACATTTGATCGGGCAGCTTGGGATACAAATTGCAGGTGTATTTGACCTTGTTAACCTGCAAATCGTAAGCCTGTTTGATGCCTGGCAAGTAAAAAGCCAGCATCAAGCCCCACTTCTGATAATCCGAGTACAGGATGCGGAAACCGGCAAAAGCCTGGGTGGGG
>CAYVOX010000048.1:0-19852 GCA_964453035.1 uncultured Anaerolineaceae bacterium
CTTCCATGCGGCCGGGCTGCATCTGGCGCACCATCCGAGAAAGGGGCACCGCCGGGGCAAATTCCAGCGGCATGCCCAGGGCATCCCCGGCGGCAGCGCCCACCATCACGCCGCGCAGGCGGTCAAGGGTGTCATCTGAGATCATAGGCCAGCCAACCTGTCATAGAAAACTTGAGCCTGGGCGCGCACAAAATTAATCTCAGCCCGTTCGCGGATGAGCTCAAGGTTACGTTCCGCCGCAGATTGGCGCAGCCGTGGGCTTTCCAGCGCCAGCAGCAGCGCTTCTGCCAGCGATTGCGGTTTATCCGCTTCCACCACCAGCCCATTCTGGCCGGGGGTTATCCACTCGCGCAGCGATTCGAGGTCGCCAACGATGGGGAAACAACCGCAGGCCATGGCTTCCAGCAGGGTGTTGGGTGTGCCGTCGTGAATGGATACCGAGACGGTGATATCCGCCATGTGGAACAAATCCCACAGGTCAGCCTGCGAGAGGTGCGGCAGCAGGCGCACGGCGCGGCCAATTTTGTACTGGTTAACCCATTGCACCGCCTGGGGCTGGTCTTCCATCGCCGGACAGGCAAAGCACACCTCGGGCCGATGCTGCAGTACCAGCGGAATAGCCTGAAAGAACACGTCATTGCGCACGTAATCGGGCCGCAAACCGCGTGGATTGACCACCAGCGGCACGCCGGCGGGCAGAGATTGCTCCAGCGGGTGATTGGACTGGCTGCGGATGCGCCCAATCTCCGCCAGGTCCACGCCGCCCCCACCGGGCAGCACCAGCATGGGGCGCTGCGCCGAAAAACCCCACAGCTGCGCCAGGCGAAGGTCGCGACGGGCATCTGCCAGCAAACCGGCAGCGCGGCGCAGGGTGGCTTTCGTCCAGGAACGCATCAGCGGCGTGCGGTGGCCGTGCAGGGTCAATTCATTGCCCCACACGGTGACGGCCAGTGGCACGGGCGGCTGAGCCGCGGCTGCCAGCATACCCTCAAAGGGGATGCGGAAGGCGTGCACCACGTCAGGGCTGCTGGCGGCGATGATCCGTCGCAACTTACCAGCATAATACGGCAGGCTGAGCGGTCCAAGCCAGTAACGCCCGTACTGGAACAACGCCCTGGCCCGCTTGACCAGCTGCCGCCCTACCCCACCCGTACTGGCTTTCCCGGAGCGCTGCCCGGCAATCCCTCCGCCCAGGCTGCCAAAAGCCACCGGCACCACATGAAAGCCCTCCAGCCCATCGGGCTGCGTGCAGGCGTAGGTAGAGACCAGGGTGACGCGGTGCTGCATCGCCAGCAGGGCGCGCAGCCAGGATCTGGCAGTGGGCGAGCGCCCATCCGCGACGATGAGAATATGCACTAGCGGCTCACGCTTTCTACGGCGCGGGTAAACACCTGCACCATCGACTCAAGATTCACTTCTTCGCTCACAACCCGGTAAGATTCTAACCCCATCTGGCGCAAGCGCGGCGCATTCGCCAATGCCTGTCGCAAAATATCGCGCAGGGCAGCCTCATCCCCCGGCGGAGCCAGCCAGCCGTTGCCCGGGCGCACCAGGTCAGCCTGGGTGCCGTCACCCTCCGCCACCACCACCGGCAAAGCGTAAGACATGGCCTGCTGCACCGCCAGCCCGCCGGTGCCCGGCAGCACAAAAAGGTCCGCCTGTGCAAAAAGCGGCTCCAGTTCCGCGCCGTGCCGCGCCCCCCAGAACTGCGCCGCCGGGTAAACCACCTGTGCCAGGGATTGCAACTCACCCCTCGCAGGACCGTCGCCCACAATCCACAGGCGCGGCTGGCTTTCGGGCGGCAGGCCAGCGCAGGCGCGCAGCAGCACATCCAGGCGCTTGCGTGTCTGCAGCCGCCCCACGAAGAGCAGCAGTGCTCCCTGCGCGTCAAAAACGGGCGGGCGCTGCGGAGCGGGATGCGCCGGGCGAGGCGCCACCGCATTAGGTGCCACAAAAACGCGTTGCTCCGGGGCGCCCAGCGCGCGGTACTGCGCCGCGCCTTGAGTAGAATAAGCGATGAGGGCATCAAACTGGCGGATGAACCCCCGCCACAGCGCCAGCTTCAACCCCGCCAGCCTGCCCCCGGGCTTTGGCGCTCCCAGCCCCCAGCCGATAACCGGCCTGCCGCGAGCGTGCATCCAGCGCACGGCAGCAGGGGTAGCCAGGTAGCGCGGATTGGCTTCCACCACCAGCGCCTGCGGTTGCCAGGCCTGCAACCAGTCCACCAGCCCGCCTTGCCAGCACAAATAGGCTTTGCCAGAGAAGATATGCCGGTTGCGCGCCGCGCTGAATTGCGCCGCGCGCAGTGGCTGGCGTCCCTCCACCATCTCATCCGGGCGCGGTTCACCGGCAAACACCGAGAGGCCGTTCTCGCAAACCTGCGCCAGCGTATCCATAAAGACCCGCCGGTAATCCGGCAGGACGCGCTGCTGCAAGCCGAGACGCAACTGGATGCTCACGCCACGCTCACCCGCGAACCCTGCGGCGTCTTTTCCACTTCAATGCGCGCCGGGAAGTGGTCTTTAAGCTCTTCAAGGTGGGTGATAACCAGCACCTTGGCAAAATCCGGGCGCACCATGTTGAGCGCTTCCAGCAGGCGCTGGCGCCCATCGGCATCCTGCGAGCCGAAGCCCTCGTCAATGACCAGCATTTGCAGCCGCGCGCCGGCGCGCCGCGCCAGAACGCGCGAGAGCGCCAGCCGTATGGCGAAGTTGATACGAAAAGCCTCACCGCCAGAGAATAGTTCATATTCGCGTTCACCGTTGGCATCGGCAATAAAAATATCCAGCGTCTCCCGCTGCCCGCTGCGGTTCTTATCCTTGTAATCCTTGACGGTGTTGAAGCGCACCGACATACTGCCCCCTGAAAGCCGGTCAAGCAGGTCGTTGGCCTGCGCTTCAATCTCCGGCAGCACCTGTTCGATGAGCAAAGACGGCACCCCGTCCTTGCTGAAGGCGCGCTCAAGCGCCTTAAGGCGGGCAATCTGGCGGGTGACGCCTTCGCGGCTGGCGCTCAGCGCCGCTTGCTGCTGGCGAATGTTCTTCAGCACCTCCACAGCCTGTTTTGCGCCGCCCACCTCTGAGCGCAGGCGGTTTTCCTGATCCTGCAGGTCGCGTACCTCATCCTCAATTTCCAGCAAGTCCGGCAATTGAGCTTCTTCCGCATCGTACTCGCTCTTAGACTTTTGATACGCCGACTGGCGGGCATCCGCCTGCCATTCTTCATCCGCCACCTGTTTCACCAATCCCTCAATCTGGCGCTGCAACGGCTCCAGCGCAGCCCGGGCCGCATCCAGGTCGCGCAATTGTTTTTCGCTGTCGCGCCCTACCTTCTCCGCCTGGCTCACGGCGGCATGCGCAGCCGGGTCGTAACCCAGCGCGCGCAGCGCTTCATCCATAGCTGCCAGGCTGGCTCGCTCCGCGTGAGCGTAATCCTCTTCAGCCAGGATGCGGCGCACCTCTGCCAGGCGCAGCGCCGGACCGTGCTGCCAGGTATCCACCTGCTCGCGGTTCTGGCGTAAACGCTCAGCCAGGGCCGAGATTTTACTGGTCAGGGTGCGCTGCTCGCCCTGCTCCAACCCGCGCAGGGATTTAAGGTTGATGCGCAGCATCTCAAGCTGCTGGTCAACCTGCAGCATTTGCTCCTTATTGGCGCGGTACGCATCACCCATCTGTTTGCCCTGCGCCCTCAGGTCTTCCAGCAGGGTTTGCCGGTCCGCCGGGCTGAGCGGCTGCCCACACAGCGGGCACGCGGCTTCCTCCACAGCCTCCAGGCGTTTAATACGCTCCTCCAACACCTTCATCTCACCACTCAACTGCTGGTTCCTGGCCTTCAGGTCGGCATTGGTATCCTGATAGGCGGTTTGCCGGTCATTGAGTTCCGGCACGCGAGCCAGTTGCCCGTTGAGCGTCTCAATGGCAGATTGTGCCGCTTCCAGTTCAGCCGCCAGCGCGGGAATACCCGCTTCCAGTTGCGCGGCAACAGCCTGCTGCTCGGTGAGCCGCTTAGCATCCAGTTCCAGCAGGGAGCGCTGTTTATCAATCTCCGCCAGCACCTTATCACGCTCAGCCTGCTGCTGCGTAAAGCGCGAGGCAACCCCTTCCAGGCGCTCCAGTTCAACACGAGCTTCCTGCCAGCATTGGTAGGTGGCTCTAATCTCCTGCTCGGCAGCCAGCTGCGCCTGATAGCCCTGCTGCTCCTTCTGGCGGGCTTCCAGCTGCGCCCGGCTTGTCTCCAGCCGATGTTGCACTTCTTCCGCCTGGCCCCGGAGTAATTCCACCATTTCGCCGCGCCTCTTCAGAGAATCTTCCAGGCGGTGCAGCGCTTCCAGTTGCTTCTGGCGCGCCTCACGCAGGTTTTGTGATGTCTTAAGATCGCTTTCCAACCGCGCCAGTCGCTCGCGGCGCGCGGGTTCCTGTTCTATTTCGCCGTTATACTCCTTCATGCGGGCATCCAACCCGGCAAGTTCATGCTCCTGCGCCTTGCGCTGCTCGGCAGCCCGCTCTTTGTAAACCTCCCAGATTTCCAACCCAAGGATGGTGCTGAGAATGCGCTTGCGGTCGCCCGGACCCTGCTGTGTAAACTGGTCAGCCTTGCCCTGCAGGAAGAAGGAGGCATTGATGAAGGTGTTGTAATCCAGGCGCAGGGTGTGGCAAATGCGCGCTTCGGTGGCGCGCAGCGTGCTCTCGGTAAGCGCCCGCCATTTGCCCTCCGCATCCTGGATGTGAAATTCCAGCAACGCAGATTTTTCACGCGGCTTGGTGCGCTGCACGCGGTAGGTGTTGCCCTCGTAGGAGAAGACGTAAGTAACCTCAGCGGCTTTGTTTGCCTTACTGGTGTTGAGGATGGATTCATCCTTGCGCCGCGCCTGCCCG
Source organism: uncultured Anaerolineaceae bacterium (assembly GCA_964453035.1). Lineage (GTDB taxonomy): Bacteria > Chloroflexota > Anaerolineae > Anaerolineales > Anaerolineaceae > CAYVOX01. The sequence goes on from CAYVOX010000048.1 coordinate 4,875, forward strand.
AACAAAGCCCAGGTGATGGCATCCAGCAGCGAGGATTTGCCCGCGCCGTTAGCTCCTGAAATGCACGCCATATCAAACCCGGTGAAGTCCAGCTCCACCGGCTGCAGATAGGAGAGAAAGCCCGAAATACGCAGCGAAAGGGGGATCATTGCGGCTGCTCCTCCACCAGGCGTGCCAGAACCTTATCCACGCGCCGCCCATCCATATCCAGCACCTCAAAGCGCCAGCCCTTCCAGTCAAATGATTGTCCCACCGCCGGAATGGCCCCCAGCTGGCTCATCATCAGGCCGCCCACCGTCTGGTAGCCGATGCGGTCTTCCTCAGGCAGTTCATCCAATTTGAGCACCTCTTTCAATTCATCCACCTGGTAGAGCCCATCAATCAGCAAGGAGCCGTCCGGGCGGCGTACCACCGGGGGTTCCTGGGTTTTTCCCGGGCTGCTAATCTCGCCGACAATCGAGCCGAGGATATCCACCAGCGTCACCATGCCCAGCAAACCGCCATATTCATCAATGACCAGCGCCAGGTGGTCGCGGTTGTTCTTAAGCAGTTCAAGCGCCTCCAGCGCAGGGGTGCTCTCGGGGATGAAGGTGGCCTGGCGCAGCAGGGATTGAACATCCCCCTTGCCCGCTTGCCCGTGGCGCACGATAAGATCGCGCGCTTCCAGGATGCCCAGCACGTTATCCAGGCTGCCGCGTCCCACCGGGAAGCGGGTGTGGCTGCTTTCCACCACTTTGCGCAGAATTTCCTCGTAGGGTTCGTCCAGGTCCAGCCACACAATCTCGGTGCGCGGGGTCAGCAGGGCGCTGATCATCCGGTCGCTCAACCGGAAAACCCCCTCCACCATATCCTGCTCGGCTTCCTCAAAAATGCCCTCCTGCCTGCCCTGTTCCAGCAGCACTTTCACCTCTTCCTCGGTGACGGCTGGCACGCTCCTGGGGTCAATCCCCATCATCCGCAATCCTGAATCGGTAGAAAAGCCCAGAAAGCGCACCAGCGGAGCCGTCAGCCATGCCAGCGCCGCCATCGGACGGGCCATCTGCACGGCGATGCGCTCCGGGTTGGAAAGCGCCAGCCGCTTGGGGATGAGTTCTCCCAGCACCAGCGAAAAATAGGTGATGACCATCACAACAATCACCACGGCAATGGTCTTGCTGGCAGGCGCCAGGAAGGCGGATTGCGCCAGCAGGTGCGCTAACGGATCTGAGAGGGTGGCGCCGCCCACCGCGCCAGTGATGATGCCCACCAGGGTGATGCCAATCTGCACGGTAGCCAGCAGGCGCGAGGGGTTCTCCGCCAGGCGAACGGCGAGCGCGGCGCCCTTGCTGCCCTCGTCAATCAGCGCCTGCAGGCGGGCTTTTCGCGCTGAAAGCAGGGCAATCTCCGAAGTTGACAGCAGGCCGTTGATCAGCACCAGGCCGGTAATGAGCAATATTTCAACAAAAATATCCGTCACGCTTCATCCTCCCCAATATCCTCGCGCATCAGTTGCTCTGCCAGGCTGTGTAGGTCAGCCGTCTCGCCAGGCATGATCTTGGCAGAATCAAGATAGCGATCCAGCAGGTCAAGCGGGGTGAGGCTGCTGATGGCCTCGCCGCCAACCAGGCGCAGGCGCGCCTCCACCCGGGGCTGGCGCACCAGGTGAAACTCGAAAGCAGGCGCAGCGTATTCGCGCAGCGCCTGTTCATCCAGCATCGGCTCCAACTCGCGCGGGTAATCCAACTTCAGGCGCACCATCGCGTCGGTCATCTGCTCCGGGGAGGGCAGCGCCGCCATTGCCGCCGTCATGAAGTCCTCCCCCGTCTTAATCACCGCGCTGCGGTCAATGAAGCGTCGCCCCTCCAATTTGCGCCATTCCACACGCGTTTTTCCGCGCTGCACGTGCGCGATAACGTAGAATTTCTCCTGGTCGGCTTCGCCATAATCCACCCGCTCAATAGAGCCCGGGTAAATCACCGGTGGGTGCTGGCCTTCATTCAGGTTCTGCGACTTGTGAATGTGACCGAGCGCCACATAATCCAGGCGCGAGTCACGCACCAGCGAGCCGGGCAGCACCAGGTCTCCGCCGAGGGATACGCTGCGCTCGCCGCCGTAAACTGCCCCCTGCACCGAGGCGTGCGCGGTGAGCACAGCGGGCAAGTCCGGGTTTAGCTGCTCCAGCCACGCCCTGATGAGCCCGGACAGGCGCGCCTCCATCTCCTCGTAAACTTTAGCCGGTTCCTCCCCGCTCAGGTCAAGCGCTGCCATCAAACCGGAGCGTGAAACCCACGGCAGGGCAATGAGTTGCAGCGGCAGCCCGCCGAGTTCGTCGGGTCCCAACAGCGCGGGGCGCCCCAGCACGGTGACGCGCGGCACCTGCAGCGTGTCATACTCCTGCAGGGCATGAGCCCGTCCGGCAGCCGGAGAAAGGTCGTGGTTTCCCACCAGCAGCAGCGTCGGGATGCCCGCCTGCGAGAGACGCATCACCCGCCGGCCCCATTCGCGCTGGAAGGTAGGAGCGGGGGTGCGGTCGCGGTAGGCGTCACCGGCAAAGATGACCAGGTCAACGCGCTCGGCGATGGCGGCATCCACAATCGTATCCAGCGCCTTGAGGAAATCCAGCACGCGCACCGGCAGCCCGGTTTCGGGGTCGTGCCGCCCGTGTGCAGCGATATCAATGTGAGCATCGGCAAAATGGAGGATTTTGAGCGTCATTTCAGGGGGCTACTCCCAGGCGTTTGAGTTCATCCAGCGCAGGCTGAAACCCCGCGTGGTATTTGAGCGCCGTGCGCAGGTCTTCCACAGCGCCTTTAATATCGCCTAGCACGGCTTTTGCCCTGGCGCGCCAGTACCAGGTCTCCTCAATATAGGGGCCAACCTGCACCAGGTGGGTGATTCCCAGGCGCTCGGAGCGCTTCTGGATGGCATCCAGGGTGGCGGTGGCCAGGTTGAGCACGTCCTGGTAGCGCCCGGCGTAAAAGTAGGCAAAATAGGGGCCGGTCTGGTACCAGATGTTGCGCCAGGGGCGCCTGGCTTCCGGAATGTTGGGGTAAACCTTGAAGGCTTCGTCATACGAGCCCGCTGCGCCGGAATAATCCTGCAGTTTGACCTGGCTGCTGCCGCGGTTGTACCAGGCGTAGTAAAGGTCAATACCGGTCAGGGTGCGCGCCTGCTGCGAGGCCGTCTGGTAGGCGATTTGCTCGGCTTTCTGGGCGTCGGCGTAATCGCCCAGCAGCGCCATCAACGCCTCTTTTTTATCCGGCGAATAAGCCACCAAAAAGATGTAATTAAATGCCCGCCAGGCGCTTTCAAAGGCCTCGTACGGCACGCCGAGGTTGGCTCTCTGGTAGGAATCCTGCGCGATGAACTCTTTTTTGGTTTCGTCATAGCCGGTTAACACCTGGTAATGCCCCATCCAGGATTCGATGCCGGTGGTGGTCTCGGTGAAGTAAACGCTGCGCTCCACCAGCACCGGGAACCCGCCCGCGATGAGCCGCTTGAGCAGCGCCTGGTTGCCGCCGGAGCGCACCACCGCGCCCAGCTTCGCCACTGATTCAATGTAATCCTGCATCTCATAGGGCATCACGTTCAGGTCGTACTCCCACGGCTTGAGCACCGGGCCGGTGTCAAAGCGGTCGCCGTTCCAGCCCCAGTAAGAGAGCAGCATTGAAAGGTTGGTGGGGGCGCAGTAATTCCACCTGCCATTCTGCGTTTCGTAGCGCACACCGGTCAGGTTGACGTAAACCGGCAGCGGGGTGGGGGTGGGAGCCAGTGTGGGCGAGGGCAGTGCCACAGCGCGCGTGGGGGTGGGCGTGGCGGAAGGCAGCGGAGTGAGGGTGGGCGACTCAAAGGGCGGGGTGATGGTGGCCTGAGCGGTGCCAACCGGTTGAAAAACCACCTCATTCTGTGGGAAGAGCAGGTTGCGCGCCCGGATGCGCAGCGTATCCGCCGCATCCGAGACCCGCGCCCAGACCGGCGGCAGGCTGATGACCAGCCCCACCACCAGCAGCGCTGCAAACACCACCAGCACGCTCGTCCAACGCCTTCGCATAGAATGATTATAACTTAGCTTTGCGCTTTGACCGTCCTCACGCCTCCGCCAGGCGCTCCAGGACAAGCTCTGCCACCCTGAGGATCATCTGGCGCGCGGAAGCGTAATCCGCCAGGGTCGGGCGCTCGCGCAGGTCAACGTGCGCGCCGCCGTCCTGGTCGCACACCCGGCGGATAAGCTGGCGCAGGGTCATCCCTCCCGGTGCAGCAGGCTGCTCCAGCCAGGCTGAGAGTGTGAGCGCAGGCAAGCCAGAGTTAGCCTGGCCGGAGGAATCGAGGGCAGGCCAAAGCAGGTCCGGCCACAGGCGCGGGACGAGCGAAATATCCACCACGCGCTCGTGCTGCCGGGTGGTATCGCACAACAACAGGCGCAGTTGCAGGGCCGCCACGCGGTAAAAATCCGGTTCGGCCCCCTGCCCCAGTTCCAGGCTGCGCCGCAGCAGCCGCAGCGCGGAGCGAGCGTAATCGAGGTAAAGCTGCTGTTCAAGTTGCAACTTTCGTTTCATCATTCCGTATAATTATACAGAATCACGATAAGGAGATTACGATGGACTCACCCAAACGATTGTACCGCAGTAAAACCGAGCACATGATCGGGGGCGTGTGCGGTGGATTGGCTCAATACCTCAACCTGGACCCAACCCTGGTGCGGTTGTTCTTCCTCCTGCTCCTGCTCGTCCCCGGCCCGGGATTGGTTATCTACCTCATCATGTGGGCCATTACCCCACTGGAGCAGTAACGCGCCCCTCGCGCCATTCGCAAACCGCTGCCTGGCGCTGCTGCGCTCAGGGCAGCAAGCCCCACACGCGCACAGCGCCATCGCCGCTGGTGAGTAACCCTTTCCCATCCGGCGAGAAGAGCACCCTGGCCCCTCCCGCGCGGAGCAGGCGCACCAGCTGCCCGCTTTGAGCATCAACCAGCAGCGTGACGCCCGCTTTGCCGGGCGGCGCCTGCTGCGGGTTGAGAATTCCACCTACCGCCAGCAATTTGCCGTCAGGCGAGAGCGCCGCGCCGCCCGCCAGGCCAAAAGTGGCCTCTTCCATTCCGGGTAGCTTAGCAATCAGCTCGGCGGCGTTCACGGTGCGCAGCAACTTTCCATCCGCAACAGACCACATCCGCACGCCGCCATCCTGCGCCAGTGAAACGAGGGTCTGGCTGTCAGCGCTGAAGATCAACGCGCTGATTTCCTTTTTGTGCCCCTCTAAAATAAAGGTTTGTTTGCGATTTTCCACCTGCCAGGTCCACACCAGCCCGCTTTCATCCCCGGCTGCCAGCCATTTACCGTCCGGCGAGAAGGCTGCGTTCAGCAGGCGCACGTTGGGGCGCGCCGAAGCGCTCAGCGCGGTGATGAATTGCCCCGAGGGGATGCGCAGCAGTTGCACGGAAAATCCCGCCAGCACCGCTCCCACGTCGCCCGTCGGCGAGAGCACCAGCGGCGGGCGTAATTGTTTGCCAAAAGTGGCGGCAACCTCTCCGCCCGAGACCTTCCACAGCCGGATGGCATCCGCGCGGAAGTTCGCGTATTCAGCGCCAGCCAGCAGGCTGCCTTCGGCGGTGAATTGCGTGGCAGCCGCTTTTTCAACCTGGCGCAGCACTTTTCCGCTGCTGAGGTCAATCAGGCGGGTAGTGGGGTTATCGCTGAAAATAGCCGCCAGTTTGCCGTCCGGTGAGAGCGCCCCCAGGTTCTGGGTCTGGGGAGCCCATTCCAGCGTGTGGAGCAGCTTGCCCGTGTTCACCTCCCACACGCGCACGGCATCATCGCTGCGCCCGGTAAGCACCGCCAGGCGGGTGCCGTCAGCAGAGAAGGCCAGGCGCTCCACGACGCTTTTCACATCCCGCGGGCTGACCAGTTTACGCAACAGCCTGCCGGAGACCGCATCGTAAAGCACCGCAACAGCCACATCGCCGCCGGTCATCGGCGCATGCCCGTAAAGCGCCAGCACCTTGCCATCGGGGGAATAGTAAGGCTGCTGCGCATCGCACGAGTGTTCGCAGGCCAGGGTCAGGCGAACTTTTCCGGTAGCCAGGTCCACCAGGCGCACAACGCCCATTTCCGGGTCCGGCACCGAGATCGCCAGCATTTTACCGTCCGGCGAGACGGTCATGCGGTGGATGCTGCCCTCGATGCGCAGGCCTGGCAGGGTGGTTCCCTCAGGCAGTTGAAAAACATCAATTTTGCCGGGCGTTGGAAAGTTTGAGAACGCAAACAATCGGGAGGCATCCGCGGAGAGTGAGAAGGTGCCGCCGGTTTTGATGGTGCCCTGCCGCTTCCAATCCGCCGTTGACCAGAGATCCACCACCGGTTCATTTTGCTTGTTGCGGTTTTGCGCCAGCAGCAGGCTGCCCCCGGCGCTGAACGCCAGGCGCACCAGGCGGTTGTATTCCTGCCGCTGGATCAGGCTGCCATCCGCCACGCGCCACAGCGCCAGCGAATCGCGTCCGCCGGTGACCAGCACCGCGCCGTCTTTTGAAAACAGCATCTGCTCAACGTTTTTGTGCTCCAGCGCCAGTTTTTGCCTGCCGGTGTTAGCCTCCACCAGCCAGATAGCTTCCGGAGCGGAAAGCGCGAGGGCGCTCCCATCCGGCGAGAACAGCGGGCGGCCTGCATTGAGCGTGTAGAGCAGCGTAGGCTCAGCGGCAGCGCCGCTTAGCCTATACACGGTAACCCGCTGCGCATTGCCCTGTCCCTGGACGGCTGCCGCCAGCTTGCCGTCCGGCGAGAAGGTCAGCGCGCCCTCAATGTAAAATGCGGCGGCGGGTTTGGCTGCATCATACAGGTAGGCGCCGGTGGGGGTGTGCACCGCCAGCCAGGCGCCATCTGGCGACCATGTAACGTTCTCGGCACGTCCGCTTCCCCAGCGTGCCAGTTCAACCAGCTCCGCCGTATTGCCAGGCGAGATCACCTGCCCCACCTGTGGGATGGGCTGGTTCAAACCCGCCGGCGTTTTGGGCAGCGGCACGGCTGTGGGGGTTGCGCTGGGAGCAGGGGTGGGAGTCGCCGTCGCTGGCGGAGGTGTGGGCAACGGGGGAACGGCGGGCGTGAAGGTGACCGTCGGCGGCGGAGGCAGGGTGGCGCTGGGCAGCGGGGTTTGCGAGGCACAGGCGGTGAGCAAAAGTGCCAGAAGCATGAATGAAAGCAGCAGTCGTTTCACAAAAAATCTCCCTCAATGAATTATTTCGCCGGGAATGCCCAGCGTAAAAAGTCCGGGATGACGGTCGCCCAGGTGGCAATCTCATGCCGCCCGCCTGCCACCACCACCAGGCGCATATCCGTTTCCATCTGGTAGCCCTTTTTGGCCAGTTCATCCATCAGGTCGGTGATATCTTGAATGGCATCAATCACGCCGTTTTTATCGCGGTCGTTGGTTTCATCGGCGGTGCCGGCCTCGAACCACATGCGCAAACCCGGGCGCTTTGAACTTTGCCGCACCAGGGAGTGAATCACGCGCGAGTTCAGCACGTCCTGCAGGTTATTCTGGCTGGTGCGCCACCACAGGGAGGGCGAAAAAGCCCCCACTATGCCAATCTCCGCCGAGTACTGCCACGCCAGGTAAAAAGCCGCCAGCCCGCCCAGCGACCAGCCCATGAAGGCGGTGTTTTGCGGCCCGGTCAACGTGCGGTATTTGGAATCGATGAATGGCTTAAGCTCGCGCAGGATGTAATTGTTATAAGCCTGCGCCAGCGTGCCCCAGCCATCCACGCTCTCCACCGTGCCAGTGCCGTATTCATAAATCCGGTTCGCGTTGGAAGGAACAGCCACCACAATGATGGGCTCCACCTGGCGGGTGGCGAACAGGCTGTTCAACGCCAGGTCAAAAGCAATCTCGCGCAGGTCCTGCCCATCGTTGGCGTAGAGCACCCGGTAGCGTTTATCCGGCTGTGAAGCGTACTCGCCGGGCAGGTAAACCGTCACCGGGCGGGTGTTGCCCAGGTAATTGGAATAGACGGAAACAACTTCCATCCGAACGGGCGGCAGGGGGGTAGCGCTGGGCGGCAGCGGGGTCGGCGTGAGCGTGGGCGCGGGCGGCTGCGGGGATGGCGTTGCGCTTGAGACGGAAACCTTAGGAGGCGGCAGGGCGGACGAGTTCAGCGCGGTGGGAGTGGTGGAACCGGGCGCGGCGCAGCCCCACAGCCCTCCCAGCAGGATAACGGCGGCTGCAAAACGCGCAAAACAGGCAGGCAGACGGTTTAATTGAGGCATACGGGGTTCTAAGTGGGATATTATACCTGTGAAGCGCAAGGGCAGTGTAAAATGAAGGGGTGGAACTTCTCACCCTAAACACCACCCAGAGCAGGCCGTTTTTTGACCAGGTCATCAATATCTACCAGGCTGCCTTTTCACAGCCGCCCTATAACGAAACCCTGCCCGATGTGCTCAATTTTGCCGCTCGCCTGCCCTATCACGCAGTCAATCCGGGCTTCCACTGCGTGGTAGCCCGCCCGGCCCCCGGCGCGGAAATTGTGGGCTTTGCCTACGGTTATGCCGGCCTGCCGCGCACCTGGTGGTACGGGCTGGTCGCCCCGGCCCTCAGCGCGGAGAAGGCCGAGTTCTGGCTGGGGGACTACTTCGAGCTGGCTGAATTTGCCGTCCACCCGCGCTGGCAGGGGCAGGGCGTGGGCGGGCTGCTGCACGATGCGCTCCTCAACGGCTTGCCGCAGCGCACCGCGGCGCTCTCCACCCCGCAGGTTGAGACGGTTGCCCTCCACCTCTACCAGCGCCGCGGCTGGGTGAACCTGATTGAGCATTTCCGCTTCCCCGGCGTGGCGATGGTCTATCGCATCATGGGGCGGGTGCTCTAACACACCGCCTGCCCGCTGCACCCGGCTGCACTCTCCCTAACCTCTTCAAAACAATCATTTTGTATAATGTTTTACGTAAAAGAGTGGCTGTTTTGCATAATTTTTGTATAATAGAGTAGTAAATAAAAATATCTCAAACAAAGGATTTACGCATGAACCGCGACATTGCCCGACAATTAATTACTGTGCTAGTTTTCATCGCCACCGTCATCGTCAACAGCCTGGCTAACGCCCTGCCGCTCAACGGACAGACCACCGGCGCCATCTCCGACAGCTTTAAAGTCTTTTTTGTGCCCGCCGGGTACGTCTTCTCCATCTGGGGGCTTATCTACCTGGCCCTGGGCACCTTCACCGTTTACCAGGCCCTCCCCGCCCAGCGGACAAACCCCCGCCTGCGCCGCATCGGCTACTGGTTCATCGCCGGCTCCATCGCCAACATTGCCTGGATTTTCTTCTGGCACTACAACATCTTCCCGCTCACCCTGGTGATGATGCTTATCCTGCTGGTTTCGCTGCTGGTCGTCTACGTCCGCCTTGAAATCGGCGTCAAAGCGCCCTCAAAGATTGAGCGCTGGACGATTAACTTCCCCTTCAGCCTGTACCTCGGCTGGATCACCGTTGCCACCATCGCCAACGTCACCTCGCTGCTCGATTACCTCAAGTGGAACGGCTGGGGCATAGCGCCGGAAATCTGGACGGTGGTGATGCTGGCAGTGGCCGTCATCGTCGCCGGGTTGATGCTGCTCAGCCGCCGCGACAGCACCTACCTGCTGGTGCTGGTGTGGGCCTTCGTGGGGATTGCCCTCAAGCACAGCGCTGTGCCCACCGTCACCACCGCAGCGTGGGTCGCCGCCGCCCTGGTAGCCGCCTTCGCCGTCGCCAACTGGCTGTGGAAGCGCAAACTGGTCAAAATCATCTCTGCATAAATCCGCAATCTTCTTCCCTCTCTCCCTCAGTCTCGGGCATCTCGCAAAGGTGCCCGAGACCTTTTAAGCGCTAAACAGGAGCATCTGGCAAGTTCACCGGCAGATTTGACTGCCTCGCGCGCTTTCTGGCATAAAATAAAGCCATCCCACGCAACAAGGATGCCGCCGATGATGCAACCCCCGCAACCCCCTCCCGCCGCTGACCCTCGCATGGAATGGTTCCTCAACGCCCATTTTGGTCTCTTCATCCACTGGGGTGCTTATTCCGCTGCCGGCGTGGAAGCCTCCTGGCCCATCATGACCCCCGACCTGGCTGAGGTGATGTTCAAAAACCCCACTCGCATCAGCCAGGTGGATTATGAGGCCCTGCCGAAGCGCTTCAACCCCACCTACTTTGACCCCAGGGTCTGGGTTCGCCTGGCGCAGGATGCCGGCATGCGCTACATCATCATCACCTCTAAACATCACGACGGCTTCTGCATGTTCGACGCGCCCGGCACCGATTACAAAATCACCAACACCCCCTTCGGAAAGGATATCTGCCTGGAGCTGGCCAACGCCTGCGCGGCCGCCGGCATGCGCCTGGGCTTTTACTACTCCCCGCCGGATATGCACCACCCCGGCTACCGCGACACCGCCAGGCCCATCCCCACCAACTGGCTGGGCGAGCCCAAACGTCCGCAGTGGGAGAGCTACCTGGATTACATGGAAAGCCACCTGCGCAAGCTGCTCAGCGATTACGGTGAGGTAAGCGTCCTCTGGTTTGACGGGCTGGTGAACCACCGTAAGTATAACCCGCCGCGCTTTCACAGCCTGGTGCACCAGTTGAGCCCCGCCACATTGGTCAACGACCGGTTGGGAAATGGTTACGATTACATCACGCCGGAGCAGTTCATTCCCCTGCAGGGCGTGCCCGTGCGCACCGGCCTGCCCCCCTCCAGCGAGAGCGGCGGCGAAAGCCTTTTCAAAGCGGTGCCCGCCCTGCTCAACGCCCCGCTGATCGGCGGCTGGCTGCGCCGCCAGCTGGATAAATACGCCGCCGGCGAGCTGCAGCTCACCCGCATCCCGCAGCAGCCCTACCCCGCGCCGGAGGCCTTCCAGCCCTGGGAAACCTGCATGACCATGGGTACCACCTGGGCTTTTAACCCGCAAGAATCGCGCTGGAAGTCACCCGCCCAACTGCTGCGCAACCTGGTGGAGGTCGCCAGCCGCGGCGGCAACCTGCTTCTGAACGTCGGCCCCACCCCGCAAGGCACCTTCCCCCCTGAGGCAATTGAGCGCCTGCAGTTCATTGCCCGCTGGATGCAGGTCAACGCCTCCGCTGTGCACAACACCACCTATGCCCCGCCCGTCGCCTGGCAGGACGGGCGCATCACCCGCGTGGGCAGCCAGTTTTTCCTGCACGTCTTGGATTGGCCCGCCGGTGAAAAACTGGTGGTCGCGGGCTTTGAACCGCGCGTCACCGGCGCAACATTGATGAACGGCGAGGTGCTGCCCTTCAGCCAGCACAACGGCGCGCTTGAACTCACTGTGCCGCCTGAACCCCCGCACCCTACCGCCAGCGTGATTTGCATCCACACGGAGGAAAAATGAACGCCGCCGAACGCGCCGCCTACCTCAAAACCCAGCTCATCGCCAATTTTGTCATCAACGCCGTGCTCAACGGAGTAATTGCTCTGTTCCTCTACCAGTCGAAAACCATCGTCACCCTGGTGGAAATGGCCTGGGACGTGGAAATCACGGTCGCCATTATCAGCTTCTTCGTGGCGTGGATTGCGATTGTGTCGCTGCGCAAAAAGCTGGCGGGTGGGTTCTCCCCCAATGCTAAACGCCGCTCCAACAAAAAACTCCCCCACAGCGCCATCATCCGCGCCCTGGGCATCATGCTTTTGATGATGGTTGTTTTTGGGGTGTTACTCGTCGGCGGGGCAGCGGTGGTCAGCCCGGAGGGCTTTTCCAACTGGGAATACGTGATACTAAAAACGGTTTACACTGGCGTTTGCGCGTTGCTCTCGGCGCAACTGGCCATCCAGAGCGTCTTCAACGACCGCGCCTGAGCCCATTGACAGGATAAGAGGTATTCGATGAACTCACAGGAGAGAATTCTCGCCGCCATCCGCCACCAGGAACCCGACCGGCTGCCGCTGGATCTGGGAGCCACGCCCAGCACGGGCATTTCAGCCATCGCCTACCACAACCTCAAGCAGCACCTGGGACTCACCCACCTCCCGACACGCGTCTTTGACGTGGTACAGCAGGTAGTCCAACCGGATGACGAGATCCTGGCGCACTTCCGCGTGGACGTGGTGGACGTGGGCCGCGCTTTTAATGAAAGCAGCGCAGACTGGTACGACTTTACCCTGCCCCAGGGACAGACCGTGCAGTACCCCGTCTGGTTCAAACCGCTGCGCCAGCCCGATGGCACCCTGGACGCCTTTGACCGTGAAGGCACGCGCCTGGGCACCATGCCGCCCGGCGCCACTTTCTTTGACCAGACCTGCTTCCCATACATTGACGGCTACCCGGCTGATTTTTCTCAGTTGGGCTACTGGATGGGCAAGGTGCATTGGTCCGGTTTGGCACACAGCCCGTTTGACCACGCCGCCGAGCCGGATTTTTGGTCTCAACTGCGCCGCAGGGCAATAGCCTTACGCCAGAACAGCGGGCGGGCGGTGCTTATGGGCGCGGGTTGCAACCTGTTCGAGTGGGGCACCTTCTTGCGCCGCATTGACCGCTTCCTGATGGACCTGGCAGATGATCAGGCTAACGTGGAGCGCCTGCTGGACGCGCTGGTGGAGCGCCACCTGCAATCCCTGGAGAAAATTTGCGCATCGGTGGGTGACGTGGTGGATATCGTCCGCTTTGGAGATGACCTGGGCACCGACCAGGGGCCGTTTATGTCACCCGCCACCTATCGCAAATTATTCAAGCCGCGCCACAAACTGATGGTGGATTACGTCAAAGCTCACAGCCAGATGCGCCCCTACCTGCACTCGTGCGGCTCCATCTACCGCCTGCTGCCGGATTTAATCGAAGCCGGCTTCGAAATCATCAACCCGGTTCAAACCAGCGCCCGCGATATGCAACCGGAGCGCCTCAAGCGCGAGTTTGGCAGCAGCCTCACCTTCTGGGGCGCCGGGGTGGATACGCGCCGCATCCTCAATCGCGGCACGCCCCAGCAGGTGAAAGACGACGTGCGCCGCAACATTGAAATCCTTTCGCCGGGCGGCGGGTTTGTCTTCAACACGGTGCACAACATCATGCCCGATGTACCCCCGGAAAATATCGTGGCAATGTTCGAGGCGGTGGACGAGTACCGATAAAGCTCAGATGGGCTGAAACGCCTTCTCAATCGCCTGACGCGGGTGAATATCCAGCTGACCCAGTTCAATGAGGGTAAACCAGCGCGGTGTTTTTTCACCATATGGGTGGTTGGGTTCAGCCCGCAGCGCGCCGCCCACCACTCGCCCCAGGTAAGTAACCGTGATACTATGATAGGGCCGATCCAGCAGGAGCACCTCGCTCACATCCAGCAGCGAAAGAATCTCAGCTCGTAGACCCGTTTCCTCTTCAAATTCCCTCATCGCGGCCTGGGGCAGGCTTTCTTCAAACCGCAGAGAACCGCCAGGCACCAGCCACTGCACGGCGCCTTTATCCGTGTGACAGTGTGGAACAAGCAGAATACAACCCTCCTGAACGGCCGCTAGCGCAGCGCGGATGCGCACCGGAGGATGCTCCGCCACCTACTCCCCCTCCGGCAGGCTCTCCATCACCACGCGGTATTCCGGCGGCAGCTTGCGTGCCTTTTTGCGCGCCGGGCCGCGCGAGGCGTAGCTCACCAGCCGCCTGAGCAGCACCTCAAACGGGATATCGTACAAGTCCAGGATAACCGAAATGGCTACATCCAGTTCTTTAGGCCCCAGCGCCGGGTTGCAGTTAGAGTCAATGAAAAAGTAGCGCCCGGATTGGTCCAGCCGCACGTCAAACTTGCCGTAATCAGCCATCTTGGTTACGCTAAACGCCTTCTTTGCGTATTCCTTGAGCAGCGCGTCGTTATAGCGTGTGTAATGGAAGGCTGTGTTGGGGTCTGCCAGCCACTGGTCTTCAAAGGTCAAAAAGACGTATTTCTCCTCCGGATGGGCAAAGAGCTTTTCAGCCAGGTAAACCTTTTTCTTCTTCTCCTGCACCACAATGGCGGTGATCTCGCGCCCGCTGATGAATTCCTCCACCAGCACCGGCTGTTTGTACGTGCGGATCAGGTACTTGAGCCGTTTGCGTAAATGCTTCTCGTTTTCAGAGACGGCATCGCGGGTAATTTCCACCGAGCCGTGAATGCTGTTGAGCTTGGAAATCAGCGGAAAGCGCAGGGCGGGGTCGATAAAATCGCGCGCGGAGTTAAACAACTGGAAGTTGGGCACCGGCACGCCGTTATTTTGCAGCAGCTTCTTCACCAGGAACTTGTTGGTATCCAGCGATAAACCCAGGATGCCCGCCCCCGTGTAAACCGCGCCCAGCAGTTCCAGCACGCCGGGGATGGCTGAAGCCAGGCTCTCCGAGCCTTTGATGGAATCCACCAGGTTGAGCACCATGTGCGGGGCAAGCTGGCGCAGGCGTTCAGGCAGGTCGGCGTTGCCGGGTAACAGCGTCACCCCGCAGCCTAACCGCTCCAGGTAACCGCCGATCACCCCGGCATCCCCTTCGGCATCCTGCTCCGTGATGAACTGCGCCTCGGTTGGGAAGTACTCCCGGCGCGCCTCGCTGAAGAGGATAGCGATTGATTCAGGCAGGGGAATTTCACTCTCCCTGGACGGCGATTTCAACTTGAGCGCGGACTTGTTGCTCCCTTTCTTAGCCGGAGGCGTAGGTGTGATCACCCCTCTTCTCCGCCCGGGCCAATCCCCAACGGTTTCCATTTGTTGCCGTCAGCCCGCAGGCGGTGAGCGCCGCCGCCGCGGTTGTGCAGCTCCTCAAAGTTCTCCGGCTTGATGAACATCTCATCGCCGTCCAGCAGCCCGGTCAGACCAGTTTGACCTGGCTCCGGGCGGCGGTTCTGGCAATAGGGGCAGGTTTTAGGGTCGTGCGCCTGGTACTGCAGCGGCTCTTCATAAGTAGTGATGAACCCCTCGAAGTTTCGCAGGATAATCTTATGGTCAGACATGCTCACCAGGTAATTGGGCATCACCGGGATCTTTCCGCCCCCGCCGGGAGCATCCACCACGTAAG
>CAYVOX010000049.1:0-17187 GCA_964453035.1 uncultured Anaerolineaceae bacterium
ATAAGAGGGGTACCACCAGCGTTGATGCCTGTGATGGAACGATCGTCACAAATGATTACTTTGTTGGATTGGTCACTAACGAAGGAGCTGGTGTTCCGGGGCCATAAACTGCGGAAGTAACATTTGGTGTGTAAGGGGGCAACGGTGTCCCAGCCAAAATAACCTGTCCATCGCCTTTACTTGAAAGAATATACAGGCTATCTATTGCATCTATAGTTCGGCCTGTATTTACCACCTCTGCATTAATATTGAAATATCCTTCAGTAGATGAAAAATGAAGCACCCGATTAAAAGTGAGAATCTGGCCTGCCTTAATGGCAAAATTCCAATACGCGTAACCCGGTGCGGTTGATGAATTGGATATATTATTCTCCCAAGTTTGCGATCCATCCATTGATATTTCGGCACCCGTATGAAAAGTTAGGTGAAGGTCTGGAAATTCTTTGGTACTTGTTACTGAAATCTTAAAAAATACTGGATCACTCACCTTAAAGGAATTTGCGGTTGTGAGACTAACACAAACCTCTCCATCACGGCTGCAATTCGTTTTACCGGTATTAGAACCGCTCGAAGAGCAAGCAGTCAGAAAATAAAGTACCAGAATGGATAATACAGAGAAACAAATAATGCGTTTGATCATTTTTGCCTCCTTTGTTTCCTCATTTATCAGCTTTATTTACTGATAACCGGTAAAAAGATTTGCCCAATGTTGACGTAATTAATCGTATTCCACCAAAGCGATAATCCTGAAAGAAATTGATCTTGGCCACTACTGATCCAGCTATTCCAAAAATCTTGAAAAGTGGTGATTTGGGAACTGCCTAGGGCAATTTGTGAAATTGGTGAGAATCCAGCGGAAATCCTATCAAGCCCTTCATTGTTGAGATCATAAAGATTACGGCATCACCTGCCCGGCTTCAACTTTCCACAGCGCGCACTGCTCCACAAAGCGCGGTTCGAACAGGTTGAGGTCGGTGGTGGTGAGCACGGCCTGCTCGGCTTCCCCCAGCGTTTCCAGCAGGTCCGCGCGGCGGGTCGTATCCAGTTCCGCCAGGATCTCATCCAGCAGCAGCACCGGCCACTGCCCGGTCTTGGCCTTCAGCCACTCCACCTCCGCCAGCTTGAGCGACATCAGCGTGGTGCGGATTTGTCCCCGCGAGCCGTAATCCCCCAGGTCAACCCCGTTGCTCAAAAAGCGCAGCTCATCGCGGTGCGGGCCGATGGTGGTCACGCCCCGCGCAATCTCCTCGCTGCGCAGGCTGCTTAACTTCTGCAAAAAGCCCTGCCGGATCTGTTCGCGCGTGATGCCGTTGCGCTTGACCGGCGTTTTAAGCGGCAGCCCCAATTGCTTCTCCGGCGCTGGCAGCGGGTCGTAAGCCGGCTGGTAGAGGATGCGCAGCACCTCCTGCCCGTGCGTAAGGCGCTGGTGAGCGCGCGCTGCCATGCGGTCCATCTCGTGCACCGCCTCAATGCGGGCATGGATGAGGGTAGCGCCATGGTCGGCCAGCGATTCATCCCAGTAGCGAAGCTGCTCCGCGTCGCCGCCGCGCTCCGCCAATTGCTTCAACAGCGCGTTGCGCTGGGTGAGCGCCTTGTCGTAATCGCTCAAAGCCCGGGCATAACCCGGCAGAGCCTGGCTCAGCGCCAGGTTGAGGTAACGACGGCGCTCGTCGGGGCCGTTTTCCAGAATGCGCGTCATCTGCGGCAGAAACAGCACCGCCGTGAACAACCCCACCGCTTCCAGCGCAGTGCGCTTCACGCCGTCCTGCAAAATCTCGCGCCGCAGCCGTGACCCGCCGTTGCCCCCCGCTTCCAGGATAAGGCGCACCTCCAGACGGTGCTTCTTCTCCGCGCGGATGAACTCCGCAACCAGCCGTGTCACCGCCAGTTCCTGCCCGCCAGCCTGGAAGTTGACCAACTGCCGGTCGCTGGTGGTGTGAAACGAAGAAAAAGTAGCCAGGTAATAGATAGCCTCCAGCACGCTGGTCTTCCCCTGCGCGTTATCCCCAACCAACACCAGAACCCGCCGGGGCACGTCCAGGTCCAGGCGGGTAAAAACGCGAAAATCAGTCAGGGAGAGATGCGTCAGGTACATCTCAATCGCGAATGGTCGCTTCCTCTTCTTTGGAAGGTTTCCACACGCGCGTGGCGCGGTCAGGGTACACCACCCCGTCCAGGTGATCCATCTCGTGCTGGAAGATGCGCGCCAGCCAGCCTTCGGCTTTGATCTTGGTGGGCTTGCCAAAGCGGTTCAGCGCCTTCACCATAATCGCCTCATGCCGTTCCACCTCGCCCACCAGCCCGGGGATCGAAAGGCAGGCTTCGATTCCGGTCACCATTTCCTCCGATGCCGCCACAATCTCAGGATTGATGAGCACATACAGCTTCTTCGGGCTGATTTCTTCGCCGTCCTCGTCTTCTTCGCCGTATTCAACCACCACCAGGCGGGTGGAGATGCCCACCTGGGGCGCAGCCAGCCCAACGCCGGGGGCATCGCGCATCGTCTCGACCATATCATCAATGAGAGTCTGCAAATCTTTATCAATCGCGGTCACCTTGCGCGCCTTGCGCCGCAGCACCGGATCGGGTAAGGTCACAATTTCCAGTAGAGCCATTTTCTTTCCTTGGTTGTATTGGTTTATTAAAATGATTAACTCAGCCCCCCTATTTTACCGTAAATCATCCCCCATTTGTAGGGAGGCTTCACCGGGGTTGCAGGCTGCCCAATACACCGGACTGGCCGAGAAATTACCCCCTATGGCGCCGCTTCGGGTGGTTCACCCTGCCGGTCGCGATTTTCCTCCCGGGCGCGCTTTTCCTCTTCCTTGCTCAGTTTGTGGTACGCCTCCAGCATATCCAGGATGCCCGCGCGCACCGTGTCAGTCTCTTTTTTCTTCTCCCGGTAGTTGAGCGCGTCCATGCGGCGAAGGATTTCGCGCTGCACGTCAGACGGGTTATAAACGTTATCAAACGTGAACTGGGTATCGCCAATGCGAATGAACACCGTACCAAAATTCATCACCAGCCGCACAATACCCAGCTTCTCAAACTCCACGCTTTGAATATTCTTCAAAGGCGCGCTGCGTTTTTCTTCCTCACCCAGCGGCTTCTTGTAAACATCCACCAGCTGGTCAGCCGTCAGGATGTATTTATCGTTGGCCCAATCCTCGTACTGGTACCACAGCCAGAACAGCAGCAGCGCGGCAGCCAGCAGGCTCAGCGCCGCCATGGCCTGCGCCGAAACCAGGGTGAGGATATTGAACGCTCCTAAAACCAGCAGCACCAGCAATAGCAGCAGCAAAAAAAGCGGCATAAAAACCTGCCGCAGCAGGATGAGCCAGTGCTGGCGGTAAGTGATGATGCCGCCCTCCTCCGAGCGCATTTGCAGCAGGTTAGCCAGCCGCTCCGCTGCCCGTGATGGCCCCTGCGCCTCGGCCTCTTCTTCATCCTCGCCGCGCTCTGCCGTTTCACTTGCGGCGCTCTCACCCTCCCCCTCTTCCGCGGAAGGGGTGGGAGGCTCAGGTGGTTGAGGGTAAATACGCTCCTTCACCACTCGCTCCACCTCGCGTAAATCTGCCTGGCGCTGCGCCACCTGCATAAAGCTCCTGCGGTCCTGCAGGATGAGACTGACGATATCCGGTTTGCTGATGTTCGGCAGAATGATGGTGCCAGTGAAGGTTTTCAACACCAGGTCGCCGTAGCCCAGGATGCGCCCCACCTGGCTGGTATCTGTCACATTCGAGAGCACCGTCTCCAGGGGCGCCTCCTGGCGGCTGTCATATAGCAGGTAAACCTTTTCCAGGAACAGCACCCGCCGCGAGGTGATGATGGCGTAATCGTTGCTCCAATCAAAGTAGAACCAGATGGAAGCAAGCCCACCCACCAGGGAGAGCAACCCCAGGATAATGCCCCACGTCAGCGCAGTGGGAATCGCCAGCGCCAGGTAGGCCAGCATCAGCGTGGAGACCAGAAACAGGAACAGCCACGGCAGAATCTTAACCCACAGGAACAACGGGTGCCGCCGCGCGATGTAAATCACAGCTTCATCGGCTTCGCGCCACGAAAAATTCACATTCAGTGAGAGCGCGAAGCTCTCCATCATCAGGTGCAAGGGAACGTGCAGGTAGGGCGCGGCCTGCACTGCCTCAAACAAATCCTTCTCGGCAATGCGCAGCAGGCGCGCCCCACCCATTGCTACCGCGTTGCTGCGGTAAGTGGCCCGGCTCTCAATCAGCTCAAACCCGAACAGGTCGCCGCTGTGAAGCATACCCAGCGGATCAGGCGCTTCATCTTCCTCCAGCGCGTCCAGGTTCAGCTCAACATCGCCTTCCAACACCAGGTAAAGCGCCGTGGCGTCATCCCCGGTCCGGTACACCGTGCTGTTTTCGGAGAAATCCAGCGTCTCGATATGCGCAACCAGCGCCGCCTTATCCTTATCCTCCATCAGACGGAAGGGATACACCTTGTTTAGCGCATCAGCCGCATCAACAATTTTATCTGCCACAGGTTAAGTATAGCCAGAATCAGTGATTATGGGTATGTGGGCTGTATAATTAATGCAAAATCCCGCCTTACGGAAACCCCCATGACCGATCCCTCCCTCCTTCCCTTCTTCTCGCCCCGCGGCGTTGTCGTCATCGGCGTCTCGCGTGACCCCACCAAGCTCGGCTACGGGCTGGCGCGTAATCTGGTGCAGTGCGGCTACACCGGCGCGGTGCATTTCGTCAATCCCAAAGGTGATTTCCTGCTCGGCAAGCCCATTTACCCGACTGTCGCTGAGGTGCCTGACCCCGTTGACCTGGCGGTGGTGCTGGTGCCGCCCCAGTTTGTACCCAACACCCTACGCGAGTGCGCCGCGCGCGGCATCCGCGCCGCCATCATCGCCACCGGCGGCTTCAAGGAGACCGGCGCGCAGGGCGCCGCCCTGGAACAGGAATGCCTGGACGTGGCCCGCCAGAACGGCATGCGCCTGGTCGGCCCAAACGTGATTGGCTTCATTAATATTCACCTCCCACTGGATACCACCTTCCTCCAGCCGCCGCCGCCCCCTCCCGGCAACGTGGCCTTCATCTCCCATTCCGGCGCCATTTGCGCCGCCGTCATTGACTGGGTGCGCGGGCAGGGTTTTGGCCTTTCCTACCTGCTCAGCCTGGGCAACGCCGCCGATGTAGATGAAACCGACGTGCTCGAGCCGGTCGCCTCTGACTCGCGCACCTCCGTGCTCACACTCTATCTGGAGACCATTCACAACGGTCCGCGCTTCGTGGCAGCTGCCCGCCAGGCCAGCCTGCAAAAACCGGTCGTGGCGCTCAAAGTGGGCCGCTTTGAGGCCGGCAAACGCGCCGCGGCCTCTCACACCGGCGCTCTGGCTGGTTCGGAGACCGCCTTTGACGCCGCCTTTGAAAAAGCCGGCATCCTGCGCGCCAACACCACCGAGGAAATGTTCCAATGGGCGCGCGCGCTGGCCTGGAGCCCTCTGCCTCGCGGGCCACGCATGGCGGTGCTCACCAATGCCGGCGGGCCGGGCGTCACCGCGGCGGATGCCCTGGAGCAAAACGGCCTGCGCCTGGCTGACCTGCAGGAAGAAACTAAAGCCGCGCTGCGCGCCATCCTGCCGGCTGCCGCCAGCGTGCAGAACCCGGTGGATATGCTCGCCACCGCCCCCCCGGAGCATTACGCTGAGTGCCTGCGCCCGCTGCTGGCAGATCCCGGCGTGGACGGCGTCATCCTGATTGCCCCCCCGCCGCCCTCCTCCAGCGCCGGAGCGGTAGCCAAAGCCATCATCCCCATCATCCAGCTCAGCCAGAAACCCGTCATCGTCTCGCTGATGGGCGACCGGCTCATCCAGGAGGGCGTCGAGTTCCTGCGCGCGGCTTTCATCCCGGAGTATCACTTCCCGGAATGGTCAGCCTCCGCTATGGCAGCCCTGTGGCGGCGCGCCCAGGCGTTGGCCCGCCTGCAGGAACAGCCTGCCGCCCTCAATGGCATCGATTCTCACCGGGCTGCCGCGCTGCTGCAGCCGCACCCCGCCGCCGCCTGGCTGCCCCAGGATGTCGCCAATGACCTGTTCGAGGCTTACGGCATTGCCACGGTTGCCCCAAAATTGGCTGCCTCCGCTGAGCAGGCTGCTGCGCTGGCCGACCAGATGGGTTACCCGGTGGTGCTCAAGGTGGCCTCGCCGGATATCGCCCACAAATCGGATGTCGGCGGCGTGCTGCTCAACCTGCAATCCGCGCAGGCCGTCCGCGAGGGCTTCATTCGCGTCACGCAGGCTGCCAGCGCTGCGCTGCCCAACGCCCGGGTCGAGGGCGTCCACGTCCAGCGCATGCTCCCCGCCGGGCAGGATGTCATCGCCGGTGTGGTGCGCGACCCCACCTTTGGCCCGCTGGTCATGTTCGGCTCAGGCGGCGTGGAAGTTGAAGGGCTAAAAGATGTCACCTTTGCCCTGCCACCCCTCTCTGAGCCCGAGGCTGAACGCCTGCTGGAACGCACCTGGGCCGGGCGCAAGCTGCGCGGCTTCCGCAACCTGCCCCCCGCCGACCGCGCCGCTGTCATCCAGGCGCTGCTCAGGCTGGCGCAGTGTGCCGTTGATAACCCCCGCATCGCCGAAATTGAAGTCAACCCCCTGCGCGTGTTAGCCGATGGGCAAGGCGCGCTGGCGGTGGATATCCGCGCAAAACTGGTCTAAAAATTAGTGGGTATCTTTTGGTGTCAACCGTGTTATAGTATTATTTGAAAGCAGTTAGATTAAATACAGCACCGGGAGGATTTGATGGAACGCCCAATGAACACCAATCTGCCGGATAAGCGCCGCGCCATCCGCATGGCATGGGAACGCCCGGTGCGCATCACCCGCCCGGTGGTGGCAGCCGGGAAATCGATCAACGTCAGCGCGTGCGGCATCCTGCTGCGCCTGGAGCGGCACCCATCGCTGCGCATCGGCGACGTCATCGCCATGGAGATTATCCGCGCCGACGGATTGGCAGCCGTGCAACGCAGCGGGCGCATCGTGCGCTTTGACCGCAGCGGCCTGGATGATTTAGTCGGCGTTGATTTAATCTGACCCTTCACCTCAAAAAGCACTCACCCGAACTATCTATCTGCCCGGGTGAGTGTTTTCATTTCCCAAATCCAACGCTGCTCACCATCTGTTCAAAAAACGGCTCAAAGGCCTGCCATTCGCTCTTGGGAGACAGCGCAAAAGCCGCCCACACCCTTTCTCCCAGGTCCACAGCCACCACGCGTCCCACCAGTTCCGTTCCCATGTTCAAAATACCGCCAACCTCCAGGCGCGCTGCGGGCTTGCCCGCCACCACCGCAGGAACAGGCGCCGCGGCTTCAAGCTTCATGCCCACCCCCAGCTGGCGCAGCAGCACATTCAGCACCGCGGGGCTGGTGATTTCACCCTTTGGCAGTTCAAACTGCGCTCGCGTGCCGCTCATCACCGCCACCGAAACCGGTAACGCCGGCAAAGAATCCGAAGCCGGCTTGACCCGGCTGTCCAGGAAAGTGATGATGCCCGGCGTCTCCCCCTCCTCCGCCAGCCAGCCCTGCGGAACCCGCATGCTGAATCCCAGCTCCGCGCTGTGAAAGAGGTTCTCCGAAAGTTGGGGCGGCGCAACTGTCACAGTTGCCGGAGCGCATGCCACCAGGCTCAACAATGCAATGATCACCACAAGCTGCCGCATCATTTCATCCTCCGTATCACCTCTGCCAGAAGGTCGGCAGGTACTGCCGGTAGGCTTCCAGGTAATCATCCAGCACCTGCCGCGCCACATCCAGGTCGGTGATGACCGGGTCCAGCAGCAGGCACTGCAGCGCCAGGTCGCGGTTGCCCTGCATCACCGCGTCCACCCCCATCTGCCCGCAGCGAATCTCACGTCGCAACAGCTCGGCAATGCCCTCCGGCAGCGCCCCCACCGCCAGCGGCTGCACCCCCGCGCCGCTCACCAGCGCCGGAGTCTCCACCATCGCGCCCAACGGCAGGTTGCTGATTTGCCCGGTGTTGGGTCGGTTGACCGCGATGGCATAATGCGTTCCGGCTCCGGCCACGTTTTCGATGATTTCCACCGCGCCTTCACTGGTGGCGCTCTTGAGTTCGTCCACCCCGGCCAACCCGGCGCCCATCTTCTGGATGAGCTGCAATCCTTCACCGCGCGACCGTTCCGCGCGATCCCAGTCATAAAGCCGCAGGGTGAATTTTTCCCACGGGCGGGTTTGCGGATCGCTCACCCACGGCAAATACTCGCACAGGTGCGTATCGCCCGGCACGGGGAACAGGCCAAACGCCTCAAACACCCGCAGCGTGAGCGGCTCAATCTCCGCCAACAGCCCGGCGCGCTCGCGCAGCAGCGGGTAAAGGTCCGCCCCGCTGCGCACATCGCGGATATCCGTGATCCAGGTGAAGTGGTTCAACCCGGCCGCCTTGATGTCAATACGCTCCACCGCCTGCGCCGTGATGCGCTTGATGGCTGACCAGAAGCGCGGGTCGGCATAGGTGGAGATGGGTCCCTCGGGTAATTCGATTCCCAGTTCCGGCGCCAGCAGGTAGCCCGCCATGCCGTACCCGGCGTAAATCTGGTGGCACAACCCCACCACCTTAATCTGACTGTAGCGCGAAATGACGTCGCAGATGCGCACCATGGGGTTGGTGAAGTTGATAAACCAGGCCTGCGGGCACAATTCTTCCATATCGCGCGCAATCGCCATCACCGGCGCAAGGTTGCGCGCGGCGTGGGCAAAACCGCCCGGCCCACCGTTCTCAGCATAGGGCTGGCGCACGCCGTACTTGAGGGGAATCTCAAAATCCATGCGCCACAGCTTCTCGCGCGGCGGCACTTCAATCGCCGAGACCACAAATTCCGCCCCCGGCAGCGCCTGGCGGTGACTGGTGGCAGCCGTGATGACCATTTGCGTGCCCCATTCCCGGTTGAGCCGTTCCGCCAGCCGGCGCACAATTTCTAAGGTCTCCGCGTTTTGATCCACCAGCGCCAGGTGGCTGCCGCGCAGCCTGGTGGAGCGCATTAACGCCGCCATGGTGTTGAGTCCAAAACTCGCCGAGCCAGCGCCAATCACAACGATTTTCGTCGGTAACATCTTTAAAGCTCCTCCTTGTTCCTCACCCGCATGGATTCAGCCTTCTGGTTTCCTTAATCATACCACTCCGCCAATCACCCGCCCCATCCAGCCCGCCATTCATTTCCACCTTTCAAAAATAGTCATTGACAACTCCCCCAAGTGGGGCTATCATACTCATAGAGGATGACCTGTCCTATGCGAGTATTTTCATCACATATCCTTTATTACGCCTGAGGGCACGCATTTTGCTTGCGTGCCCTTTTATGTACCTAAAACATCTCTCGAAAGGAGAAATAGACCATGGATTACGGCATGATCGGCAAGATTCAAAAAGCCAAGCGCTACGCCGCTGAGCGCGACCGCATTCACTTCAATTCCTTCAACGTGACTCTGGAGGGCGAGAATAACCCTCACACCGTCAGTTACCTGGAAGGCAAATGGAATTGTGATTGCGATTTCTTCCAGTCCCGCGGGCGCTGCAGCCACACCATGGCCCTTGAGATCATCCTTGAAAAGATGGTCGTGTTAGCCGAAGCCAAAGCCTGACCCACATCTGAATATACTCCCACCGCGCGGGCTGATTGAGCCCGCGCGGGCTGTTAAACTCCCATCACCTGCCAGATTCAACTATAATCACCATCACATGGTCGAAACCACGCTCACCCTTGCGCAGCTCACGCTGGAAGCTCCCGGCCAGACCGGCGGGGTGGTTGCCTGCCCGCCAGCCCTCATCCCCGCACCGGGGCAGTACTGGCTGGCGCATGCCCCCGCCCTGCAGGAATCCCTCCCCACCGCGCTCTTCGCCGCCCGCATCCTCCCGGAGGGCATCCTTATCGCCCCACCACTGCCCCCCGCCTGGAGCGCTGGCATGCCGCTGGCCGTGCGCGGCCCGCTGGGTAACGGCTTCCACCTGCCCACAATCGCCCGCGCGGTGGCCCTGGCTGGCTTTGACCTCACCCCACACCGCCTGCTGCCCCTGGTGGCGCTGGCGCTGCAGCAGGATGCCGCCGTGGCGCTCTACACTGCCGCTCCGCCACGCGGCCTGCCCGATGAAGTGGAAATCCTCCCGCCGGACCTCCTCCCCCAGGCACTTACCTGGGCTGATTACCTCGCGCTCGACCTGCCGCTCTCAAAATTGCCGGATTTACCGCGCCTGCTCGGCCTCAAGCCCTTCGAGCGCCTCACCTGCGCTGCCCAGGCGCTCATCCACGTTCCCATGCCGTGCGGCGGCGCAGCCGAATGCGGCATCTGCGCGGTGCCCTTTGGCCGCGGCTGGAAGCTGGCCTGTAAAGACGGTCCAGTCTTTGAACTCAATCCGCTGCTGGAACCCCGGTAAAAGCCGTTAACCATTAAACGCTGCCCATGATGAACCTCGACCTGGAAATCTCCACCCCCTGGATGAACGCCGCCGGAACGCTGGGTTTTTCCCCGCCCGCGCGCTGGAACTGGCCTGAGCCGGCGGGCGCGTTCGTCACCAACCCGGTCAGCCTTTCCGCGCGCACACCCGCCCAGAACCGCGCCCTGCTGCCCTTCCCCGGCGGTTACCTGCTGCACAGTGGGCTGCCCAACCCCGGATTAAAAGCCGTTGTGCGCCGCCATGCCGCCGCCTGGCGGCGTAGCGTTTTGCCTCTCTGGGTGCACCTGCTGGCTGAAAAGCCCGAGGAAGTTCACAGCATGGCGCTGCAACTTGAGGAATTGGAAGGCGTCACCGCCCTCGAGATTGGCATCCCCCCACAGGCTCAAGGGGCGCTTGCCCTTGAACTGCTGCAGGCCGCCCTCGGCGAGTTGCCCGTCATTGCCGCCATCCCCCTGCAAATGGCCGACCAGCCCTGGCTTGAAAAGTTGCCTGCCCTGGGCTTGCGCGCCCTCACCCTCTCTGGCCCGCGCGGTATGCTGCCGGATGGCGCAGGCGGGCTGGTCAGCGGGCGGTTGTGCGGCGCGGGATTGCTCCCGCTGGCGCTGTGGGCCGTTCGCCAATTGCGCGCCCTTAAAATGCCGGTGATTGCCGGCGCAGGCGTGTGTTCCCTGGCCAACGGGCAGGCTCTGCTCGCCGCTGGCGCGTCCGCTGTCCAGTTGGATGGCGTCCTCTGGAAGTAAATCCCATCAGGAATCCAGGCCCGGTGTTCAGGGTGCTTTGCGGATGACGCCCAGGTAAACCGATGCCGTAGTGCTGGTCACGCCGGCTGCCCACGGCTCTTCAGTGGATTTCCAACCGCAGGTTTCAATCACCAGTTGGGCTGAAGATGGATTCACCGCGGGCACCAACGAGGGATCAATCCCTGCCGCCGTTGAAAGCGCCCGCTCAAGTGGCGCATCGAAATAGCGCTCCATCTGCGCCGCCTTCACCCGCCCGGCCTGAGTCAGGCTCAACCCCTCCACCACGCGGCTCCCCTGCGTGATACGCACCGCAGCGCCCTCCAGGTTGCGCAGGTTGGTTTCAATTTGCCGCAGCGAAAGCCCCGCCTGGTTGATGCCGGTCCCCTCCAGCGCATGGCGCAAGGTCTGCCCCTCCCCGCCCACGCCCGAGTGCACCGAAACAAAATAAATCGCGGCCCCGCTCGGCGCGCGGTATGCAAACACGCAGCCGCGTTTATCGCCAAAAACACAGGCTTTGGCCGGGATGAAGGCGATCTGGATGGCTCTGCCCCGATTAAACGAAGCGTTGCGCGGGGTGATTTGAATGACCACCCGCTCGTCGCCGCTCAGATCAATGCCGTAAAAATCGCGGGGCGGTGCAGGTGATGTTGACCGCCCGGCTGCGGCAGGTTTTGACGGCGCGGGGGTGCTTGCAACAGCAGGCTGGAAAGGCGTGGGTGTATAGGTGACCGGCTGGAATGGCGTCAGCGTGGCTTGTGGGCTACTCGGTCTCCCACCCGCGCAGCCAGCCAGCCCTGCCAGCAGCACCGCCAGAAGCAAAATCCCCCTTGCCCCCTTCTGGTAGATATCAAATCCGCCCATCTCTACCGCGCCCCACCTTTCGATGCCGGAAGGTCCGCCATGCCAAAACTCCGGCAGCCAGCAGGGAAAATCCGCCCACCCCCACCGGCAGCAAAACAGCTTCCAGGTTGCCCGGCCCGCCAGGCCTGGTGCGCGTGGGAACGACCTGGGTAACCCGGCTGACGATCGTCGGCGCCTGCTGAGTCCGCGTGGAGGGCGGGGGCAGGCTGCTCGTGGGCAGCAGGGTGCTGGTTGGAGGTAGCGTGGCGGTGCGGGTTGGGGTGCGCGTGGCAGTTGCGGTGGCTGTTGCGGTAGCCGTGCGTGTGGCTGTGGCCGTTGGCGCCGGAGTCTGCAAAAGTGCGTATTCGCGCAGCAATTGCACCGCCTCACCGCACCACAAATCAGTTGCGTTCACAAAAGAACAGGTGGTACCCAGCGCAGGCGCGGGCAGCTCCGTGTTGAGGCAGTAAGCCAGGATCACCCAGTCCCCACCCTGGCAAACCCTGAAGCGCTGCCGGACGCCCACCCCGGGGATCAAAGCGCTGCCCAGGTCGGCGCAGATGCTCCAGCCGTAGACGGGCCGGTCGGCATCAACCGCCAGCCGCTCGTTGTGCGCCTCCGCATCAGAGAAGCCCGTCTGGCTGCCTGCCAGCCCCCCCGCCGCAAGGAAAACCAGCGCCAGCAGCGATAAGAGGAGAGCCCTTTTCACAGTTCCCACCTCAAAAGTTTCATACGAAGAGACCAGCGCCTTTCTATCTCATCATTGTAGCAGGTTTTTTCAGCTCAATCCCTGCCACTCTACCCCTCACGCCGCCACACGCGCAGCCCGTAGCGGCTGAGGTAAATCGGGATGACCCTGAACAGGGCATTCTCCTGCTCAATCTCGCGCAGCAGTGCCCGCCTGGCAGAAGCCTGTTCGCCGCACAGCAGGGTCAGCGAGCCCCCCTCCCCACCCGCGCCGTTGACCTTCCACCCCACTGCGCCGGCCTCTCGCGCCATGTCAATCACGCGCTGCGCCTCCGCGCTGATCAGCGCCGGGTGCAACCGGGCCTGCGCTTCGGTGTTATCCACCATCGCCCGTCCCAGCGCGGCAAAATCCCCGGCATACAGCGCATCCCTCGAGCGCGGCGCCGTGTGGCGCAGTGCCTCAAGCTGGGGGCAATCCGGCCCGGCATTCTCCAGCCCGCGGATGACCATCTCGTGCACCTGCGAGGAATGGTGCGACCTGCCCAGGTAAACCAGCGCCAGGCGCCGTTCCAGTTCCCACCAGGTGGTATTGGGCAGCGTGATTTGCGAAACGGAGGCGTGAGGGTAATGGAACATCTCGATATAATTGATCCCGCCGTAAGCCGAGCACAACTGGTCCTGGATACCGCACTGCTGCCCGAGCATCTCCGTCTCGATGCGCTGCGCCGCCAGGGCCACCTCGTGCGGGGTCAACCGCCCGGGGGTCAACTGGTCCAGCGCTCCAATCAGCGCCACCGTCACCGCCGCGGAAGTACCGGTGGAGGCTCCCCCCGGCGCCTCGGAGTAGATGGTTACCTCAAAGCTCAACGCTTCAGGAATACGCATGTACGCAATGGCAGCTTCCAGCAGCGGATGCTTATCCCAATGCTTTTCAGGAGTCAGGGTGTAGCGTTCGCCGTAGTTTTCGGCATTAATCACCACCTGGCTGTCGCGTTCGCCCTTCGGGTACACCGCAATCTGCACCTCGGCATACGGGTAAACCCCGATGTTAAAAATCCGCCCGTGCCCGGCAAACCAGGTATCCGTCCAGCCGCCGTTATCGCAAATGCGAATGGGCGCAACCGAGTTAATCACCGTGATGGGCCTGGGATTTTTGTTCATAGGGGCTCCTTAACGCCAATTAAAACCAGTAAACAACCTGGTTGGTTTTATTTTACCTGCAAAAGCATCTTCCAGATGGTCAAAAAAAACGGGCTGCGCCGGTGACCATTACGGTAACCCAGGCAGCCCGCCTTTCATTTACCTATCCGTCAGGAGAGTGCTTATTCCTCACGCTTTCCTTCATCCAGCTCACCGAGCATCTTCTCATCCGCACGCAAATTCTTGAAGCGCACCAGCAGGCTGATAACATACGCCGTCATGGCGGTGAAGATGACCGCATAACCCAGGATCATAAAATTTACCGTGTTTGGGGTATCCATGGCTGCCTCCTACTCGCTCAGCTTCAATTTTTGCTGCTCCACCCAGGCCGCCAGCTTGCCCATGCGGATGCGGTGCCAGGATAGGTCAACAAAGATAAATGAGAACGCAATCAGGCTGACGAAGAACGTGGTGCGCATGCTCGGCGTCATGGCAAAGGAGCCCAGCGCCCCTGATTCGTTGCCCGCAATCACCACCGGGTGGATGGTGTTGAACAGACGGATGGAGAAAAAGGTCAGCGGCACGCTGACAAAGGCCACAATCGCGTAAACCGCGCCAAAGCGCGCGCGCCGTTCAGGGTCCTCAATTCCGGAACGCAACATCAGGTAAGCGGCGTAAGCCAGTTCCATAATGGTAGCCGTCGTCAGGCGTGGATCCCACGTCCACCAGGTGTTCCAGGCCGGGTAAGCCCAGATCGAGCCGGTGACAATGCAAATCAGCATGAACACCAGCCCAATTTCCACTGCCGCCACCTCAACGATATCCCACATCGGGTTATGCGTCTTCAGGTAGGCAATGCCAGCCACAAACGCCATCGCAAAGCCCAGCATGCCCGCCCAGCCCGCGGCCACATGGAAATAAAACACCTTTTGCACGGCCCCCATGGTCCTTTCCAGGGGGGTGAAGAACAGCACCAGGATGGTTGCCCCGGCCAGCGCCACAAGGGTCGCAACATCCAGGATGGTTAACCATTTTGAGCGTTTTGCAATCATCTTTTGCCTCGCTTATTCCTCTACGACGTAATCAAACACCATGAAGGCCACCGCGGTGAAAATGACATCATAAACCACCAGGATGTTCACCCACGGCGCCACCATGTCCCACGGCAAAGCCTCAAGGTAGCCGCTGCTGGCCTTGACTGCCGCCACCAGCACCGGAATAGCCACCGGGAAAAGCAGAATCGGCAGCAAAACGTCGCGCGTGCGCGCCTGCACGGCCATGCTGGCCAGCAGCGTGCCCACCGCCACGTACCCCCATCCGCCCAGCAAAATCACAAAAAGCAGCCCCGGCTGGAACAGGTTTGAATTGTACAGGATGCTGTAAACCGGCAGGATGATGGCAGCCACCACCAGCATCACAATGTAATTGGCCAGCAGTTTACCAAAATAAATCGCCGAACGGTCCACCGGCGCCAGCAGCAGCCCATCCAGGCAGCCGCGGTCCTTCTCCACCGCCATCGAGCGGTTGAGCCCCAGCGTCCCGGCGAAGGTCAGCGTCACCCACAGGATGCCACTGGTGAGGTTGGCGCGCGCCTGCGGGTCTAGCTCCAGCGCAAAGTTAAAGATGAAAATGACCAGCAAGGCAAACACCAGCATCGCCGAGAGCATCTCCCGGCTGCGCCATTCGGCAGCCAGATCTTTCCACACCACCGCCCACAACGCGCGCAGGAAGGGGGTCACCTGGTTCATTTGCCCCTCCCATTCGAAGCTTCCTGCAGGGTGGCGCGGTAAAAAGCCAGCAATCCATCGGTCGGCAGCTCCTCGCGCCGCACCGAAGCCTGGATCTGCCCGCGGGTGAGCACATCAAAGCGCGAAGCCAGGTCAGCCGCCCGCGCCAGGTCATGGCTGGTCATCACCAGGGTGCGGTTGAGCGCCGCCACGTTGCGCAGCACCGTATCCAGCATTTCACATGCATCCTGGTCCAGCCCGGTGTGCGGCTCATCCAGCAGCAGCACCTCGGGGTCGTGCAGCACAGCCCGCCCAATCGCCAGGCGCTGCTGCATGCCGCGAGAGAAGGTGCGCACCAGGTCGTTACGCCGCGCAGAAAGCCCCACCAGTTCCAGCACCTCATCGGTGCGCCCCTTGAGCCCGGGAACACCGTACATGCGCCCGTAAAAGCGCAGGTTTTCGGCGGCGCTCAGGTCGCCGTAGAGCAGCGGCAGGTGCGAAACCACCCCCAGCTTGCGCCGTACCGCTGCTGCCTGGTGCGGCAGGCTGTAACCGGCAATGCGCACCTCTCCCAGCGTCTGGCGGGAGAGAGAGGAAAGAATACGCAGGAAGGTGGTCTTTCCGGCTCCGTTTGGACCCAGCAATGCCACAAACTCGCCCTGCGCCACCTTAAATTCAAGGTTACGCAGCACGGTTTTGGGTCCAAAACGCTTGGTCAGGTGCCTGGCTTCGATCATTGCGTGGTTTTTGCTTCTCTCAGCGCTTTCAAGCGCGCCTTCAGTTCACTGCGCCGCTCCTGATAAGCCGCCTCGGGCAGCTTTCCGGCCTGGTAAAGGTCATCCAGAGCCACAATGGCATCCAGCAGGGCATCCTCGTTCTCTTCGGGGCTTTCCTCTTCTTCCATCTCTTCAACAGGCTGATCCTGTTTTTTCTTCTGGCGGAAGAGCCACACGCCGACCACAATCAAAACCACGCCAAAGACGCCTAATCCAATCAGCAGGCTGCTGGTGGATGAGGTATCAATGATGGTTGGCGTGCCAGCCGAAGGCTGCCCCGAGACGGTTAACTCAAGCACGCTGCCCCGCGCAAAATTGGAACCGCTGAACAGGTTGATGTTGGCGTTGTCTATCTGGCGCGTGCCGCTGGAGCGCAAACTGGGGCTTTCCAGGGTCACGCCGTCCGCGGGCACCATCACCACCAGCGAATCAACCGGCAGGGTGAACGGAATTTTTATGGTGGTTTTGTTATTTTCATACGGCAGGTCAAAACCGAACAGCACCTGGTGCATGGCTTTAGGCAGCACTTCCATCGTATCCCCAAAGCCGGTGACCGTCTGGATGAAACGCTCGCCCAGTTCGCCGTCCTGGAACTGTAGATTTGTCGCCCCGTTTGGCAGGTCAAACAGCAAGCCGGGCGTTTTGGCATCCACCGGCACAACCGCGTTTTCGGTCGGATTGATCACCACAAACAACTCCGCCACCTGGATGCGTCCGTCCAGGGTGAAATCCAGGAAGATGTGCACGCGCTGCGCCGCCAGAACAGAGGCATCCGTGCTCGAGTCGGTGACGGTGATGGACAAATCCACATCCGGTGAACTGCCCAGGTCAGAGCCGTGAAC
>CAYVOX010000049.1:17287-19705 GCA_964453035.1 uncultured Anaerolineaceae bacterium
AAAGGTACGCCACCAGGTCCCAGCGCTGCCGGTCGGTGAGGGATTTGAAAGGCGGCATCATGCGCTCAATCTTACCTTGCGTGATGATGGTAAACCAGTTGATGGGTTTTACCAGCCGCGCCACATCCACCGAACCGAGCGGCGTCACCGGGATGGGTAACTGAGAAGCCTGCGACCCATCCCCCTTACCACTCACTCCATGGCAGGCAACGCATTTCTCAGCGTAAAGCGCCGCGCCCTGGGTCGGGTCGGGCGGAACAACCGGGTAAACAATGGATGCAGTGGCTTGCGGGGCAGCAGCTGTGGGCACGCGCATGCCCGGCGGTGGGGTCACATCCCCCGCCAGAGAAAGGTCGCAGCCTGCCAGCCCAATGGCAAAAAGAAAAACTAACAAACCAATCGTAACAAATCGCAGCTTCATAGAAACCTTCTTAGGAGAGCACCGCGCCGCAGCGGGAGCAGAATTGATCGTCTTTGGTGGCCGGTTTGCCGCACTTGGGGCAAAAACCACCCGCTTT
Organism: uncultured Anaerolineaceae bacterium; assembly: GCA_964453035.1. Classification (GTDB taxonomy): domain Bacteria; phylum Chloroflexota; class Anaerolineae; order Anaerolineales; family Anaerolineaceae; genus CAYVOX01. The sequence continues at coordinate 17,806 of CAYVOX010000049.1, forward strand.
TTCCTGCCGGGCCTTGCGCCGGGCGGCAACCAGCGCTTCAACCTCATCCTCGCCGGCACTCGCCACCGGGCGCCTCGGAGCCGCTTTCACGGCTGCATCGGCGCGCCGCGCGGCAATCTCGGCTTCCAGGCGGTCCTCGGCGCTATCCGCCTGCTGCAGTGCCCCCAGCGCATCCAGCTTTCGCAGAACATCCGCGCCGCTTTGCAGCATGGCAGCCCGCTGCACAGGATAATCCTCGGGAGGAATTTTTCCCAGCACGTGGTCAAACTCCAGGTCTTGCAGCGCCAGGACGATGCGGTCGCGCTCAGCCATCAGCGCCGACCGCTGCTGGTTTTCCGCATCAGATGCCGTAGTGGTCTCCACCAGGCGCCTGCGAGAATCGCGCTGATACAGTGGGCGGGTGATGAACACGCCAACCAACAAAATGACTGCCAGGATGAGAAAAATCGAGCCTAAATCCATAACCCGCCGCTCCTCTGATTACGTAAAGTTATTTCAATAATCCTTCAATCACGCTCTGAATCTCAGCCATCGACGTGAACGGGCCAATCTTCTTATACTTCAAGGTGCCATCGCGGCCAATGAAATAGGTTTCGGGCACGCCCTTTAGCCGGAAAATCTGAGAAATCGCCGTGCGCAGGTCTGGTCCGTTGGGATAGGTGATTTTAAATTTGTTGATGTATCCCATCGCTTCCGGCTCGGTATCCACCCAGTCCACCCCCAGAAAAACCACATCGCCCCGCGCCTTGTAGAACTGCCAGGCCTTCTCCATATCCGCTGCTTCCTGCTCGCAGGGCTTGCACCATGAGGCCCAGAAGTTGACCACAATCACTTTGCCTGCCAGGTCGGTGGTTTTAATCTGGTTGCCTTCAAACGTGGTCAGCGCAAAGGGCGGAACGGCGTCCCCAATCTGGATGGGACCCTGCTGAGAACGGTTCAATCCCCAGTAGAGCAATACCAGGAACCCGACCAGGACGACAAACGCCAGCACAATCACCCACACGGGTAAGCGGCGAGCGCTGGTTGTAGTGATAGCGACATTCTCTTGCTTTTCCATGAAAAACAACTCCTTCGTTCCATCGCGCGCGGTTTTTGCAGCGCGCGGCGCAATTTATTGTTGGCGTTTGATCTCTTCTTCCAGGCGCTTCAGGTACGGGTCTTCTGTCTCGCCTTCAGGAGGGTTAACCACCGCGGGTGCAGGCTTTTGCCGGGAGCGCAATACCCGGTAGAGGATAAAAACCCCCACCAGGAAGAACACCGGCGGCAAAATGTAAACCAGCAAGTTTAACCCTTCCGGCGGCGGCGCGGAAAGCACCCGGTCGCCGTAAATCTGCGCAAAATACTGCCTGATTTGCTCGGTCGTCCAACCCTGCGAGAGCTTGAGCTTAATCAGGTCGCGCCATTGCGAGCAGGCCTGGGTGGGGCACACATCCAGCGGAATATTCTCGCACACCGGGCAGTATAACGTCTTGGCAACCGCGTTCACCATGTCGTCGGTCACCGGCACGGGTCCGAAGGCTGGCATGGGCGTTGGCGACTGCGCCTGCGCGCTGGCGGTGAGGCCTACCAACAGGCTCAGGCTGAGCAATATCAGGGATGTTATGCGAATGTTCATGGTCATTTTTCCGTACTTCATCTGATTTGACAAATCAACAAACCTCAATAAGCTTAACTTCATGAAACTAAAATTCTTATCGGTAAGCCTGGTTCTCTTGATCCTGCTGGCGCATTTTTCAACCATCGCGCAAAGCGAGCAGGTTGATTATACCTGCACCGCAAACCCGCTGATTGTACAGGCGCTTTCCCGCACCAGCCAGGCCGATTACACCGCCTGGATCGAGCGCCTCTCTGGCGAAGTGCCCGTCTGGGTCTCTAACCGGCAGGTCAGCCTGGATACGCG
>CAYVOX010000050.1:0-19658 GCA_964453035.1 uncultured Anaerolineaceae bacterium
ATGATAATAATCTCCATTCAAAACGCTAATGTAAGATTCCATGACCCCCTTGAAATAGTCCGCCCAATACTTATGCCAACTTGTCTTACTGGCGGCTTCCAAACCTCCGAACTTATTTTCAATCATCTCGCGGTTAATAGTAAAGAGTTCTAATTTCTCAATGAATGCCGTGAGCGCAGATGAAAACCGGTCATCTTCAGGATTATTTTGATTGCCAGCATTGTCCAATCCGACAAACAACCAGGGATAATATTCCACATTCACTTTTAAAGCCCGGCAGGCACCCAGGATTTTATCCGATGGACCAAAAGCTTTTACCCTATCCAACTCATTATCCAGCGAGTAACCTGCCCTGCCAGCATGTGGCTGAGCAGCCTTGACCATCGTTAACCAGTAATTATTCACGGCGACCAGCATCTTGTAGTTTTTTTCAATCCAATCAAGGCTGACTATCTTTCGAGCTTTATCCTGGGCAGCCAAGGATTCAAAGGTCCAATCCCTGAAGTAAAGCAGCCATTCGCGGGAATCTTCCCGGCCGGGTGGGTTGAAGTGCCTCTCATACTCATAAGCCCACTGCAAATCGCCGCCCTCTCCAAGCCGGTCATTGAGAAAATGATTAAACGGGTCCAGAATGATGGCCTGATTGATGCTGGTGGTGTAAGATGAGAATCGCCCGTGATTCAGGTCATTTTCTGTTTTACTCAGGCTATCCACAATATTGCTCACCAACTGCCAGGCCTGCTTCAGCAACCTGGTGTAATCCTCCCTGTTGGAAGGATTTGGGAGCGCAATGCGGTCTTTCTCCAGGCGCTCCAGTTGGCTCACCGTCGTGTCGATGTCGGTTTCCAGAGCCTTGTAATACCCCAACAATTGGGTCAGATTGGCCTTTCCGGTGTTGAGGGGATAATTCTGAAGCAGCGAGCCCAGGGATTGTTGAATCTCATCAAGCTTTTTCTTCTGTTTGCCAAAATCTGCACCCCTCTTGAGACTTTTTTCTTCGAGGCTTGCTGAGCGAGTCTCTTCCGATTCTTCCCCCATCAGGCGGTAAGCACGCGCCAGCAAAAGCATGTAGAAGGACACATCCGCATCCTTTTCCAGGCTGTGAAAGCGCACCATGCGGTCCAATAACGCCAATTCTGGCGCATTGGTTTTAAACACATCTGGTTTCAGGGCGCTCATCACCTTATCAATTTCAGGAGATGGGCTCAATAAATAATGGGTTGCTTTTTGCACTTTTTCCCGCAGCATGGGGAATTCACGCGCGGTGGAGATGCTGGCTTCAAGGATTTTGCGGGTCGGTTCGTCTTTAAGCCCACCCAAAAGCTGCTGCCCCCTCTCCCACTCATCAACTGAAATATGGGCAAGGATTTCATCCAGCAGCTGCCGGCTGGCAAAGATCTCTTTACGTTGCTTCATTTCATCGGATAGTTTGATGGTTTCGATTTCGGTTGGATCATGTTCAAGCAATCGGGCCAGGCGTAACGCCGCCTCGTCAAACGCCTGCAGGGAGGGAACCGCCACAATCTGCCTGATTCTCTCAAGCTCATCTTTAATTTCCTTATCGAATTCAAACACATAGGTTCCAAAGGCATCAAGCAGCTTTCCGGCATCCTTATAACGGCTGGCTTTGAGGGGGTGAAGCGCCTTTTGCAAAATAGCCTGCAGCTTATACGGAACAATTTCCGGAAAATCAATCGCCCAGACCGTTTTTCCAGATTGCAACCAGTTGGATTCAGACTGGGACTGTTTGAAACTCTCGCCAGTAAACAGCTTGTAAATCAATTCACCGCATTGGAAAACATCATCGCTCGGTTCTTTCTGTGAACCATCTCCCACAAAAGCCGCATTCCCCCAGTCAATGACTTTAAGTTCAAGCGCTCCATACGAACCGTGGGAAAAAGAGACAAATAAATGATCGATCTTAACGTCGTTGTAAATCACATCATGGCGGTGGGCAACCGCCAACAGATCCAGAAATTTAGTCACCACCCTGACAATCACACCTTCAGGCAGGCTTTTGCCTTGCATTTGATACTGCGAAATTAGGGTTTCCAGGTTCATGCCTCTGGCGCGTTCAATCACAAGGTAAATATACTTGAGCCCGCGGTCTACTGCTTCACCATCATCCAGCAGCCTGCACACGCACCGGTGATCGCGGATTCCCGGCGTTGTTAATGCCTTTTTCTCTCGAACCAGGTCAGCGTTGGACATAATCAGCATATCTGGATTGGTCAAACCGGGGCGTTTAATCACCACATCGCCATAGGTTGCGCAAGTGGCCATTAACGTCTCGCCGGTCTTTGAACCGATATTGATTTTGTTGTAGCTGTAAACTTCTTTAGGCGTTCTGAAGTAGCCGGTAGGTGGATTCGAAGATGAATTTGTCATAGGGTTATCACCTCATTATTTAGAGCAACTCGCTGGCGCCTTCCGACGTGGCGAACCACAAACGCTCGTCCGCCGCAGAATAATAAATTGAGAAAACAGTCTCCCCTGCCAGGCCGTCGCGGGGCGAATAATTGACAACATTTCCAGTGGGGAACAAACAAAACACGCCTTTATCGGTTCCCAACCAAACATTTCGATTTTTATCCACGGTCACGCACAGAGATCTTGTTCCCTTCAATTCGGCAACATTAACCCGCTGGATGGCGCCATCCGATTCAATTCTAAAAGCGCCCTGGTCCGATGCAATCCAGGCTGAAAAACCATCTGCTTCCCTGCGGAAGGCAATTCCATTAATGGCTCTGGTACCCAGCGCGGTATCTCCGGCAATGTGGCGCCAACTGGCTCCATCCCAGATGGATATTCGGCCGCTGGGCCGCGCACACCACAAATTGCCAACCGGGTCTTCAGCAATAAACCGCACGCCCTCATCAACTTCTCCATCTAAAGGAAAACGCTGCCAGCGGTCATTCCAATAAGCAAGACCGTGATCTGTAGCAGCCCAGATGCGATTATTTGAGGAAACGAGCATCGAATTAATCGAATTGCCCGGCAACCCACCGGGTTCCATCCTGAATTCACGAATCTTCTGATGATTTTTGAAAACAGAAATTCCTCCGTTGGCGGTGCCTACCCACACGTTGCCCAAGAAATCTTCGATGATCGCTGTGATGGGTCCAATGACACCCTGACCGGAAGAATAAGAGACCCAGCTTTTTCGCGAATCTTGATGGTAGATGCTCAATCCTGAGTCCAATCCAAACCAGATCGCGCCGGTTGTGTCAGGATAGATAACATGAACCTGGTTATCTAGCAGCCCATACTCAGCTTCTGGGGGATAAATCTTCCCGTTTTCAAACGTAAATATGCCCCTTTGTGTACCCAACCAGGTGATATTGTAAGGGCCGGAACACACTGACTCAATCCGTTTATCCCCTTTTAAAGCAGCCGTATGGATTACTTTATCATGGTTTATCTCCACCAGGCCTTCAGCCGTCGCAACATACAGGTTCCCATCCGAGGTGACGCTGATATCAAGGCATTGATTCGAGGGTAGTCCATCGGCTCTGGAGTAGTGTCTCCATTCCTGGTATGCATATCTGAACAGACCAGCATGCGTGGCAATCCAGGTGGCACGGCTCTGGTCAAAAGCGATTGCATTGACCTTGGACCCGGCGGTTTTATCGTTGGGAAGGGGTTCCCATGCTTCGCCGCTCAACTTAAACAAACCTTTTGTGGTTCCCGCAAAAATTTCCTGGTTGGGGCTGACGGATAGACAGGTCACTTTTTCGAGAGGGTAGCGCTTAGGTTCAAATAGAGATCTATCGTTACTCTGTCCTTCAAGACGATAAACCCCTTCTTCAGTGGCACACCAGATAAAACCTCGATGGTCAACAACAACAGCGCTTGCGTTTAATCGCTTCCCGCTAACATTGATTCGATTCCAGTGATTTTGATAGGGCGACAGATCAATGAAGCTCACCCCTTTATCCGTTGCTGCCCAAATCCTTCCATTAGGTTCAATGTAGAGATCCTTGACGTTATTACTCGGTAATCCATCCGAGGTTGTGAATTTCCAATTTCGCTTTCGCTCACGAGAAACATCCAGGCCTAAGACTCCGCCAGAAGTTGCCGACCACACAAAGCCCCGCGAAAATAAAAGCCTGCGAACCTGTCGGACGCTGGTGTAATTGAGCCATAACTTCTGGTGTTCAGACAGGCCAGTCTCCAGAGAGAATGATCTGGGAAGGTTTATCTCCCCTCGGTTCAGACCCTCCAGTGCCCGATAAAATTCTCCGGCGCTCCGATACCTTTGCAAGGGTAATTTGTTGAGAGCATTGCTCAGGATCACCTGCAACTTGGGTGGAACACCCGCTCGCCATGCAGAAGGAAGGCGCGCGCCTCGCACAACATGCAGGTAATAAGCCTGGTTTTCATGGTCGATATTAAACAAAGGCTGACCGGTTAACAATTCGTAGGTCAGGCATGCCAGGGCATAGATATCCGTTGCGGGACTTGCCCTTTCCTGCCGGAGCGTTTCAGGAGCCATGTAAGAAGGCGTGCCGTGAATTTCAACGGATAGCGTAATCGGCTCCATGCTTTCAACCAGCGCAATTCCAAAATCGATGATTATTACATTGTCACTGGAATCAATCAGGATATTATTCGGGCTTAGATCACGATGAATGATGCCCTTGCTGTGCAAGTAATCGAGTGCTTCAGCCAGGGAGCGAACAATTCCAAGCACGCGTTTCCAATTGAAGGGTTCCTGAGACTGTAGAATGCCGGAAAGGAGGTTCGAAAGCGTCTTTCCTTGCGCTAATGGCATAAGAATATACGCTCGCCCATCGTGCTCCCCAAACTCGATGGTCTTAATGAGCCCGGGATGGTCAAGCTGTTGGGTAATCATCGCCTCGCGCCGCATCCGTTCAATCTGTTGTTGTCCGGAAAATGTTCCCGCCTGTTCTCTTAGAATTTTCAGGGCGAGGGGGCGCGCCTCAGGATCCTGAGAATCGATAACCTCAAATACATCGGTGAATCTCCCCCCGCCGATTTTCTTCAGGATTATGAACCTACTGAATTGCCCAACTTCTTCCATAAATTACCCCTTGACGAAGTTCTAGACTGATGGAATAAAGTAAGTCATCATCCAAATAGCTGAAAGTACCAGTAATACAGCGACAATAATGCCAGCTATGCGTAGAATTTTTGCGGTGGACGCTTCACTCTTTGCTCTACGGGTGAATTTGAGAAATTCGGCTTCAACGGCAGTTCCCGGTTGAATAAAAGGCTCAATCAGCTTCAGCCATTGGTTAGCCAGATCATGACGCCGCGATGTCAGGGCATCGTTGACCCAGCCAAACATAATCTCCAGGAGAAGATCGCGGGATCTTTGATAAAGAGGGTCTTCCTGGTAATCCCGTAACGAAATCAGCATCAACCGCCCCTCAAGCACTTCCTGTTGAACATTTGAATGAATGAGATGATAGGCGTTCTGGAGATTCTCGTAGGCAATTTCAGCATTTTTCAGTTGCGCGGTGGCTTTCTGAAGCGTGTGTTCCATTTCACTGCTTGGCAGCCTTAACTTAACGCTCTTTTCCATCTCCGCAATCGCAATTTGGAGGGAAGACACCTGGTGATATAAAGAATGGTTCACCTGGGTGTTAGCAACCAGTCGGTTAGCTGAATTAAGAATGGTTTCGCACACTGACTCCAGGAAGCGATCCAGTTGGGAAATGGATGCTTGAAGCCGCTCAGTTTCAATCGGAATGAGCGTTTTCATCAAATTCTTACGGATTGTGTTGACAACTTCAACAAGCTGGTTGAAGTCAAGAATGGCATTATTTTCGAGAAGCGCTAATTGATTTTCTGATTCAAGCGCATTTTGAAGGCTCTCCAGCCATTCTTTTCTGAGATACTCTGGAAAATGCGCGGAAAGGCGAGCTAAAGCCGTCAGGGCTTCCTCAAAGCGGCCTGCATTCACAATTTTTAAAATAGCTTCCTGTTCATTGCGAACCACTGCCTCAGTTTCCAGATCATTAAGCGCAATCTCCAATTCCATCCAATCGGCAATACCTGCTTCCCTGGCTACCCGCCTGGCTTCTTCAAATTTTTCACGTGCCTGGTCAAAATCTCCCATGACCCGGTGAGCATCCCCCTGAATGCGCAACTGCCTTGCCAGGGCTGGTAACTTGCGATTCGGAATGCTTCCCACTTTTAGGGCGTGCTTTGCTTTTTTGAGATATTCATCCGCCAGGTGATGGTTCTGGTTGTGAGCAAGAATCCACTCAAAATTTTCGATTGCGTCAGGATATGAACCCTCCAGGAATAACCTGATGCCGTCCATCAAATACTCTTCGATTTCATCAGAGGACACTTTTTCACCAGCATGTGTAAATGCCTCTCTGCTGTCGAAATCAGAGTTATTCACGTCTGAAGGCTGATGATTTCGGTGGGCATCAATCCTTCCCTGCAATTCCAGAACCAACTTAATTAACGCTGAAGGATTTTGTGCCTCAACCAAAGCTTCGATTTGTGATTTATCCGGCCAGGATAATTGATGCAATAAACCAGGGTGATTTGATTCACCCAGGAAATCACCCAGTCGCAATATCCCCTCATAATCCTTGGCGCATAGACTCGAATTGGTTAATAGTTCGCTGGAGATTGCAGCTTTACTCCAGTTGACCGCGGTCAACTTTCGATCATGCATATTGAGCAACAGGTGATCAGGGTCTAAACCGTTCCAGACGATTCCATACCTGTGAATTGCCCTGATGAAACCAATTAATCCCCCCAAAACCCACAGAATCGCTTCTTCATCCAGGTTGTCGCCGGCTACTGCTCCCGAGAGTTTCGACAGGCTGGTTCCATCAATGAAATTGATAACAATGAAGTAATCTGAAGAGGCGGTATGATTGCTGCTATCTAACAGGCGGCAAGGTGAAATTTCTCCATCAAGATATTCGAGTTTGAATTCTCCCAGGTGCTGGAGAATCTCTCCTTCTTTTCTTATGGCTTCTTTTTGAAGAATGAATTCTCGAAAATTCTTACGGGCGTCAAGAGAGGGAGACTTGAGAACCGCCTGTAGCGATTCCGGGCGCTTTGCTCGAACCAAAAGAAGAACGCCATTTAAATTATTTCCGAGAGTGATACCTGTTGATAACCAGACAGACCCCGATCCTTGAAATTCTTCCATATCGATGAATGCTCTCGTTAGGGATTCGCGCTAAACGCGCTTAAGAAATAATAAATGGATTATAGCATAACCATTAATATAGTTCTAATAAATGCCCCTTAAAAACCATTAGGCTATCAGAACTGTAAATCACGGGACCTCGTTGAACTTTGGCTATTCCCTACCCCCTCCCCGTCAGCTCGCTCTTCTCGTAATGCCTGATTTCCTGCAAAAACGCCATGCCCACCGGCACGCTCTTTTGCAGGCAGTAGTAATCCCACACCGCGCCGGCCGGCAGTGACTTGACCTCCTCCTGCAGGGCCAGCCGGCTGGTAAAATCGCCATCGCGCTCAAACTGCTCCAGCAGCGTTCGTGGCTCCAGCAGGGCGTTAAGCAGCGCGCGCAGAGTATTCCTGGCGCCGATGGCCCAGGCAGCGATGCGGTTGATACTGGCATCGAAGTAATCCAACCCAATGTGAACCCGCTCCAGCGCCCCGGTGCGGATAATCTCCTGCGCAATGGCCGCCAGATCATCGCTGAAGGTGACCACATGGTCGCTATCCCAGCGCACGCCCCGGCTGACGTGCAGCAGAAGCTCATCCAGAAACAGCAGCAGGGCAGAAATTTTGTCAGAAATCGTTTCAGTGGGATGAAAATGCCCGCTATCCAGCGTCAGCAGCACCTTGCGGCTGACCGCATAGGCTGTGTAGAACTCCATCGACCCGGTGACGTAGCTTTCCGAGCCGATGCCGAACAATTTTGGTTCAACCGCATCCAGGTTGTGAGGGAGTTTCTCAGCAAAAACCTGGTCAAGTGCCTCTAACAGACGGCGGCGAGGGGAGAGACGGTCCGCGGGGGTATCTTTATATCCATCGGGAATCCAAAGGTTGGTGACCGCTTTTGTGCCCAATTCGCGCCCAAAGTAGTCACCAATTCTGCGGCTGGCAATGCAGTGCTCCACCCAGTACTGGCGAATGGCTGGGTCGTGGTGCGAGAGGGTGAAGCCCGCGTTGGCCAGCGGGTGTGAGAAACAGGTCGGGTTGAAATCCAGCCCGTGGTGATTGGCCCTGGCCCAATCCACCCAGGCCGAAAAATGCCGCGGCTCGATGGCGTTGCGCTCCACCCCTTTTTTCGCCTCAAGGTAAATGGCGTGCAGGTTGAGGCGGTGCGAGCCGGGCAGCAGGCGGTAAACCACATCCAGGTCGCGGCGCAATTCAGCGGCGCTGCGGGCTTTGCCCGGGTAATTGCCGGTGGTGGCAATCCCGCCGGTCAGTTCCCCGCCCGGGTTTTCAAAACCGCTCACATCGTCCCCCTGCCAGCAGTGCAGCGAGATAGAAACCTTTTCCAACTGCCTCAGCGCGGCAGCGGTATCCACGCCCAGGGCGGCATAACGCTCAACAGCGCCAGCATAAGCCGATTGAATGTGAGAATCGCTTGGGTTCATCTTAGAAAATCTCCTGTTTGACGTTGAAAGCCGAGCAAATGGAGCGAATTTCCTCAACGCTCAGCCCCTCGCCCATCTCGCCGATGCCCAGGTTAAGGTATTCGTAGCGAGCAGCCGTTTCAGCATATTCCACCCGGTCAGCAGCGCGTTTGACTGAAATATCCGAACGGGCCATCACGCCGTGCTTGGCCCAGATGACGATGCGGTGCTTGCGCAGCGCGGCGATGTTGCCCGCCATCAGCCGCGCAGACCCCGGCACCTCAAAGGGGATAAAACCAATCCCCTCGGGAAGGTTGACAATCGTTTCTGGCTGCCAGCGCAGCAGGTGCGTGTTGAGGTATTGCGCATCCTGGTAGCTCGGGATGTGGCTGAGGTAAGTGAGATGGACCGGTTGGGCGTGGATGACCGCGTGGAAGTTGGTGTTAGAAGCGCAAATCTGGTCGTAGTGTACCGCCAGGTGGGAGTTAAACTCGCTGGTGACGCGCTCAAAGCGGCGCTGGTGCGAGGTGTAGAGCCTGCCTGTGCGGCCCGCCGGGTTGACCACGATGCAGGCAATGTTGGCGGTCGGCTCGATGATAATCTCACGCAAGCGCCTGCCGGAACCGCTCACCAGGAAGGTTGCGCCGGCAAGCTCCGGTACGGGCTGGGGCAGGTCTATCATCTCCATCACCGGGAAGCGCGTGCGCACCTCCACGGGCCAGCGCATGCAAACGGAAATGTTCCCGGCCGCGCCTTCGCTGGCTTCAATCTCCGCCAGGTGCCGGCCCGCTTCACCCATCATGCTCAACATATCATCCAACTGGGGATACGGTTCTGATAACATCAAATCAATCCTTTCAGCAGGCGGGTGTATGCCTGGTCCCATCCTGCGGAGGGTTGGGGGAGGTAATCGCTGGTCTCAAAGGAGCGCTGCACCAACTCGCGGGCTTCCGCCAGCGAAGGAATTTCTCCAAGAGTGATGGCTTGCATCAGAATATTGCCAGCCGCGGTCGCCTCCACCGGCCCTGACACCACCCTGCGACCGGTAGCATCCGCGGTGAGCTGGTTGAGCAGGCGGTTTTGCGTGCCGCCGCCGATGATATGAATTGGGTCGAGGCGCGTTCCCAGTAGATCTTCCAGGCGCGCCAGCACAAACCGATATTTGAGCGCCAGGCTTTCCAGCACCACGCGGGTGATCTCACCCTGCGTTTGCGGGACGGGTTGCCCGGTCTGGTGGCAGAACTGGCAAATCTTCTCCGGCATATTTCCGGGGTGCAGAAACCCGGGATGATCAACGTCAATCACCGCCAGGAATGGTCGGGTCTCACCCGCCAGGCGCGTCAGCTCATCGTAGGAAAGACCCCATGCGCGTTTGCATTCCTGTACCAGCCACAATCCCATGATGTTGCGGGAGAGCCGCCAGGTGCCGAAAACCCCACCCTCGTTGGTGAAGTTGCTGGCCAACGCCTGAGGGGTGAGATTGGGCTGAGCCACCTCAGCGCCCATGATAGACCAGGTGCCCGAGCTAATCCAGGCGAAGTGGCTGTTTTGGGCTGGTACAGCCGCAACTGCCGAGCCAGTATCGTGGCAGGCGGGGGCAATGACCGGCAGGCTGCCCGCGCCGGTTTCGAGAGCCACGTCAGGCAGCAGCGCGCCCAGGTTGGTGCCGGGTTCGCACACGCCGGGGAAGAGGTGCAGCGGAATGTCCATGGCCTGCAGCAGCGGAAAAGCCCAGTCGCGCGAGAGCGGGTCGAAGCACTGGGTGGTGGTGGCATTGGTGAACTCGCACACCAGGCTGCCGCACAACCAGTGGTTGAACAGATCCGGAATAGTTAGAAAGGTTCGGGCGGCAGCGAGGTGCGGGTCACTCGCCAGGCGCATGGAAAGCAACTGGTAAAGCGTGTTGATCTGCATGAACTGGATGCCCGTCCGGGCAAAAATCTGCGGCTGTGGCACGCGCCGGAAGGCTTCCTCCAGCATGCCGTCGGTGCGGGCATCGCGGTAATGGTAGGGGTTGCCAAGCAGTGCCCCATTTTCATCCAGCAGGGCAAAATCCACCCCCCAGGTATCCACAGCCAGGCTTTGCAGCGCAAATGCGCGCGCAGAATGGGCAATCCCCGCTTTTATCTCGCGCCACAGGCCGTCCACATCCCAACGCAGGCCGCCGGGCGTGTTGAGCGGCGTGTTGGCAAAACGGTGGGTTTCGCTGAGGGAGAGTTTGCCCCCGGCAAGCGTGCCAACAATGGCACGCCCACTTTCAGCGCCGAGGTCCAGGGCAAGATAATGCTTCTGAGTCATCACCACCTGCGCGGTTTGAGTAAATTTTTGCGAGTGTGCGGCCATCGCCCCGGCATGATGGCGGAGAGAGCGCGTTCGCCTATTGAAATTGTAGGCCAGGTGGGGTTTTTGTCAACGTTAAGCCCGCCTCTTATGGATCAGGCGGGCAGGCAGAGAGGATCGAATATCACCCCCCAATGGGGGCTCTCAACCTCATCCTTTGATAAAAGGCAGCGCCCCTCGCGCAGCACCCCTTCAGGGGCGGAGAGGCTCGAAAATACTCCCTATGGGCACTCGCGACCTCATCTAAATTTTTCCGGGCAGCGCCCCCGGAGAGGCTCGAACTCTCAACCTCCAGATTCGAAGCTCCGCCCGGGAGGGTCTAAATCGTACATATGGTGGTATTTAGTGCTAACGACCACCATATATGGGGGTAGGCTCATCTACCCCGTCCTATCAATCCACTGTTTTGAGGCAGTTTTACACCAATCTGCACCAAAACTGCACCAGAAATATAAGCCTGGAAAGGCGGCCTGCGAGCTTTCATCAAAAGCGAATAAGGGTTGACTACCACCAACTCAGTCAGGAGATTGCTAGAACAGATCTGCTCTTTCTTGTGATATTTATATATTCGCAGCGCTTTTCTGCATGCTCGAGTGTAGGCTGATTCTGCCTATTGACAAATCAATCAAAATTGCTATACTTTAGAAAACGTTTGCGCAAACGTTTTCTTAACCTCCTTTTCACAACAGGCAATCAATTGACGACTATTCGCGATGTGGCACACGCAGCAGGTGTTTCAATAACCACCGTTTCACACGTGATTAACGGCACGCGGTTTGTTTCAGAAGAGGTCGTAGCGCAAGTCCGCCAGGCAATGGATGATCTCGGTTACCGTCCCAATGTTCTAGCGCGCAGCCTACGCAGCGGCAAGACCCGTACCATCGGGCTAATGTTACCAGATAGCTCAAACCTGTTCTTTGCTGAGGTCTCGCGCGTTATTGAGGACGTCAGCTTCCAGAACGGTTACAGCCTGATAATCTGCAACACCGATGATAATCCCCTCAAGGAAAAATCTTACCTGAACACGCTGATTGAAAAACAGGTAGATGGGATTTTGTTCATCTCCGCCAGCAGCACCAGCCTGAATATCCAGAGCATCGCTCAAAGCGGACCGCCAGTGGTGGTGGTGGACCGCGAGTTCGACGACCTGCAGGCCGACACAGTCCTGGTGGATAACCAACTGGGGGGTTACCTGGCCGGCCGCCATCTGATCCAGCTCGGCCACCGGCATGTGGCCTGTATCAGCGGCCCTTCAGATTTGAACCCCTCTGCCGACCGTTTGATAGGTTTCCGCAAAGCATTCAGCCAGGCGGGAATCTCGGTTGACGAGCGGTTGTTCCTGCGCGGAGACTTCCGCTATCAAAGCGGTGAACGCTGCCTGCATGAACTGCTCGATTTGCACCTGCCATTCACCGCCATTTTTGTCTGCAACGACATGATGGCGATTGGCGCAATCAAGGCGGCCCACAATCTTAAAATCAACATCCCCGGGGATATTTCCATTATCGGCTTTGACGATATTCCCCTGGCCGAGGCGATTTCGCCTTCATTGACCACGATTGCCCAGCCTTATACCGAGATGGCTACTGCAGCCACCCAATTGTTACTCCAACGCCTGCAAGAATCCCGTCAGCACCAGAAACCCGGCTTACCTCAAAGAATCGTTTTACAGCCCGGTCTCTTGGTCAGGGAATCCTGCGCGCCACCCAGGGGGAATTAAATGCGACCTATTATTGTAATTGGCAGCCTAAATATGGATCTTGTCATTCAGGCGCAGCGCGCGCCCCAGGCCGGTGAGACCATCGCAGCGCAGGCCTTCACAACCATCCCCGGCGGCAAAGGAGCCAATCAGGCTGTCGCTGCTGCACGCCTCTCCAACGGCAGCAAGGGTAGCAGCAAAGTGCGCATGGTTGGACGGGTGGGCAGCGACGGCTTTGGCGCTCAGATGGTGCACAACCTGGAAGGGGAGGGCATTGATATCACCCAGGTGCAGCAGTTGCCGGGCATCTCAACCGGGGTTGCCCTCATCATCGTCGAGCAATCTGGCGAGAACCGCATCATGATTGTACCGGGCGCAAACGGTCTGCTCACCGCCCGTGACATTGAAAACCTCGAAAAGCTGATTGCCTCCGCCGGGCTGGTCTTGCTGCAATTTGAAATTCCCCTGGAAGCTGTCATCCGCTCCATCCAGATTGCACATGCGCACGGGGTGCCCGTGCTGCTCAACCCTGCTCCAGCCTATCCTTTTGCCGCAGAGCACCTGGCGCAGGTGGATATCCTGGTGCTCAACGAGGTGGAAGCCCAGATGTTGACCAGATTACCGGTCAGTGATGAGTTAAGCGCGCTGGAAGCCGCCCGCAGCCTGTTGACCGGGCATACACGCCTGGTGGTGGTCACGCTGGGAACCAAAGGCGCGTTGGCTCTCGCTCCTGATGAGGCGCGGTATTTACCCGCCTTCCCCGTCAGAGCGGTTGATTCGACCGCCGCCGGCGATACCTTCATTGGTGCATTTGCTGTCATGCTCAGCGAAAAGAAGAGTCTGGAAAAGTGTCTGGCATTTGCCTCTGCCGCGGGCGCCCTGGCAGTCACCCAGGTTGGCGCCCAGTCTTCCATTCCAACTCGCCTGGCGGTTGAGAATTTTCTTAGAACCAACCAGGCAGTCATTAAGGCGCTGGCATAACCCGAAACACCATCATTTAATCCCTCATTATGAACCCGGGAAAGGAGTGTGTTATCGAAAAAATTCATGGTTTCTTGCAAAACCCGTTCAACCAATAAGCAACCCAATTCTCACAAGGAGGAGTCTGTCATGAAGCGTAATACCCTGCTAACCGTTTTGTCCCTCATCATAATGGCGACGATGGTGGTTGGTTGTACCACGCCGACCGCTGCCCCTACAACCGCTGCTGCCACCGCTGCTCCGGCTCAGAAGATTACCATGCAGATTTTATGGACCGGCTGGGCTGACGACCAGATTAAGGCGATCTTCGATCCCGTTAAAGCCAAGTTCCCCAACATTGAATTCAAGATTGAAGCCCTGCCGCTGGCCCAACTGGTGCCTGCTCTGGAAGTACGCCTGGGCGCGCGCAACGAGGTACCCGATATTTATAGCGTTGATGGTCCCCTCACCTCTTCCTATGCGGTGCGCAACCACTTGCTGGAGGTGGGACCCGTTCTGGGAGACGACCTGAAAAACTTTACCAAAGCCGCCACCGACCAGGGCAATTACAAGGGCAAGCTTTGGTCCGTGCCGTATGCCACCAGCGAAATTCTGCTGTACTACAACACAGATATTCTCAAGGCGGCAGGCATCGAAGCTCCCCCGCTTGACACCAACAAACGCCTCACCTGGGAAAAACTATACGAGCTGGCCAAGAAAGCCACCGATCCGGCTAAGGGCATTTACGGCCTGGTCATCGAACAGGCTGACCGGCCGTACCAGATCCTGGCCCTGCCCGAATCCAAAGGCGCCAAACCCCTTTCGGATGATGGTCTGACCTCCAAAGGCTTCGTCGACTCGCCTCAATTCATCGAAGCCATTGAGTTCTACCAAAAGTTCTACACCGAAAAGTTGAGCCCGATTGGTCTGGATAGCAATGTGGCTCTGGAAGTGTTTGGACAGGGTAAAGCCGCCTTCTTCCTGGCGGGCACTTTCTCCTTCAACACCCTCAAGGGCCGCTACACCGACCTCAAGTTTGCAGTCGCCCCGCACCCCTTGTTTGAAGGCGGAAAAGCCGTCACCCCCACCGGTTCGTGGCATATCGGGATCAACCCGCGCTCTAAGTACATCAAAGAAGCCTCCGAGGTCATCAAATTCATGACCAGCGATGAGCAAATGGTGAGCTTCTTTAAGATTCGCGGCTATCCCCCGGTCAAGAAGACGGTTTATGCCGCACTGCCGGACGTCTTTAACACCGATATGTGGAAAATTGTGCAGTTCGAGCTGGATAACACAGCTTATCCCCGCCCCTTCACGCCCGGGTACCGTGAGTATGAAGACCTGCTGCTCAAAGCCCTCAAGGATATTCAGCAGGGCGCAAACGTGAAAACCCGCCTGGCTGAAGCTGCTGTTGCGATTGACGCAGAACTGGCCAAGTACAAGTAATCTGGTCCACCTATTCCTCGCTTCGGGGGTCGCCCCCCAACGACCCCCGAAGCACTTGCTGATGGCACAAACCCGTTTGGTGGTTTTATGAGAAAACTTGACCGGCTGACTCCGTATCTGTTTATTTTTCCGGCTCTTCTGGGCTTGCTGATTTTTCGCATCACCCCGATTGGCGTTTCATTCTTTGGCAGCCTGACCAACCAGACCCTGCTTGGCGACACTATTTTTGTGGGATTTAAGAATTACACGGATCTTTTTGCCACCAAGTCCTTCTGGGATTCATTTACCCTGACCATCTTTTTCAACCTGATCATCAATCCCCTGCAAATCTTCATCGCCTTTTGCCTGGCGCTGCTTGTTTTTCGTCCCACGCGCGGAGTCGGTATCTTCCGCACCGCTTACTTTATCCCCATGACTGTTTCAATTGGCGTGGCCTCTTTACTGTGGAACTTGATGCTGGATCCCAGCCTGGGATTGATTAATGGTTTATTCCGCAAGATTGGCATCACCGAGCAGCCCTTCTTTACCAGCGCTTCGCAGGCGCTGCCCTCCATGATCTTCCTGGCAAGCTGGAAGGGTGTGGGGTACTGGATGATGTTCCTTCTGGCGGGTCTGAATGATATTCCAGCTCTGTTATACGAAGCCGCCCAGATTGACGGCGCGAGCGGTTGGCAGCGCTTCCGGCTCATCACACTGCCTTTGATGCGCCGCCCGCTGGCATTCGTCTTTGTGGCAGATACGGTGGCTAATTT
This sequence comes from uncultured Anaerolineaceae bacterium, assembly GCA_964453035.1. Taxonomy (GTDB): domain Bacteria; phylum Chloroflexota; class Anaerolineae; order Anaerolineales; family Anaerolineaceae; genus CAYVOX01. Next base: position 15,744 of record CAYVOX010000050.1, read on the forward strand.
TCTCTTCTTTGCGCCGGTGTATCTCATCACAAAAGGCGGACCGCTCGGCGCAACCAATTTGTTGATGTTCAACGCCTACCAGAATGCCTTCACCCTGGGCAACATGGGGCGCTCGCTGGCAATGTCTACCACCATCCTGGTCATTATTGCTCTCTTTACTATCATAGAGCTGCGCTTCTTCCGCTCTGAGGAGCAGTCATATGCCGTTTAAGAAACGCTTCCGCAAAATTCTGGCCGAAACGCCGCGCTACCTGGCTATGCTGATCCTGGGGCTCATCTTTTTACTGCCCATCTACTGGCTTTTCGTCTCCTCCATCCAGCCAGCAAAAACTATCTTTAAGTTTACGCGCGATGTTTCCTGGCAGACTTTCTTCCCGCTTAACCTGACACTGGAAAATTACATTTATATCTTCACCCCGCCCAGCAACTTCCCGCGCGCACTGCTGAACACCCTTTTTGTGGGGGTGACCACCGCCACCTTTGGCATGTTGATTAATTCACTGGCAGGCTTTGCGTTTGCAGTGTTTAACTTCAAGGGCAAGAACATTCTCTTTGCCCTGGTTTTGATTACTTTTATGATGCCCTTTGAATCCATCGTGCTGCCGTTGTACGTGCTCATCAGGGGCTTGGGCTGGTATGATACCTACCAGGCACTCATCTTTCCCGCGCTGGCCAACGGCCTGATTATTTTCCTGTTCAGGCAGTTTTTATCCAGTGTGCCGCGCGACCTGTACGAAGCCGCCCATGTTGACGGCGCCTCGTGGCTGCAAATTTATTACAAAATTGCCATGCCGCTGGCCTGGCCGGTCATCATCACCGCCCTGCTGATGATGTTCACCCAGATGTGGGAATCCTTCTTCTGGCCGTTGATTGCCGCGCCAACCCCCGATCACGTGCTGATCCAGATTGAAATCGTTAAAAATATCAATTTTGATGAAGCCCTGTGGGGACGGTTGTTTGCCTCATCTGGGATAGCAACCCTTGTGCCGTTGATTCTTTTCCTGACGCTGCAAAAATATTACGTGCGCAGCATGGTTTCGAGTGCATTCAAATAGAAATGGAGAGCCTGATGAAACGAAAGGTGATTATTGACTGCGACCCCGGGCATGATGACGCGATGGCCATTCTTCTGGCAGCCCAGCATTTCGATATCCTCGGGATTACCACCGTGAACGGTAATACCCACATCGATAAAGTGACCCTCAACGCGCTGAAGATTGTCGAGTTCAGCGGCCTCACCCATATTCCCGTGGTGCAGGGCGCTGCGCTGCCGTTGATTGAGCCGCTGCGCCAGAATCCGATGGGGCACGGCATTTCTGGCCTGGATGGGCCGCAGCTGCCGCAACCCACCACCCGGCTGCATCCCGGCACGGCAGCCCAGTTTATTGTCGAGACCCTCATGGCCCATGACAAGGTGACGCTGGTACCGGTCGGCCCGCTGACCAATATCGCTCTGGCCCTGCGCCTTGAGCCGCGCATCGCAGACCATATTGACGAAATCTCCCTGATGGGCGGTTCAACCACGGTGGGTAATTCCGCGCCAGCCGCCGAAACCAACATTGCCATTGACCCTGAAGCCGCCCACATTGTTTTCACCAGCGGCATACCCATCAAAATGGCCGGCCTCAACATCACCCGCCAGGCGCTTTCCACGCCGGAACGAATGGAACGCATTTACGCCTTGCCCGGGCAAACCGCCCGGGTGGCGGCTGCCCTGCTGGACTGGTACAACGCCAAATCTAAAGCTGCCTGGGGCATCCCCGGCGCTGCCATCCACGATGCGGTCTCCGTTGCATGGCTGGTGGATGCCAGCCTGGTGGAGTCGGTCAAAGCCCACGTGGATATTGAATTGCGCGGCGCGCGCTCGCGCGGCATGACCGTGTGTGATTTGCGCTTCCTGCGCAGGGGCGCTCAGGGGCATACCGGCGGCGGGGGGATTGCCGGAAGCCAGGCACCCAACGTTGAAATTGGCATGCAGCTCGATTCAGAACGATTTTTTGACCTGCTGATTGGCGCGTTGTCCCGCTATCAGTAAAGGAGACCGACTATGCTGAGAAAACTCATCATCGATTCAGACCCTGGCCATGACGATGCACTGGCCATTTTACTGGCTGCCAAACACTTCGACGTGCTGGGCATCACCACCGTCCACGGCAACCAGACGGTTGAAAAAACCACGCGCAATGCGCTCCGCATTTTGGAGTTCAGCGGCATGACTCATATCCCCGTAGCCCGCGGTTCCGAAGTCCCGCTCATCCAACCCCTCACCGTTCACCCCTTTGGACATGGTGAAAGCGGCCTGGACGGCCCCAATCTGCCTGAACCGGTCACGAAGGTTGACCCGCGTCACGGGGTGGACTTCCTGATTGATACGTTGATGGCTAACGAAGGCGTCATCCTTGCTCCAGTTGGCCCGCTCACCAATGTCGGCGCAGCCCTGCGCAAAGAACCGCGCATCGCCAGTCATATCCAGGAAATCAGCCTGATGGGTGGCGCGACGGCAGTGGGCAATACAGCGCCCGTCTCGGAATTGAACGTGGAATGCGACCCGGAAGCCGCCCACATCGTATTCACCAGCGGTATTCCCATCAAGATGGTGGGGCTCAATCTCACCCGCCAGGCTGAAGCCACGCCCGAGCGCTGCCTGCGCTTCAAGCAGCTGGGAACGAAGGTGGGACAGATTGTGTATGAAATTGTGGACTGGTACTCTGGCAGGGTCAGGCTGGCTTATGGGCTGGCAGGAGCCTCGCTGCATGATGCCTGCGCCATCGCCTGGTTGATTGACCCTTCGTTGATTGAATCAGTCAGGTGCCATGTGGCGGTTGAATTGAGCGGGCAGTACACCCGCGGGATGACCGTCTGCGACCTGCGCCACATCACCAACCCCGGCGCGCCCATCAAAGGCGGCGGTGGCGTGATCCCCTCTGAACCAGCCAACGCGCAAATTGGCATGAAGCTGGATGTTGAATGCTTCTTTGACTTGCTGGTGGATACGATTGCCCTGTATCCGTAAGCTTGCGCCTTCAGCCCGGAATTAAGAATGGATTTTCACGGCATCATACCTTACCTGGTTTCACCGGTTGACCCCGACGGCAAGATTCGAGAGGGAGTGCTGCGCCGCCTGGTTGACGATTTAATCGCCGCCGGCGTGCACGGGCTCAGCCCCCTGGGGTCAACCGGCGAGGCAGTTTTCCTTTCCTTTGAACAGCGAGTGGAAATTGTGCAAATTGTTACTGAGCAGGCGGCCGGGCGCGTGCCGGTCATTCCCGGTGTGGCGGCTTACAGCGTGCGTGAGGCCGCCCGCCAGGCTGAAGCCTTTGCCAGGACAGGCGCGGATGGTTTGGTGGCTATCTTGCAGGTTATGTTTCCACTCAACCGCACCGGGCTGCTCACCTTCTACCGCGAGCTGGCGCACGTCACAGCCCTCCCGCTGGTGATTTATACCAATCCCGGCCTTTACGGGGTGGACCCGCCGCTGGACGTCATTGAGGAACTCAGTGTAGAACCGTGCATTCGTTATATCAAAGACGCCTCTGGCAATACCAGCCGGATTCAGTCGCTCATCAACCGTTGCGCCGGGCGTTTGAAGGTCTTTTCGGCATCCGCTCACCTGCCCGCGGTGGTCTTTCAACTGGGCGGGGTGGGCTGGATGTCCGGGCCTGCCTGCGTGATACCCCGGCAGTGCGTGACGCTCTACGACTTGTGCCGGTCCGGGCAGTGGGGTGAAGCTTATGCACTTCAGGCGCGCCTCTGGCCGGTTGTGGAACTGTTTCAGAAGCACGGCCTGGCGGCGTTTGTCAAAGCGGCTTTGAACAGCCAGGATTACGAAGTGGGTGATCCCCTTGCCCCACAATCCCCCCTGGAACTCAGCCCGCTTGACCTCGACTTAATTCGAAGCATACAAAAAATCTAACG
>CAYVOX010000051.1:0-19348 GCA_964453035.1 uncultured Anaerolineaceae bacterium
AGGGCAGCCTGGCAGCGGTTATCCGAAAGGAAACCGGTATCGGCCAATATTCCCAGGGCATGCAGGACGTCGTAATGCCAGTAGAGGGGGTAGTGCAGCTTGAGGAAATGGGGGTTGATAACCTGCCCGTTACTCTGGCGAAGGAAGAGCTGACGCTTGAGGAAAACTTCTGCAGCGCGGTCAACGGCGGTTCTGGCAAGTGAATTGCCGGTCAGCCTGGCGTAGAGGGTCAGTGCGCGAAGCGGCGTGATGGTTTCCATGAAGGAGGAATTAATTGTTTCGGGGCGTTTATCGCAATTCCAGCCACCATCGGGCCACTGCCATTTGAGCAGGCGGCGAACCAGCTCCTCCACCCGCTCATCGGCGATGCCCAAGGTGAGAAGGCTGAAAACTGCGTTTGATTCCTGAGAGGCGCAGCGCCTGGTACGCCCCTGCAGGTTGAGGATATATTGTTGATGAGATTCCGAGAGCAGCCATTCCAGAACCTGTTCGCGGAGGGGAATTAAGCCCTGGTCGCCGGGTGGGTAATTGAGTTCCGCCAGGCTGACCAGCACCCAGTGCGCTCCGTACCATTTTTTGTAGGGGTGGCAGGGGATGCGTCCATCAGCGGAGCGTTCTGAAAGCAGGGTTTGAACCCGGGGGGAATCTTTAATCGCCTGCTGGAGGGCGAGCGCATGAGGAGACCCACGTGATTGGTCAAGAAGGTTGACGTGGGTTTTATAGCGGATGGCGGGCTCCGCGGATTGGCTTAGAAGAACGATATTCCTTTCCATCTTGTTAATTCCTCCAACAGCGAAGTGGATATAATATTATTACATATCCATGAAAATAAGGAGTGACGGACATGGCCGAGTTTAATCGTTATGAGATCTATGTGCTTCTGAATCAACCGAAGCCGTTGTGGTTATCCTACATTGACCTGAGCCAGATGGATTTGCGCGGGGTGGATATGGATAAGGCTACCCTGTTTGGAGCCAATTTAAGCCATTCCGACTTGCGCGGGGCATCATTGACCAATGCCAATATGGGCGGTGCCAGCCTGAAAGGCGCGAAGCTGGTAGGGGCTGAAATGAAAAAAACCAGCCTGAGAGGGGCTGACCTGCGGGGGGCTGACCTGCGCGAGGTGGACTTGAGCGAGGCTGATTTGACCGATGCGGACCTGACCGGGGCCAACCTTGAGCGCGCCAACCTGGGCGGGGTGAATCTATCAGAGGCCATCCTGGATGAGGCAAACCTGCTGAATGCCAACATCCCGGACCACAAAATTATGCGAGCCAAGTCGCTCAAGGGGGCTATCATGCCATCTGGAGAGGTGCATGAAAGCTGGGAAGAGGGTTTGCATCCGGAATAATGTTGTGATTTGATGTAAAAACAACACAACCCCTGGGCATCCAGGGGTTGATTGTGTGGCGATCAGAGGGCCGTTTACGCCCTCGAAGCCAATGCAGTTGTTATGGCGGAGAGGGCTGTTTACGCCCTCGAAGCCAATGCAGTTGTTATGGCGGAGAGGGCTGTTTACGCCCTCGAAGCCAATGCAGTTGTTATGGCGGAGAGGGTGGGATTTGAACCCACGTTTCCTTGCGGAAAACACGCTCTCCAGGCGTGCGCGCTAGACCGGACTACGCGACCTCTCCAATCTTCCTGACGAGCAGGCGCTATTATACCATGAAGTAATCGGGGAAAAGGGACGAGGTGCGGTAAAATTGCTCTCATGATTGGATGGGATTTCCTGGTTTTCTGGCAAATTGGCGAGGCGGTGCTCAAAGGGTTGAACCCCTATGCGGTGGAATTTTCACGCTACCCGCCGGTGACGACGCTGTTTTTTGCTTTTCTGGCGCTGCTGCCTTACCTGGTTGCTTATGCGGTGTGGACTGGCTTGAGCCTGGTGCTGTACATTGATACCTTGCGGCGGCTGAACCTGGGTCGAGGCTGGGTGTGGTGGCTGGCATTCACGCCGGCGCTGTTCAACTTTTTGACCGGGCAAATTGATATCCTGTTTCTGTGGCTGGCGCTCTGGCTGAGAGGCGGCGGCTGGAAAGCGGTGGCAGCGGGCGCGCTTTTAACGCTCAAACCGCAGCTTGCGGCGGTGATTCTGCCGTGGTTTTTACTGCGATGGCTGTTGAAGGAACGCGGATTGCTTTATAAATGGGCGGGGGTGACGGCAGGGCTGCACCTGCTGCCGCTGGCGCTGGATGGGGGAATATACAACAAGTGGCTGGTGGCACTGAGTGGAGTCTCCGAGATGAAAGTGCCGTTGAGCTCGGGAATTTTTTCGTTGGCAGGTTTGGGCGTGCCGCTGGCGGTGCTGGTTGTGGTGGGTATCACCGGGGCGGTTTGGGGCTGGACTCGGGATGAAGCCACCAGCCGGGCGGCTTCGCTGTTGAGCTTTCCGCTGACCATCTGGTATGATGATGTGCTGCTGGCAGGGACTGCGCCTGCCTGGTTGATGGTGCCTTATTCGTGGGCGGCGTTCATTGCGGCTTATTTGTTGAGCAGTAATTTGCCCCTGGCGACGATTCCACTGGCGGCACTGGGATGGCGGCTGGCAGCGCAGAAGAGGGGAAAACTAGCAGAGTGAGGACGCTGCGCAGAAGTGCAGCGAATGAACGTCATCATTGGCGTGGAGTTGTGGTAAAATATAAAACACATGTTCTAAACCTGCGCGCCGAGGAGGAACGATGGACTTTAAACTGCACGCTCCCTACCAACCCACCGGAGACCAGCCCGAAGCGATTGATCAACTGGTGAACGGATTGCAAAAAGGTTACCGAAACCAGGTGCTGCTGGGGGCAACCGGAACAGGGAAAACCTTCACAATTGCCAACGTCATCCAGCGCATACAGAAACCAGCGTTGGTGATTGCACACAATAAGACGCTCGCGGCGCAGCTGTACGCGGAGTTCAAGGAATTCTTCCCGGAAAACGCGGTGGAGTACTTTGTCTCTTACTATGATTACTACCAACCGGAAGCGTACGTCCCAAAAAACGATCTGTATATCGAAAAAGAAACTCAGATTAACGAAGAGATTGACCGGTTGCGACTGGCAGCGACGACCGCGTTGATGTCGCGCAAGGATGTGGTCATTGTGGCTTCGGTGTCGTGCATCTACGGGTTGGGGAATCCGGAGGCGTACGGTAAGGTGGTTATTAACCTTGAGGTGGGGAAGATCTACCGGAGGAACGCGCTGCTGCGGCAACTGGTGGAGAGCCAGTATCAGCGCAACGATATGGAGTTAAAACCGGGGGCTTTTAGAGTGCGGGGGGATACGCTAGAAATCTACCCGGCGTATGAAGACAGGCTGGTGTACCGGGTGACATTCTTCGGAGATGAGATTGAAAGAATCATGGGTTACAACGCGGTCACCGGTGAGGTGATGGCGCAACCTGAGACGGTGGATATCTACCCGGCGAAGCACTACATTGCGCGTGATGACCTGCTGAAGAAAGCCATCAGCGACATTCAAGAAGAACTGGATGAGCGCATTCGCACGTTCAAGAGCCAGAACAAGCTGCTGGAGGCGCAGCGCATTGAGCAGCGCACGCTGTATGACCTGGAGATGCTGCGTGAGGTGGGGTACTGCTCGGGAATAGAGAATTATTCAAGGCACCTGGATCAGCGCCCGGCGGGGACGCCGCCCTGGACGCTGATTGACTACCTGCCGAGCGACTATCTGCTCATTCTGGATGAATCGCACATGTCGGTGCCGCAAATCAGGGGCATGTATAACGGTGACCGGTCGCGTAAGGGCGTGCTGGTGGATTTTGGCTTCAGGTTGCCTTCGGCGATGGATAACCGCCCGCTGACATTTGAGGAATTCAAGGAGCACATGGGGCGGACCATTTACACTTCGGCGACGCCGGCGCCCTATGAACTGGGACTGGCTGACCAGGTGGTGGAACAAATCATCCGCCCGACGGGGCTGCTGGACCCGGAAGTGGAAGTGCGCCCGAGCACCGGTCAGGTGGATAACCTTGTGGGGGAGATCCGCCAGCGGGTGGGCGTGGGTGAGCGGGTGCTGGTGACCACCCTGACCAAGCGGATGGCGGAGGACCTTTCGGAATACCTGATGGAGCTGGGTTTGAAGGTGCACTACTTGCACTCGGAAGTGGAGACGCTGGAGCGAGTGGGCATTCTGCGTGATTTGCGCATGGGGGTGTTTGATGTGATTGTGGGGATTAACCTGCTGCGTGAAGGCCTTGACCTGCCGGAGGTTTCGCTGGTGGCGATCCTGGATGCGGACAAGGAAGGTTTCCTGCGCTCGAGTACGGCGCTCATTCAGACGATTGGAAGGGCAGCGCGTAACGTTCACGGGAAGGTGCTGATGTACGCTGACCGGGTGACGGACTCGATGAAGTGGGCAATTGATGAGACTAACCGGCGGCGCGCGAAACAGGATGCCTATAACAAGGCGCACGGCATCGAGCCGATGACGATTGTCAAGGCGGTGCATGATATCACCGAGCGGTTGGGGGTATCGGCGCAGGCTGAGGCGCGCGGCGCCGGCCATGCTGAACGAACGGGCAGCGGCATGCCTAAACAGGAATTGAAGCGGATGATCGCCGAATTGGAGAATCAAATGAAGGCGGCGGCAAAGGAATTGCAATTTGAACGGGCAGCCATGCTGCGCGACCAAATTTATGAACTGCGGGCGGTGCTTTCGGAGGATGAGAGCATCCCACCGTGGCAGCGGGCGCGATTGCTGGCCGGAGAGGTGTAAGAGACGCAGGGAATACCTGCGTGGCAGGTAACTTTTTTGTGCGAATCTGACAATCAAACCTGAAGGGGAGGTTTCAGGCTTAAAAGTTGCATCTTGAGGGGGAAAGCAACCCTGACCGGCCCTCTAAGCGGGGAGAGGGAAGGAAGGGAAAATTTTCGATTGGATTTTGAATTAATGTATAATGATTGGATGGATTTAGAAGCGAGCATCCCGGGCGCAGACCAGGCCCTGGCAGCAGCCTTTGACGCCTACCAGAGAGGAGACCAGCGCGCTGCGCGGCGACTAGCTGAACAGGCAGCGGCGCTTGCCCCTGAACGGGAAGAGGCCTGGCTGCTGATGGCGGTGCTGGCCAGCCCCAAGGCAGCCCACTACTATCTGAGTCGGGCAGAACAAGCCAGACCGGGCAGCGAGCGCGTGGAGGCGGGGAAGCGGTGGCACGCCAGGCAGCCGGCGGGATATTTTGACTCGAACCGGGCGGGATTGCCAGCCTGGGTGGTGTTCCCGGAGCGCTTCAAAGCGCCTAAACCACAGCGCAAGGTCAGCAAGGGAGTTTTCTGGGTGGTTGGCCTGCTAGCACTGGCATTGGTGGGCGCGGCGGTGGTGGGAATTCCGCGGTGGATGGCTCAATCGGCTGCGCCGGAAGACAGCCGGGTTGTGAGGGCGGTGCAGACGGCTCTAAAGAATGCCCAACTGGCGCAGATTTCAGAGACGCCAAGCCCAACGCCGACGTTAGAACCGAGCAGCACGCCAACACCGCTGCCAACTTTCACCGCAACGCTTGAGCCAACCGCTACTTCGACGGGCACCGCCACACCTAAACCGAGCGCCACGAAAAAACCAACACAGGTTCCACCGACCAAAACAGCTACGCCGATCTCCTACACGGTGAAGCGTGGTGACACGGTGAATCTGATTGCCCAGCGCTTTAAGGTGACGGTGGTGGATATGATTACCTTCAATAAGCTGACCAATCCATCGTTGCTTTATCCCGGGCAGGTATTGCTTATCCCATCAGCGGCCCACCTGGCTTCAGCCGCGGCACTGCCAACGGCGGTGGCGATTCCATCAGCGGGGGGCAAGGGCAAGGAAATTCAAATTGATATTTCCGAGCAGCATTTGTATGCTTACGAGAATGGCAAGCTGGTGTTCAGCTACGTGGTTTCGACGGGGATTTACAACAGCACGCGCATAGGCACCTTTAAGGTACTGGATAAAATTCCGAATGCTTACAGCAGCCGGTTTAACATCTGGATGCCATACTGGATGGGAATCTACTATTCTGGCACGCTGGAGAATGGGATCCACGGGTTGCCGCTGCTGTGGAACGGGGTGGAACTGTGGGGCAACCTGCTGGGCCAACCGGCAACCTACGGGTGCATCGAGGCGCGGACCTGGGAGATCAAGAAATTATACGAGTGGGCTGAAATCGGCACCCCGGTCATCATCCGCAGGTAGTGAAAATCCGATCGAACGGAGAAAGCTAAGCACCTGGTTGATGACTTGAGTGGGGGAGAGACCGTCGGTCATCAGGTAGAAATGAGCGTGAGCGCGGGCATGCCCCAGGCGGCGGTGCTGCTCGAGATATTCCTCGTACGTCCAGTTGAGGTTGCGGCGGCGGATGGTTTCGGGGTAGGAGGCATCGAGGAAGATGAGGATATCGGGTCGGGTGATGCGCTGCCACATGGAGGGCACGTAGGAATGCTCCTGGGCGATATGACGCAGGTTGAGGTGATAGGGTTGGAGGTCGGTGATCAGGGTGGTTTTCCCTGAACCGCATGGACCAACCACACCAATCAGCGGGCTAGCAGACATGGTTTTGAATCACGGGCAAGGGTGAGAATTCAGGAAAAGTTGGGCGGGTCAGCGACCGGCAGGCGGACAGTCATGCGGCGGATGGAATCGGATTCGGAGGGGAGGACGCGCAGAACGACAACGCTCATATCATCGTTGGGGCGGCTTTGATCAAGGTTGATGGCGTTGTTGAGGAGGGAATCGGCGATGAGTTGAGAGGAGGGGGAGGCGTCTTCGAGCAAAGATTCAAGCAGCATGCAGACATCGATGGGGGTGCCGTAGCGTTCGCCAGAGTACATGATGCCATCGGTGTAAAGGACGATGGTTGTATCACTTTCCAGGGGGAGTTCAATGATGACCGGGCGAATGTTGCGGGAAGTACCAATGGGGACGCTTTCAGAGGAAAGACACTCGATGCGTTCGCCGCGGGCTTTGAAAACGGGGGTGGGGCTGTTGCGGGTGATGACCAGGGTGCCAGCCTGCATATCCACCGAGAGGATGTGCAAACATGCCGAGACTTTTCCGGCGCGCTCGGTGAAAAGATAATCAGACGAGGCGCGGGCGGCTGCGCCGTCGCGGACGCCTTCGGCGAGCAGGCTGATGACCTTGCGGACGACCATGGTAGAGATCACTTTGGCGCCTCGCCCGGAGGTTTGACCATCCGCCATAACGACCGAGACGCCCCCGGTGGGACGTTCGACCACTTCGACGGTATCTCCGCTTTCGGAGGAGGCGTATTTATTGATCTTGGCAACAGCAATCTGTATTTCCATACTCCTCATTTTACAACATTTCGGAGCTTCTGGAAATGAGAAATACAGGGTTTGATGGGCAAATGGGGGAGAAAGCGAATCTGGAATTTCTACAGGCCTTGACGGTCGGTTTTATCGTGGGTATAATTCATCGTCTTTCAAAAAAGGGAAAACTGTAAGGAGTTATCGAGAATGGTTCCACAGCCGAAACGTAAGTTATCGAAGGGTCGTCGCGATCGCCGCCGCGCGCAGGATGCGCTGACGGCACTGAATTTGGTGCAGTGCAGTAACTGCGGTGAAATGCGCAAACCTCACACGGTTTGCCCGAACTGCGGTCATTACCAGGGCCGTGAAGTTATTGAAGTTGCCAAAGAAAAGAAAACCAAGTAATTCAATCCATTAAATGCAAACGAGCCGGGAGACCGGCTCGTTTCGCGTTAATTTCAAATTAAAGAGCCCAGGCGAGCATGAAGCCAAAAATCGCCAGGATGAGGCCGAGGTGGAGGAAGAAATCGGTCTGGGCGAACCAACCAGGGGCGAGCAGGCGCAGGATGAAGTTGAGCACGACCATGAGCAACCCCAGGAGGGGCAGGAGCCCTTTGCGGGCGGCAAAGAATTCGGAGACGCGGTCGATAAATTCCGAGAGCTGCTTAATCACGATTCATCCTGTTCCGGTTTAATCGTTTTCTGTAGGTAGGGTTGAAAGCGGGTGAGCAGGCGCCCGGGGATGAGCCCGTGCATTACGACGCCGCCGCGCCCGTGCTCGATTTGAGTGACCTGGCCCTGCTCGTGGAAGAGGGAGATGAGCTGACCTTGCTGGTAGGGAATGCGCACTTTAATGGGGGAGTAGAGTTCGAATAACTGATCTTCGATGGCGCGGATAAGATCGGGGATGCCAAGCCCGGTGAGGGCGGAAATGGCGACCGAGTTATCAAAGCCGGCCAGGGAGTCTCGAGCAGCCTGGGGGTCATCGAGGCGGTCAATTTTGTTAAGGGCGGTAACGACAGGGATCTGATCAGCGGCGATGGCTTTGAGGGTCTCGGCAACGGATTGGGCCTGGGCGGCGGCATTGGGATGGGTGACATCCACCACGTGAACGAGCAGGTCAGCTTCAGCAATTTCCTCAAGGGTAGCGCGGAAGGCGGCGACGAGCTGGGTGGGCAGTTTTTGAATGAAGCCAACGGTATCGGTGAAGAGGGCTTCGTGCCCGCCGGGCAAATTGACGCGGCGCGTGGTGGGGTCGAGGGTGGCGAAAAGCTGGTTGGCGACGTACACCTGGGCATGGGAGAGTCGGTTGAGTAGGGTGGACTTCCCTGCATTGGTGTAACCGACCAGTGAGATGGTGGGAATCTGGGTGCGTTTGCGCTGGGCGCGGTAGCGCATGCGGTGCGCGCGGACTTTTTCCAACTCTTCTTTGAGCTGGGAAATGCGGCGGCGAATATCACGGCGGTCCACCTCAAGCTGGGTTTCGCCAGGGCCGCGCAGCCCAACCCCGCCGACGCTGCCGGTACGCCCGGAGGCGCCACCGGATTGGCGGGCCAGATGTGTCCAGGCGCGGGTGAGGCGGGGAAGGCGGTACTCGTACTGGGCCAGTTCAACCTGGAGCTGACCTTCGCGGGTGTGAGCATGCTGGGCGAAGATATCAAGGATGAGGGCGGTGCGGTCAATCACCTGGATGGGATCGCCAAGTCGGCGCTCCAATTCGCGCAGGTGGCGAGGGGAGAGCTCATTATCGAAGATGACGACATCCGCCAGAGTTTCTTCGACCAGGGCGATAATCTCCTCAACCTTGCCCGAGCCAACGTAAGTATCCACATGGGGATGGTCGAGGGTCTGGGAGGTTTCTCCAACCACATCCAGCCCGGCGGTATCGGAGAGGAGGGCAAGCTCATCAAGGGAATCTTGCAGGGTTAGAAGAGATTTTTCGCTGCGCACTTCGGCGCCAACCAGAAAAGCACGCTGGCGAGGGGGAACGGTGGGTTCCGCTGTTTTTTTTGCCATAAGGGGGCTAGACTTTCATCCAATCGGTGAGACGATGCATAGCTTCTTTGACCAGGTGGGTGGGGGTGCCCAGGGAAATGCGCAGGTAGCCTTCTCCGTAGGTGCCGTAAACCACGCCGGGCGTAACGCTGACGCCGGTTTCTTCCAGCAGGCGGTTGCAGAAATCCATGCTGTCGGTTAGTCCGTTGGGCAGGCGAGCCCAGACGTAAATGGCAGCAGGTGGGGTATCCACCTGAAAGCCGGCGGCGCGAAGACCGTCGAGGACGATATTGCGGCGGTACTGGTAAACCTGGTTGCGCTCCTCCAGCCAGGATTGGTCACCGGTGAGGGCGGTGATGCCAGCTTCAAGGACGGCCATGAAATGAGAGGAATCCATCTGGCTCTTGTAGGTGGAGAGGTAGCCGATGACCTGGGGGTTACCCACCGCCATGCCTAACCGCCAGCCAGCCATGTTGTAGGCCTTGGAGAGGGAGTTGAACTCAACGCAGATCTGCTTGGCGCCGGGAATTTGCAGAATGCTGGGGGCTTTGTAGCCGTCGAAGCAGACATCGGCATAGGGAGCATCATGGGCGATGACGATGTTATGCTTTTTGCCAAAAGCAACGGCTTCAGCCAGGAAGCTGAGCGGGGCGACGGCGCCGGTGGGGTTGTTGGGATAGTTGAGCCAGAGGATGCGGGCGCGGGTGAGAATCTCAGCGGGGATGGAGGAGAGATCGGGCAGGAATTTATCCTGCTGGAGGACAGGCAGGCGGAAAACTTCTGCACCAGCGATGATGGCTGAGGCGGAGTACACCGGATAGCCGGGATCGGGCACCAGAGAGACGTCGCCGGGGTTGAGCAGCACCTGGCTGAGGTTAAACAGACCTTCCTTTGAGCCGAGTAGGGCGAGGGTTTCGGTCTGAGGATCGAGCTCGACGCCAAAGCGCTGTTGGTAGTAACCGGCAACGGCCTGGCGGAAGGCTGGCGTGCCGCCGTTAGGCGTATAACCGTGCGTATCGGCGCGGCGGGCGGATTTTTCAAGGGCATCAACGATAAACTCGGCGGGGGGCAGGTCAGGAGAACCAATATCGAGGCGGATGATATCAACACCTTCTTTGCGCAGCCCGTTGAGCTTCTGGATGAGCTGGGCAAAGTAGTAGGGTTTGAAACTGGCGATGCGGTCAGCCGGGCGAATAGATTTGGTTGGCGTGGTCATTGTGTTTTTGAGGTATCCTCTTGGATTGGATGGTTTGAAAGCGGCGCAAAAAGGCGCGCCATGCGGTTGTCGGGTGGTTCAGAGCGAACGGGCAGTAGTACGTGGAAGGTGGAACCGGGGCAGGCATGCTCATCGTAGCCGGGAGATTCAACCCAGATGGTGCCACCGTGGGATTCGATAATGCCTTTGGCGATGTGCAACCCCAGACCTGGTCCACCGCCCTTGAATTTGGTTTTCCCGCTGGAGTGGAGCGATGGGTTTGAGGTGCGGGGGCGGGAGAATTTTTCGAAGATGAGAAAGGTTTCATCCTGTTCGATGCCGATGCCGGTATCCGCGAAGGTGATTTCGAGGAATCCGGGGAGCTTGCGCCCGTCAACGATGATGCTGCCGCCGTCTGGGGTGTACTTGACCGCGTTGGTGAGGATGTTGCGAAATACCTGCAGCAGGCGTTCGGAATCGGCGAACATCAGGTCGCTGCTGCCGGGGAAGGGTTTGAATTCGAGGCGTAGATTGCGCTCCCGGGCGACCTGCTTAAGCTCATCATAGAGCACAGTGAAGAGGCGGTTGAGCCAGGTGGGTTGAAAGTTGAGTGAGAGGAGGTTGTTATCAATGAGTGAGACATCAATCATGTCATTGATGATGGTCTGCAAGCGGCGGGTGCCGTTGTGGATGCCGTTGATGAGGACGGATTCGGTAGGGTCGGTGGTTTTGCGCTCCAGCGATTCGCGCAACATGGAGGCATAACCTTCAACAAGGGTGAGGGGGGTTTTCAGCTCGTGAGCGGCAACAGCAATGAAATCGGACTTGGAGCGGTCAAGTTTTTCCAGGGTTTGTTGAACCTGCTCGAGCCGGTCGGAGACGTAGTTGACGCGGGTTTGAATTTCGAGGTGGGCTGATTTTTCGAAGGCGTAAGTGAAGCAGGGGGTGACGGCGGTGAGCAGGTCGAGCGCTTCGGAAGGGGCGAGGGCTTCACGGGCGGTTTGAGCGGTGATGCGGGTGATGGCAGCGATGAAGCTGGTAAGGCTACCGGAGTCGTCTTCGAGGTCCGTCTGGGTGTGCGAGGATTCCCAGGAGGCGAGGATGGAATCGAGCCAGGCGGGGTCGCCGGTTTCAACGGCCTGTTCGAGCAGGCTGTAGAAGCGCTCGAGCTGGCTGGTGAAATCTTCGCGGAGGAGGACGCCCCTGGCCATCACCTGGGAGGCGCGGTCAATCCACAACGGGCGCAAGGTTTGGAGCAGTTCGAGTTCGCGCATATGATTATAGTTTAAGCCAGGTTCGATTATTTGCCAACTGTTTTGCGGGTTTGGGGATGGGTAAAAGTCTTATGTTGGTGCGCAGGAAGGGAAAAACGAGGTGTTGGCAGGTGGCGGGAACCGCTGAATGATGGACCTTGCAGATCACGCTTGTTCATTTATGTTGGGTGGATGATTTGTTTTCAGGCCGGCGTGAGGGTCACGGGAGGGGAGAGGAGAGCCATTTAATGAGGGTTTCTCCGATGATTTTTAGGCTCTGGGGCGAGACTTTGTCGGGGGTATCGGCAACTGTGTGCCAGTGAGGGTATTCAATATCAATGATATCCACGGCGCGGATGCCCTTCTCGATGAAGGGGGTGTGGTCGTCAATAATACTGTGCTTGCGGGTGGGAATGAAGGCTGCCTGGTAGCCGAGGTCGGCGGCGGTTTGCCAGATGGAACTGGTTAGGGCGAGATTTGAGTTCTGCTCCTGGTAAATATTAAGGTTGGCATCGCCAATCATATCAATGATGATGGCAGCGTTGGGTCTGGCGGTGAGAGATTCAGCGAAGGCGCGCGAGCCCTGAATCCAATCCCAGCTGGGCAAGTTGCCCTGGTCTTCGGCGTCAAAAAAAACGATCCAGATGGTTTTGTCCGAGTCAAGGGGGAGGACACGGGCTAATTCAAGCAAAACAGCAACGCCGGAAGCGCCGTCGTTGGCGCCGGGAACGGGGCGGGTGCGGTTCTGGGGGTCGGGGTCAT
Organism: uncultured Anaerolineaceae bacterium; assembly: GCA_964453035.1. Taxonomy (GTDB): domain Bacteria; phylum Chloroflexota; class Anaerolineae; order Anaerolineales; family Anaerolineaceae; genus CAYVOX01. The sequence continues at coordinate 12,452 of CAYVOX010000051.1, forward strand.
TATCAGCTACCATGCGGGAATCGTAATGAGCGCCAAGGATGACCCAGGCGCTGCCGATGCCGCGTTTGGCAATGACATTACGAATAGGATGTCCCATGCGGGTGGTTTCCTGAACCTCGGTCTGCCAGCCGCTTTTGGTGAGTTCACTAACCATCCAGTTGACTGCGCGGTTGTGGGCTTCACTGCCGGGCAGGCGGGGGCCAAATTGAACCTGGAGGACGACATCCTGGTAGGCGCGCTGGGCGTCGAAGGATTGGGCTGGTTTTGGGGAAAGCTGGATGAAAAGCACGGCAGCGACCAGGATGAGCAGGGCGAGGATGGAAATGACCAGAAAAAGGGGGCGGCGGTTCATTGCGGCTCCTGGGTGGGGAGGAGATCAGGATGACTTGCTATGAAATGGGAGAAAGCCTGTTCTGCGCGGCTGCGATAGCTGGCGGCGCGCATCCGTCTGCCGAGGATGGTTTCTTCGAGGGGGGGAAGCAGGCCAAAATTGGCTTTCATGGGCTGGAAATCTTTCATTTCTGCATGGGTGATGTAATGGCAGAGGGCGCCGAGCATGGTAGATGGGGGGAAGGTGATCAGATCCTTGCCGGTAAGCAGGTGGGCGGCGTTGACACCGCTGAGCCAGCCGGTGGCTATGTTGCCAATGTAGCCTTCGACGCCGGTGATTTGACCGGCATAAAATAGGGTGGAATACTGGCGAGCCTGAAGGGTGGGATGAAGCAGGAGGGGGGAGGCGATGAAAGTATTGCGGTGCATTTGCCCGTAGCGGATGAAACGAGCCTGGGCAAGGCCGGGGATCATGCGGAAGACCCTTTGCTGTTCAGGGAAGGTGAGATTGGTCTGAAAGCCAACCATGTTATAGAGGGAAGCGGCAAGGTTATCCTGGCGCAATTGGACGACGGCATGCATGCGGGAGTTGGTGTGTGGGTTGCGCAGTCCAACAGGGCGCATTGGACCGTAAGCAAGGCTTTCTTGGCTGCGCATAGCCATTATTTCGATGGGAAGGCAGGCCTCAAAAAAGGCGCTGCTGCCGGCGCGGACGCCATGCTGAAGCGCGCTTTCAAATTCACGCAGGGGGATGCGCGCGGCGGTGGTGAGGGCGGTGAGAAAAGCCTGGTACTGGTCGCGGGTGAGGGGGCAGTTGATGTAGTCGCCCTGTTCGCTTTCACCTTTTCCGTAGCGAGAGCCGCGGTAGGCGATAGAAAAATCGATAGAATCGGCTTCGATGATGGGTGCAATGGCGTCGAAGAAAAAGAGGTGGTTGAGCCCGTTTAGCTGCTCAATGGAGTGCGCCAGGGCGGGTGAGGTGAGCGGTCCGGAGGCGATAATGGCAGGAGAAGCGGGAACGTCGGTCACTTCCTGGCGGATGACGGTGATGAGGGGGTGAGATTGGATGCGCCGGCTGACCAGCGCGGAGAAGGCCGCGCGGTCAACAGCCAGGGCACCGCCAGCGGGCAGGGCTGAGGCGGCAGCGCATTCCAGCAACAGGCAGCCGAGTTGGGATAACTCCTGCTTGAGGAGCCCGGAGGCGCGATCTGGCAGGGTGGAACCGAGGGAGTTCGAGCAGATGATTTCGGCCAGGTCACCGGTGGTATGTGCGCCCGTCTGCTGAAGGGGGCGCATTTCGTAGAGGTGGACGCGCACACCGCGCTGGGCAGCTTGCCAGGCAGCTTCGGAGCCGGCCAGACCGCCGCCAACGACGGTTAGCTCGGTGTGTGGGGACGAAGGGAATTGAGCCATTTAAAGGATTTTACCAGATAGACGAATTGTTGCAAGAATTGCGCCTGGCATAAAAGTTGCATCTAACAAGGTATCCATATATACTTATTCCACAGGGTTAGATTATGCTCCAATACCATTACACCTCCACAAAACCAATCACCACGGCGCATCTGGCGCAGACGATGACGCTGCTGACCTACACAGCTGATGAATTGCGGCAGCAAATCGAGAGCGAGCTGGCGCAGAACCCGGCGCTGGAGCTGGTTGAGGAGCGGCGTTGCCCGCAATGTCACCGGCTGCTGCCGCCTGCCGGACCCTGTCCGGTGTGCAGCCAGCCTCAATCGGAGAACGTGGATGAGCCAGTGGTTTTTCTCTCACCGCGGGAGGATTTTGGCACGGGCGGGGTGGCTACAGAGGATGATGAGCAACCGGAGGACCGTTTTTCATCTTCAGCGGAGGACCTGCCAGCTTACGTGCTGCGGCAGGTGGCACCTGAACTGGATAAACAAGACCGGCAACTGGCGGCTTACCTGCTGACGCACCTCGACGAGGACGGATTGCTGACCATCAAGCTGCTCGAGGTGGCGCGCTATTTTCATATCCCGCTGGCGAAGGTGGAAGCGGTGCAGCGTATCATCCAGCGGGCCGAACCGGTGGGGGTTGGCTCCTGCTCAACACAGGAGGCGTTGCTGGTGCAGCTGGAAGTGCTTGGCGAAACGCGGGTGGTGCCGCAAATGGCGCGTCAGGTGATTGAGGAGGGGATGGATTTGTTGAGCCGCCGCCAGTATTCTGAACTGGCGCACCGCTTGAACGTGAGCCTGCGCCAGATTCAACCGGCGGTACGTTTCATCAGCGAGAACTTGAATCCCTTCCCGGCCCGGTCGCACTGGGGGGATGTGCGCGCGCCGGCCTCCTCAAATTTACAGGTATACCGCCACCCGGATATCATCATTGGCTATCTAAATGATGATCCCAGGCGGCAATTGGTGGTGGAAATCATCCTGCCACTGGGCGGCACGTTGCGCGTCAATCCGTTGTTCAAGCAAGCCATCCAGCAGGCCAATGATGAGAAGAAGGAGGCGTGGAAGAACGACATGGACCGCGCTTCACTGTTTGTGAAGTGCATCCAGCAGCGCAACCACACGCTGCAGCGCCTGATCCAAAGAGTGGTGACGATGCAAAAGGATTTCATTGTGCACGGCGAGAAACACCTCAAACCGGTGACCCGCGCCTGGTTTTCGAAGGAATTAGGGGTACATGAGTCGACCATTTCGAGGGCGGTATCGAATAAGACCGTGCAGCTGCCCAACCGGCGAATTCTACCGCTGGCGGAGTTCTTTGACCGCAGCCTGAATGTAAGGACTGTGCTGAAAGGGATCATTGAAGCGGAAACGCACCCGTTGAGCGATACAGAACTGGTAGAATTACTGGAAAAGGAAGGATTCTCAGTGGCGCGGCGAACAGTGGCGAAATACCGGTCTATGGAAGGTATTCTCCCCGCACATTTGAGGCACCTCAACCCAACCCCATGAGCTTTATGTCGCACCCCTCGTTGCGCAATCAGTTATTACGTGGCAGGTTGCCTGGGGCGCCAGAATTTGGCGCGCTGCTGGACCAACTGCCGGATGCTGCGTTAATCCTTGACCGAGCAAAGCAGGTGATTTTGTTTGCCAACTCGGCGTTGATTAATATGACGGCTTTCACCCACCGCGACCTGGCAGCGATGAAATTTCACGAGCTGGTGTTGGAGGATGGGGTGGATCCGGTGACGGCGGGGGATGAGCGCAGCGTGACGGTGAAGTGCAATAACCGCCCGTATATTTCCGCGCTCCTCAGAGGGGCAGCCCTTGATAACAACGGTCAGTGGATTCTGATCCGGTTGACTCCGGATTATTCGCGCATGCAGCAGCGCTGGCAGGAGATGGTGATCCAGTCTTTGCCGAAGTTCAGCGACCTCTACAATGCTGAGAGCCTCGAAGTGGCGCTTACACAGGCAAACGAGATTGTTCAAAGCCTGTTTTTTACTGGCTTCGCGGCCATTTACCAGGCGGAAAGTGATCTGCCGCGCTTGAAGCGGGAGGTGTTTTTTGAAAGTGCACGGTTCTTCCCGGAGTACCTGCCTTCGAGCGATTTAATCAGGCTGTCTTCACCGGAAACATGGCTGCCCGGGAAACGCACTGCGGCGGAATTGCACCGCGTTGCCAGGGCAGCCAACCTGGCTTACCTGGCTTCCGTGCCGCTGGGACAGCCCCGGGCATGGTTTGGCTTGCTGGTGATTGGCGACCAGGCGGGGCAGCCGAGCAAAATTATCTTGGAAGTGATGGAGATAGTGGCTTCGGCAATCAGCAACGTGATGCAGTATTTCATCCTGGTGACCAACCTGCGGCGTATCAATGCGCAAAGCGAGAACAAGTTGCTCATCCGGCAGGCAATCGCGGAAAACGTGCGCGAGGGTATCCTGATTCTCGATAGCGAGCTGCGGGTGGTAGAAATCAATCCGTTGTGCGAGGAGATGTTGGGATATACGCGGTTGGAGGTTTTGGGGCAGCTGGCAGAGAATATTTTGATCGGGTCGGCTAATTTGCAGCCGGCGCTGGAAGATGCGCGGCTGGGAAACCCGGCGTTGAGCATCGGGCAGGATAATCAACTCCACCGGCGGGATGGGGGAGCTTTTCCAGCGCAGGTGCAAATTCACCCTGTGATGAAAGACGGCAAGCTGCTGGCGGTGCTGGTGTTTGTAACAGATGACAGCGAGCATGAGAAAATCAAAACGCGCACGCAGCAATTGCAGCAAAGGGCATTCCTGGGCGAAGTGATGGAAGTGTTTGCGCATGAGGTGGGTAATCCGCTGAACAACCTGGGACTACACCTGGAATTGATGTCCAGCCAGCTGGGAGAGGGCGACGCACGGCAGGAACTCATTACGCTGATGCAGGGGGATATCGGGCGGGTTAAGAACCTGATGGATTCGGTGTTGGCTTCCGCGCGCCCGCTGGAACCGCGCTTTGAGACGATGAATTTGAACCCGTTTATCAAGCGGTTGCTGGATCGCTGGCGTCCGCGGCTGGCACGGGTGAACGTGGAGCTCTACCTGAAGGCGCCAGAGCAACTGCCCAACATTCGCGGAGATCCGCGCACGCTGGACCAGGTGTTCACCAACCTCATCAGCAATGCAATGGACGCGATGAGCGCCATGGGCAAAGGCGGGACATTGAGCGTTGGGCTGAGCGTCGGCGTAGATGCGGACAGCCACCAGGAGATGGTGGAGGTAACCGTGGCAGATAACGGCCCGGGAATCCCGGAGGAAAACAAGGAACGGGTCTTCGAGGCTTTTATCACCACTAAACCGAGGGGAACGGGGCTAGGCCTGGCAATTACCAAGCGCATTGTTGTGGCGCATCGAGGGACAATTAAGGTGGATACTTTTCTGGGCGGAACGGTGTTTCGCCTGAAGTTTCCAACGATTGGCGAAGGAGAGTAATTAATGGCGATTACAGTGCTGGTGGTAGATGACGAAGAGGAAGCACGGTCTTCACTAACCACCCTGTTGACCGGAAAAGGGTACGAGGTGACCTGCGCGGCGACGCTCGCAGAGGCACGTAAACAATTGCAACGCGGCGCGGGGGATGTGGTTGTGTTGGATGTGAACCTGCCGGACGGGTACGGGCCTTCTCTGCTGGTGGAAACAGCGCTGTGGGCGCTGCGCCCGCCGATTATTCTCATCACCGCTTACGGGGATATTGATATGGCAGTAGAGGCGATGAAAAACGGCGCGCATGATTTTTTAACGAAGCCTCTGTCGTTTAAACAGCTTGAGCAAAGTATCCAGCGGGCCTGTGAGATAGTGTCTATGCGGCGGGAACTGGCTCACCTGCGACAGGTGCAGCAGGAAAGGGCAAAATTTGTGGCAGGGAAGAGCCCGACGATGCGGGCTACGCTGGAATTTGCCCAGCGGGCTGCAGCAGCCAGCGTTTCGGTGCTCATCACGGGTGAATCGGGGACGGGCAAAGAAGTGCTGGCGCAGTTCATCCACCGCAGCGGCCCGCGCGCCGGAAAGCCGTTTGTGGCCATCAATTGTGCTGCAATTCAAAATACAATGCTTGAATCAGAATTGTTCGGGTACGAAGCGGGAGCCTTCACAGGGGCGGAGAAGCGTAAACACGGGCTGATGGAAGTGGCTGATGGGGGGATTCTCTTCCTGGATGAAATTTCATCCATGTCGGTTGATACACAGGCGAAGCTGTTGAGGGTGATTGAGGAGCGGGCGTTCAGGCGGGTGGGGGGAACGAACCTCATCAACGTGGATGTGCAGATTGTGGCGGCATCTAACCATAACCTGAAAGAGATGATTAAGGCGGGCACCTTCAGAGAGGACCTGTACTACCGGCTGAAGGTGGTGAACCTTGAATTGCCTGCACTGAGAGACCGCAAAGAGGATATCCCTGAACTGGTAGGCTTTTTTATCCAGCGCAATAACCAGCACCAGGGCGCTAACGTGACGGATGTGACCCCGCGGGCCATGCAGGCCCTGTTAAATTACAACTGGCCGGGGAATATCCGCGAGTTGAGCAACGCAATTGAGCGGGGCATGCTATTCAGTGATGGGGAAAAGATTGACCTGCAGCACTTACCGTTGGAAGTGGTGAACGCGGCTTAATCTGAGACCACTGGCATTATTCTTGCATCATCGTCTCTTGAGAAATCTTTCAGGAGGCGATGATGTTTAATTTCATGAGTTTTCCCGATGTACTCAAAGCAATTGTGGTGGTGATGTTCGTGATGGGCGTCATCAGCCTGGTAGCGGGCGTGTTCTTGCTCTTCCGGCGGGTTGGCGGGGATGAGATCAAAGCCATTGCCAGCCAGACGGCGCGGTTGGCGCAAAAGGGCATTGTGGAAGAAGTGACCGGGCTGGTGGGGAATGCATCTGCCCTGCTGGATGCGCTTAACCAGCTGGTGAGAACAACGACGGGCGTGGGGGTGTTCCTGACCCTGTTCGGATTTATCTTGATGGTCGCAGCATACTACCTGGGCATCCAACTGTAAAAATCTCGTCATCCAAGAAGAGGCGATTATGCCATCCGTTGACTTTTTAACCGAAATTCGCAACCAACTGCCAGCCAGCGACGCCCTGACCATCATCAGCCGCCTGCGGATTGACCCGCTGGTGTGGGC
>CAYVOX010000052.1:0-19219 GCA_964453035.1 uncultured Anaerolineaceae bacterium
CCGTCTCGGTTGGGACGGGGTCGTGGCAGTACCTGCCCCTGATTGGGCGGTGATAGGAGAGATAGAAGATGAAAAAAGCGCAGGCGTGTGAGCCTGCGCTTTTTTGATGCCGGGATATTTAAGCGCCAATCGCCGGGGTGAGGGGGGCACCTCGGCGATTGACTTTATTATTATCTCAACCTTTTATGAGAAATATATTAAAATAAGATTAGAAAACCATCACAATTTACCGGCGGCGGGCTTTTTGCGCAGCAGCAGCGGGCCCACCAGGTCCATTGCCCAGCCGAACAGGCGCTCGACCCAGGGGGTGATGCCCAGCACCCACGGCACGTACACCACGCGGCGCGGGCGGCGCAGCAGGGAGCAGACGCTTTCGGCGACGCTTCTGGCTGGCACCGCAAAACGCTCGGCGGGGATGCGCCGCCCGTTGCGCTCGGTGAGGTCAAAGAATTCGGTTTTAACCGGGCCGGGGCACACCAGGCTGACCTGCACGCCGCTGCCGCGCATTTCGCGGTGCAGGGATGTGGTGAAGGCATCCAGAAAGGCTTTGCTGCCGGCGTAAACGGCGATCCCCTGGCTGGGAATTTGACCGGCAATCGAGCTCATGTTGATGATGTGCCCTGAGCGGCGCGCGCGCATGAGCGGCAGGAACAACCGGGTGAGCTGCACCACCGCGCTGATGTTCACCTGGAGCAGGTTGCTGGCTTCGCTCCACGGCATTTCATCAAGGTAACCGTACCAGCCCAGCCCGGCGTTGTTGACCAGCACATCCGGGCAGCCGCAGCATTGAGAGACGCGCTCGAAGAGGGCCTGGCAGCCCGCCTCGCTGGAGAGATCGGCAGGAATGACCAGCGCCTGCCCGCCGCACTGTTCGATTTCCGCGGCCAGGTTTTCCAGGCGTTCCACGCGGCGGGCAACCAGCACCAGGCGCGCCTTTTGCTGCGCCAGGCGGCGGGCAACGGCCTCGCCGATGCCGCTGGAGGCGCCGGTGATGAGGATGGTGAGGGGGGCTGCTGTGGGTTGTTCGGTCATGTAAAAATGGTGAAGGCGGCTCACCGCTCCTTTTGGACCCTGACCGGCTGGAGCTTGACTTCTTGCCACCAGCGCACCGTATCGGATAGCGACTCGCGCAGGGAGCGGGGCTGGTAGCCGAGCTCGCGCGCGGCCTTATCGTGTGTAATGTGCGAGTTGCTGCGCACCGTCTCGATGGAATAGGGGGTGAACTTGGGTTTGGCTTTCATGGCTCTGTAGTAGAACGGCATGAACGAGGCGACAAAGCGGGCCAGTTCCAGCGGGATTTTGATGACGCGGATGGGCAGGCCAGCCACGCCGCGCACCACGGCAAACATCCATTCCAGCGAGACGCGCTCGCCGCCCAGGATATAAGCCTGCCCGCTGCGCCCCTGCCGGGCCGCCAGGATGTGCCCGCGCGCCACGTCGCGCACGTCCACAAAGTCGTAATAACCATCCACCATCACGCCGGTGCTTTTGTTCATCCAGCTTAAAATCAGGTCGCCGAACTCTGAGCGGCGGTAATCGTGCGGACCCACCACGCCGGTCGGGCAGACCACAACGGCATCCAGCCCATCGCGGGCGGCTTCCATCACCGCCAGCGAGGCGGCAGCCTTGGTGGAATCATAGGCGCCAGCGGGGTTGTCGGGGTCGAAAGGCAGGGTTTCATCCACCGACTGGCCTTCGGGGATGCGCTTGAGGGCATGGATGGAGCTGGTGTAAACCAGGCGGCGCACGCCCGCCTGGCGCGCGGCTGACAGCACATTTTTGGTGCCGCCCACGTTGACCTGCCACATCCACTCGTTGCGCCCGGGCATGATGGAGATGACGGCAGCCAGGTGAAAGATGGTATCCACGCCTTGCACAGCGCGGTTGAGGGCAGCAGGATCGAGGACGTTGCCTTCCACTTTTTCCACGTCTAATTCCTGGATGGAGCGAGTATCCTCGCCTGGGAGGACCAGGGCGCGTACCTGCTCGCCATTTTGCAGCAGCTGGCGCACCAATACGTTGCCGATATGTCCGGTGGCACCGGTGACTAAGATCATCCGTTTCCTCCTGAAGGATGGCTTTGCAGCCCTTCCAGCAGTAAAAGAATGCTTTCAACGGCAGCCGCGCCCCAGTCGGTGGCGCGGGGGTCCATCATGCCTTCCAGCAGCAGGCCGATGGCGACGCCGAGGATGAGCTGAGCGGCAGTCTGGGGGTCAACCGGCTTGAGCGAGCCATCCTGCACGCCGCGCGCGATGATGGCGGTGAAGGTTTGCTGGTAGCGGCGATAGGGGGCGATGGTGGTCTGCCAGATGACCGGGTCGCGTTTGGCCTGCACCCAGAATTCCAGCGCCATGGGCAGGTGAGCGCCAGCCAGGTTGAAGATGTGATTGAATTTGGCAGCCATGCGCCTGAGGCTGGCGGCGACGGTTTCACCGGGCTGGAAAACGCCGATGATTTCGCTATCCAGCATGGTTAGCCAGTCCTCCAGCAGCGCCAGGAAGACAGCCTGCTTGGTGGGGAAGTGGTGGTAGAAGGCGCCTTTGCTGACGCCGGCGGCAGCGCAAATTTCCGCCACGCCGGTGGCATCGTAGCCGTTCTGAGAGAACAACGCCAGGGCAACCTGGAGCAGGCGGGCGCGGGTGGTTTCACTGCGGTGTTGGTGGGTCATGGGCGGTGTGGGCCTGGTGGAGAGATTAAAAACATACCGACTGGTCGGTTTTATTATATCCGATTTCCTGGGGGATGTGCCTGAGAATCGGATGAGACTTTGCTGAGAACACGGCCTCAGGGATGAAGCGCTTATCTTTACCTGAACCGATGCGAGATTGTCCCAGACTTCATTCCAAAGACGAGATGTTTCGCCGCCTGAAGGCGGCTCAATATGACACAATTTTTGTCTCATTTTGGTATCCCGAATTGATGTTTACTACCAACCGAGAGGGATCAACTGCTCAGATACACCGTCTTTGGGCTGTATTCCTGAGACGATTGCGTATTGACTCGGAGGCGCAAGCAGCCTAGAATTACTGCGGGAATGCATCTGGCAATGGCAGAGAAGAAAAAGACACGCGTGGTGATTGTTTCGGAGCAGCCGATTTTTATGCGCGGGCTGCGCTCGATGATTCTGGCGATGGAGGGCTTCCAACTGGTGGGCGAGGCGGCGCGGGCGGGGGATGCGGCGCAGTTGTGGCAGCTTTCACAGCCGGAAATGCTGATATTGGATCTGAAAAGCGACCTACCGCGCTGGAGGGAAGTTCTGCAGGCGGCGCTGGCGGATTTGCCGGGAATGACGCTGGTTTTGCTGCTGGAGGCGGAGACGCAGGCGCAGGAAGAGTGCCTGGCGCTGACCACCTACTGCATTTCGCGGGATGTTTCGGAGGAGGAATTGCGCGCTGCGCTGGCGCAAATTCAGGAGCGGACGGCGCAAAGCGGCAAGGGTCCCTCGCGCTTTGAAGCCGCGCCCCTGGCGGCGGATGACCTGCCGGAGGAAGCCCGCCGGCTGGGGCAGCCTCCCTTCCAGCCGCGCAACGAGGCCATTTTGGAGCGGGAGCTGGTGATGGCGGGGCGCATCCAGGCGGATATCCTGCCGGAGGAACCGCCGGTCTTTCCGGGCTGGGAGGTGGCTGCGGCGCTGGCGCCTGCCAATGAGACCTCCGGCGATTTTTACGATTTCATCCCCCTCAGCGACCGCAAATGGGGGCTGGTGGTGGCGGATGTGACCGATAAGGGCATGGGCGCGGCGCTATTTATGGCGCTTTCCAGCACGCTCATTCGCACTTACGCGGTGCGCTTTCCGACCCTGCCGGCGCTGACGCTCAACGCGGTGAGCACGCGCCTGCTCAATGATACACGCGGCAGCATGTTTGTGACGGCTTTTTACGGCATTCTGGAGCCGCACAACGGGCGGCTGGTGTTTGCCAATGCCGGGCACCCGGCGGGGGTTTTAATTGGGGCGCGCAAAGGTAAATTATCGATTGATCAACTGCGCCCGACGGGCATGGCGCTGGGCGTCTCTGAGGAAGCGCGCTGGAAACAAAAAGAGGTGCGCATCAATCCGGGTGACGTGCTGGTGCTCTACACCGACGGCATGACCGAGGCGCAAAACGCGCAGGGGGAGTTCTACGGCGACGTGCACCTGATGGATACTGCGCTGGAAGCCTACGGCGGCACGGCGGGTGACATCCTGGAAGGGTTGCTGGCGGATATCCAGCGCTTTAGCCTGCACGCGCCGCGCCAGGATGATATCGCGCTGGTGGTCATCCGCCGGCTGGAATAGGGTGGGTTTTTAAACCTGGCAGCGCGGGCAGATGAAGCTGGTGGTGCTGCCGGTTTTTAGCTTTTCGATGGGGGTTTTGCAGGCCGGGCAGGGCTGGCCTTCACGGTAACCGACCAGGATATCCTCAAATTTGAAGCCGCCGGGCTGACCGAAGAGATCTACCTCGTAAAAGGCGCCGCCCTTCTCCAGGCTGGGGCGCAGCCCGCGCTGAATGCCTTCGGCGAGGGCGTTGACCTCGGCGGGGGTGAGGGTGGGGATTTTGCGCAGGGGGTGCAGGCGCGCCAGGAAGAGGATATCGTGCACGTAGGCGTTGCCGATGCCGGCGATTTTGGATTGATCGAGCAGGAAGGCTTTGAGCGCGCCTTTTTGCCCGCTGAGCAGTTGCGCCAGGCGGGGGGCATCCACCTCCAGGGCGTTGGGACCCAGTTTGCTCACCTGCGGGTGCGCGGAGAGACCCTGGGGCGGGGCAAAGTGGACGCTGCCGAACCACCAGAAGTTGATGCTGAGGCAATCGCCGGTGTTGAAGTGGAAGACCAGGCGGCGTTTTTGGGGAAGGGCATCTGGGCGGGTGAGGAGCACTTCGCCGCCCATGCCCAGGTTGAGGAGCAGCCAGCCGCTATCGAGGGCGGTGAGCACCCATTTGCCGCGGTTGTGGGCAGCCTGCACGGTGCTGCCCAGCAGCGCGGCGCGGAAGGCTTCCTCCGGCAGGTTGAGGCATCTGGGCTGGATGACATCGAGGGCGGTGATGTGCTTGCCGGGCAGGTGGGCGTTGAGCTGGGCGGCTAAACGGGTGATTTCGGGCAGTTCGGGCATGGCAACCTCGCTTGGGTTGCATTAATTATTGAACAAGCATTCTAGAATGTCAAGGGGGTGGGGAGGAAGATTTCTGGCAGGTTGGCTTATGTTGCAGAAAAAAAGGTGGGTTGCCCCCACAAAAAACTCCCCTTCATCGGGGGAGTTGTGGGGAAAAGGCTCCCCGACACCTGAAGGCGTGCTGCGCGACCAGGACTTGAATACTACACCCCCTGTGGGTGCCTGGAACCTAATATAAAAGGCGGGGGTTACCCGCCTTCAAGGCTCCCCGACCAGGACTCGAACCTGGAACCTAGCGGTTAACAGCCGCCCGCTCTGCCAATTGAGCTATCGAGGAATGCGCTCGTATTATACCCATCCCCTGCCCAGGTTGTCAAGCAAGTCAACGGCTTGCTGCCAGGCGGTGTGGCGCACGGTCACGCCAAACTGGTGACAGAATTCACAATACATCTATCCGGATTTATTGTACAATGGAAAAAGCCCCTCAAGGGGTGGGGATGAATCGTTTAACGGCGAATCGATCGCATGAGCTCGCCGTTTCTTACTGACCAACTTGTTTCGTTCGGGAGGCGTAACAATGAGGGCAAAACAATCTGTTTTGAATCTGTGTATCGCGCTGGTGCTGGTTTTTACGGCGTTTGCCAGCGCAAAACCGGTCCTACCGGTGGTCGCGGGAGTCTCGAATATCCGCATCAGCCAGGTTTACGGCGGTGGGGGGAATGCAGGCTCCTTATATAAAAATGATTTTATTGAGCTGTACAACCCGACGGCAGCGCCAATCAGCCTGGAAGGCTGGTCGGTGCAGTACGCATCTTCCACCGGCACCACCTGGGCAGTGACGCCGCTTACCGGCAGCATCCTGGCGAACGGCTATTACCTGGTGCAGGAAGCAAAAGGGACGGGCGGAACGGTTGACTTGCCCACGCCGGATGCCATTGGCACCATTGCCATGAGCGCTTCGAGCGGCAAGGTTGCCCTGGTGAGCAACGCAGTGACCCTGACCGGCGGCTGCCCGCTGGGCGGCGCGGTGATGGACTTTGTGGGCTACGGCTCGGCGGATTGCTACGAGGGCAGCGCTGCGGCTCCAACGCTCAGCAACACCACCTCGGATTCGCGCCTGGATGCCGGGTGCTATGACTCGGACGTCAATTCGGCGGATTTCACCGCCGGGGCGGTGAACCCGCGCAACAGCGCCACGGCCATTCACCTGTGCGGTTCCAGCCCGGTGGTGCCGGTCTGCCCAACCTCTATCCGCACAAATCAAAACACGGCCACTTCTGCCGCATTCAGCGCCTCTGACGCGGATGGGTTCGTGGTGACGGCTGCCATCACCTCCAGCGCTGTGACGGGCATCAGCCTGACGGCTGTTACCCCGGCGAGCACCTACGGCGGCACGCTGACGGGCACGTTATCCATCTCGGCGGATACCCCCGGCGATGTGGACCCGTATTATGTGGAAATCACCTTCACCAACAATGACCTGACGCCGCAAACAGCGACATGCACGGTTGAAGTGCTGGTCATCCCGCTCAACTGCCCGCCGCCTTTAACGCCCATCAAGCGGATTGGCGAAGTGCAGGGCACCGGCACAACCAGCCCCTTTGTGGGCCAATCGGTTACTGTGATGGGCACGGTGACGGCTGATTACCAGGAAAATAGTGAGTTGAAAGGTTACTTCCTGCAGGACCAGGGCGATGGTAACACCACCACATCGGACGGCATCTTTGTGTATGACACGACTAACGATGTGCTGGTGGGCGATAAGGTGATGTTCGAAGGCACCGTGGCTGAATACAACGGTTTGACCGAGTTGAAGGTGGTGGGCGAAGACCCGGGCACGGAAATTTGCGGCATGCCCCTGCCCATGCCGGGGGTGACGGCCATCAGCCTGCCCCAGGCCACGGCTACTTCGTTTGAGGCTTACGAAGGGATGCTGGTCAACCTCAACCAAACCCTCACGGTCAGCCAGAACTACTTCCAGGGGCGCTACGGGCAGCTCACGCTTTCCAGCGGGGGGCGCATGTACCACCCCAACAACGGCAATGAGCTGGGTGATACGGTTGAGTTGAATGCGCGGCGCTTCATCGTACTGGATGACGGCAGCACAACCTCCAATCCCAACCCGGTGCCCTACTACGACCTGGCTCAACCGCTGCGCGCTGGTGATACCGTCGTTTCGGTCAGCGGCGTGATGGACCAGGGCGCAATCAACGCGACCTCACCGTACCTGCTGGGGTACCGCGTGCATCCCTCCACGGCGCCGGTGTTCACCCCGGTGAACCTGCGCCCGGGAGCGCCGGCGTTGATCGGTCACGACCTGGTGGTGGTGGGCTTTAACCTGTATAACTTCTTCACCACGTTGAACGACCCTGCCAACACCTATCCCAATCCACCCTACAACACGTCCAATGAGCCGCGCGGCGCCAACAACGCGACCGAATTTGAGCAGCAGGTTCTCAAGCTGGTAGCTGCTATCCACGGCGCCAACCCGGACGTGCTGGGCGTGGTGGAAATTGAGAAGTACGAAGGCGGGCCTTTCCCGGCGGCGGATACCTACCTGCTGGATCGCCTGAACGACGGGCTGCCGGAGGACGAGCAATACGAAATCATCAATGACCCGGTGCTGGGCTTTGGTGGGGATTACATCAAGAACACCATCTACTACAAACCGGGACGCCTGACACTGGTGGGCAACGCGGTCAGCTACAATATCCCCGACCCGGCGGATCCCACCGTTGACCTGTTTGACCGCTACCCGGTCGCGCAGACCTTCCGGTCCAAGAGCGATAACCAGAAATTCACCGTGGTGGTTAACCATCTCAAGTCGAAAACCTGCACCGGGGCAACCGGCGCTGAACTGGACCTTGGGCAGGGCTGCTGGAACGCCAAACGCACCCGCCAGGCGACCGCTTTGCTCGACTTTGTCAACACGCTGACGGCGGGGGCGGGTGACCCGGATATTTTGCTCATCGGCGATTACAACGCCTACGCCGAAGAAGACCCGATTGATGTCTTCAAAGCAGCAGGAATGGTTGACACGTTGAAGACGGTGCCGGCGGCCTCGCGCTACACCTACGTGTTTGATGGGCAAGCCGGTTACCTTGACCAGGCCATCGGCAGCGCCAGCCTGGCGAACTACGTCAAAGAGGTGCAGCTCTGGCACATCAACGCCGACGAGCCGACGGTGATTGATTATGACAACAACTACAATCCCCCCGGCTACTACGCCGCCAACGCCTACCGCTCCTCAGATCATGACCCGGTGTGGGTGCGTTTGAACGTGAGCGATGAGCCGATTCTGCTGAACTCGCTGGTTGACCAGACCGCCATGCAGGGGTTGGCCTTTACCTACGCGGCGGGGGCGAACTTCTACGATGCGGATGTGCCCCAGTTTGACACGTTGACCTTCACCGCCTCAGGTGTACCGGCCTGGTTGAGCCTTGACCCGGCTACCGGCATCTTCAGCGGCACCCCCGCCAACGGAGATGTGACCAGCGTGCCCATTTCCATCACGGTGCGCGCCACGGATGCCTTCAGCCAGTTTGTTGAGGATACCTTTACGCTGGTGGTAGTCAACGTCAACGACGCGCCGACGGTGGCTAACCTGCTGGTGGATCAGACCACGGCCCAGGGGACGCTGCTGACCTACCAGTTTGCGGCCAATTCGTTTGCGGATGTGGATATTGTGTACGGTGACAGCCTGACGTACTCAGCCAGCGGCAACCCCACCTGGTTTGCCTTCACCCCGGGCACGCGCACCTTCAGCGGCACGCCGGGCGCATTGGATGTGGGCGGACCGTACAACATCGTGGTGCGCGCCACCGATTCACAGGGCGCCTTTGTTGAGGATACCTTCACGCTGACGGTGACCAACATCAATGACAACCCGGTGCTGTCGGCTCCGCTGGCGGACCAGAATGCCACGGAGGATGTGGTCTTCAGCTATGCGGCGGGCGCCAGCTTCAGTGATGTGGATGTGCCCCTGTACGATACGCTGACCTACTCGGTTTCGGCCATTCCGGCCTGGCTGACGTTCAATACCAGCACAGGTGCCTTCAGCGGCACGCCCACCAACGCGGATGTGACCAGCGCGCCCATTTCCATCACGGTGCGCGCCACGGATGCCTTTGGCCTGTTTGCTGAGGATACGTTT
Organism: uncultured Anaerolineaceae bacterium; assembly: GCA_964453035.1. Lineage (GTDB taxonomy): Bacteria > Chloroflexota > Anaerolineae > Anaerolineales > Anaerolineaceae > CAYVOX01. Next base: position 9,243 of record CAYVOX010000052.1, read on the forward strand.
GACCTGGTGGTGACCAACGTCAATGATGCGCCTACCCTGGCTGTTGCGCTGGTGGACCAGACCACGGCCCAGGGGACGCTGCTGACCTACCAGTTTGCGGCCAATTCGTTTGCGGATGTGGATATCATCCACGGCGACAGCCTGACGTACTCGGCCAGCGGCAACCCGGCCTGGTTCGTCTTCACCCCGGGCACGCGCACCTTCAGCGGCACGCCGGGCGCATTGGACGTGGGCGGGCCCTACAACATCGTGGTGCGCGCCACCGATTCACAGGGCGCATTTGTTGAGGATACCTTCACGCTGACGGTGACCAACGTCAACGACAGCCCGGTGCTGTCAGCTCCGTTGGTGGACCAAAACGCGACGGAGGATGTGGCCTTCACCTATGTGGCGGGCGCCAGTTTCAACGATGTGGATGTGCCCGCGTATGACACACTGACCTTCTCAGCGGCGGGTGCCCCGGCCTGGTTGATGTTCAACACCACCACCGGCACCTTCAGCGGTACGCCCACCAATGCAGATGTGACCAGCGCGCCTATCACCATCACGGTGCGCGCCACCGATATCGGCGGGTTGTATGCTGAGGACGTCTTCACCCTGGTGGTGACCAATGTCAATGACTTGCCCACCGTGGCAGCAAACATCCCCGACCAGAAGACGACCGCGGGGCAGCCGTTTACCTTTACGTTTGCGGCTGGCACCTTCGCTGATGTGGATATTCCCTACGGTGATACGCTCAGCTACACCGCCAGCCTGGCAGATGGCTTTGCGCTGCCGGCCTGGTTGACCTTTGACCCGGTCACGCGCACCTTCAGCGGCACGCCGGCAATTGCCAACAAGGGTATTTACCATATCAAGGTGGTTGCCACCGACCTGGCGCTCACCACCGCTTATGACGTCTTTGACCTGCTGGTGGCTCAACCGTACTTCCTGCCGTTTGTAAACAAGTAAATCTGCTTCACGGCAGATGTTCCCTCCCGCCCCCTTCACGCCAAAGGGGGCGGGGCTTTTAATGGTATCATCATGCTCAAATGGTCTCGTTTTCACTGCTGGTTGGGTTTGGCGCAGCCCTGGGTGCCTGGCAGGTGGGACGCAGCGCTCCGCCTTCCCAGGCGGGACGCTGGGTGGACGCCGCCCTGGTTACCCTGCTGCTGGCGCTGATAGGCTCCCGGGCGGCTTACGTGGCGCTTGAATGGCCGTACTACGCTGCCCGAACGGGTGAAATCTTTGCCATCTGGCAGGGGGGACTGGCGTGGGTGGGCGCTGTGTTGGGCTGGCTGGCGGGTGTGCTGCTGGTGGCCGGGTTCTGGCGAATTTCAATAGGCGCGGCGTTGGATGGACTGGGTCCGCTGCTCACCCCGCTGGCGGTGACCACCTGGCTGGGTTGCTGGCAATCGGGCTGCGCCTATGCTGCTGCGCTGCCCGCCGGCGCCTGGTGGGGCTTGCCCGCCCCGGATGAGAGCGGCCTGGTAGCCAGCCGCTTTCCACTGCAGGTGCTGGCGGCGCTGCTCATCCTGGCGCATGATTGGGCTGCTGCTGCCTTCCTTTACCCTCCAAAAGGGAGCGGCCTGCGGGCGGCGTTATCGCTGGCGGCGGTGGGCGTGGTGATTTTTATAGCCTCGCTGCTGTGGGCTCAACCCACCCGCCGCATTGGCATCGTTCCGCTTGACGGCTGGTTTGGCCTGGGTGTGGCAGCGACGGGAGTGTTTTACGGCTTATGGTATGAACTGGTGAGGTCGCGCATTTTACGCGGGAAGCAAAGGAGAGCAGATGGACATCAACCTTGAAATCAACACAACCCAAGTCCGGCAGGTGCTGGAGGATTTTATCCGGCAGCAGGTGGCAAAGGCGGGCTTCTCGCGGGCGGTGATTGGCCTTTCCGGCGGGATCGACTCGGCGCTGGCCTGCACGCTGGCGGCCGGGGCGCTGGGGGCGTCAAACGTGCTGGCGGTGCGCATGCCGTATGCCACTTCCTCGCCCGATTCGCTCAGCGATGCCCAGAAGGTGATTGACCAGACCGGCGTGCAGGCGCTGACCATCCCCATCACCCCCATGGCCGACCCACTCATCGCGCGCGACGCGCATATGAGCCCGGTGCGGCGCGGCAACATCATGGCGCGTATGCGCATGGTGGTGCTGTTTGACCAGTCTGCGGCGTTTGGTGGGTTGGTGGTGGGCACCGGCAACAAAACCGAGGCGCTGCTGGGTTACACCACCCTGTACGGCGATTCGGCGTGCGCCTTTAACCCCATCGGCGACCTGTATAAAACCCGGGTGCGCCAGCTGGCACGGGCAATGAACCTGCCCGAATCGATCCAGAGCAAGGCGCCTTCGGCTGATTTGTGGCTGGGGCAAACCGATGAAGGTGAGCTGGGCTACACCTATGCCGAGGTGGACCGCCTGCTCTACGCCCTGGTTGACCTGCATCTCAGCCCGGCGCAGTGCGTGCGAGCTGGTTTTGCCGGAAAGTTCGTTTCCGCGGTGATTGAGCGCGTCAGGCGCAACCGCTTCAAGAGCCTGCTGCCGCCCGTAGCCAGGCTTGACCCCCATTCCGAAGGCGTTGACTACACCTTCCTGGAAGTATGGGGGGATTGATGTCTTTTCTGGCGGCATTCTGCTACAATAATTACAGGTTCTGGAGATGCGCTTAATGACAATATAGCATTCCAGGGCCGGCTCAACGCTATTTGCGTGCTTCAATAACCATTTTCGGGTCAAAGAGGTGAAATATGGCATCCCTGGATCAAATTCTGGCCGTTATTCTGGGCGGGGGGCGCGGCAGCCGCCTTTTTCCACTCACACAGCAACGTTCCAAGCCAGCTGTGCCAATTGCCGGCAAATACCGGCTGATTGATATTCCCATCAGCAACTGCATCAACTCTGGCATTTACCGCGTGGCGGTATTGACGCAGTTTAACTCCGTTTCGCTGCACCGTCACATCACCCGCACCTACAACTTTGATACCTTTCACCAGGGGTGGGTGCAAATCTGGGCGGCGGAGCAGACCCTGAAAAGCGGGGACTGGTACCAGGGCACGGCGGATGCCGTGCGCAAGCAACTGTTTGAAATTCGAGCTTCGCGGGCGCGGTATGTGCTCATTCTGGCGGGGGACCACCTCTACAGGATGGATTATGCCGCCATGGCGCGCTATCACTGGGAGAAGGAAGCCGATATCACCGTGGCGGTGCAGCCTGCGCCCGCGTCTGAAGCGGGGCGGCTGGGCATCCTCAAGCGCGATAGCGATGGGCGCATTGTTGACTTTGCTGAAAAGCCAAGCGACCCTGAGGCGCTCAAGCGTCTGGTCAGCCGCAACGATGCGCAGCGCCCCTACCTGGCTTCTATGGGCATTTACCTGTTCCGCACCTCGCTGCTGTTTGAAATGCTGGAAGATGGGAAGCATGACGACTTTGGCAAAGATGTGATTCCCGATGCCATCAAAGGAAAAGCTGTGTACGGGTTTGATTTTGACGGCTACTGGGAGGATATCGGCACCATCCGCTCATTTTATGATACCAACCTGGCCCTGACGATGCCCAACCCGCCCTTCAACCTGTTTGACCAGGAGCGCCCGATTTACACCCACCCCCGCTTTTTACCCGGCTCGGTGGTGCAGGCCTGCAAGCTGGAGGACGTGCTTCTGGCGGAGGGCTGCTGCATTCGCCAGTCTGAGATCAGGCACTCGGTGGTGGGGGTGCGCAGCCAGATCCGCTGCGGGACGAAGATGGTGGATACGGTGATGATGGGCGCGGATTACTACGACCAGACCGATTGCGAGGATACCCTGCCAGACGGCACCATTCCGCTGGGGGTGGGGCGCAACTGCCAGATTGGCGGCGCCATCCTGGATAAAAACGTGCGCATCGGGGCCAACGTCATCATCCGGCCTTTCCCGCGCGATGCGGAAGCGCAAGGCGAGGGGTGGGTGGTTCGCGAAGGGGTGGTGGTGGTTCCCAAGGGGGCTGTGCTGCGACCCGGCACCGTGATTGAGCCCAAATGAAGGATTAGGAAGAGGTGAGCATGCAAGCACTGAAAGACCGCATCATGCAAGAAGGCAAAAACCTGGGAGGCGGCATCCTCAAGGTGGATAGCTTTATCAACCACCAGGTTGACCCGGTGTTGATGGATGCCTGCGGATGGGAATTTGCGCGGCGTTTTACGGGCGTGGGCGCCACGCGCATTCTTACCGCAGAGATCTCGGGGATTGCCCCGGCGATAATGACGGCGCGCCATATGCATCTGCCGGTGGTGTATGCCCGCAAAACCAAGCCCATCACCATGCCAGACCAGGTTTACCTGACGGTGGCGCCCTCGCACACCAAGGGTCACATGGTGGAATTGATTGTCTCGCCGGAGTTCCTTGCGCCGGGCGAGCGCGTGCTCATCATTGACGATTTTTTGGCCTCCGGCTCGACCATCCTGGGGCTGGTGCGCCTGGCGCTGGCTGCCGGCGCGACCATTGTGGGCATCGGCGCGCTCATCGAGAAGACTTTCGAGGGTGGGCGGGATGCGCTGCAGTACCTGAAGGTTCCGGTGGAATCGCTGGTGCGGATTGATTCGCTGGATGATGGGAAGATTGTGTTTCGCGATTAATCCATGACCGATGCGCTCGCCATCCTCGATTTTGGATCTCAATATTCGCAGCTGATTGCGCGCAAGGTGCGCGAGGGGGCGGTGTATTGCGAATTGTTCCCGTGGGATGCCCGCGCGGAGCAGGTGCTGGCGATTAAGCCCAGAGGCTTTATCCTTTCGGGCGGACCGGCCTCGGTGTATGCGCCGGGCGCGCCGTTTATTCCGGCTTATGTGCTGGATTCCGGGTTGCCCATCCTGGGGATTTGCTATGGGATGCAGGCGCTGATGCACGCGCTGGGCGGCAGGGTGGCGCCTTCAACGGAGCGCGAATACGGCCCGGCGAACATCCTCGTAACCCGCGCCAACCCGCTGCTGCCGGAGGGGGAGGCGGCGGTGTGGATGAGCCACGGCGACCGGGTGGAGCAACTGGCGGCAGGGTTTGTTTCCGTGGCACACAGCAGCAACAGCCCGTATGCCGCCATCGGTAACCTGGAAAAGCGCTATTTTGGGGTGCAGTTCCACCCTGAGGTGCACCACACGCCGGGCGGCAAGGCGCTGCTGCGGCGCTTTGCGGTGGAGATATGCGGTGCAAAGGCAGAGTGGACGCCGGATTCCATCATCCAGCAGGCGGTGGCGCGCATTCAGCAGCAGGTGGGTGGCGAGCGCGTGCTGGGGGCCGTCAGCGGGGGGGTTGATTCCAGCGTGGCGGCAGCTCTGGTGCACAAAGCGGTTGGAAATCGCCTCTCGGCGGTGTTTGTGGATACGGGCATGCTGCGTCAGGATGAACGCCAGCAAGTGGAGACAGCCTTTCGCCGCCACCTGGGCGCTGAATTGACGGTGGTGGATGCCATTGAGGACTTCATGGACCGCCTGCAGGGCGTGACCGAGCCAGAGACCAAGCGGCGCATCATCGGCGAGACGTTCATCCGCGTTTTTGAGGCGGAAGCGCGCCGCCTGGGAGAGCCGCGTTTTCTGGTGCAGGGCACCATTTACCCGGACGTGGTGGAATCCTCGGCGCCCGACCGCAATAAGGCCGCTAAAATCAAGACGCATCACAATGTTGGCGGGCTGCCGGAAAAGATGCAATTCGCGCTGGTTGAGCCGCTGCGTTACCTGTTCAAGGACGAGGTGCGGGCGGTGGGCGAGGCGCTGGGCCTGCCGGCTGAGCTGGTCTGGCGGCAGCCCTTCCCAGGGCCGGGGCTGGCGGTGCGCTGCCTGGGTGAAATCACCCTGCCGCGCCTGGCGCGCCTGCGGGCCGCTGATGCCATTTTCACCTCGGAGCTGATGGAGGCCGGCTGGCTGCACCGCCGCGCCGTGGAGGGCGAGCCGGGAATTGCGCAGGCTTTTGCTGTGCTGCTCAGCGAGCGCTCGGTGGGCGTGATGGGCGACCAGCGCACCTACCAGGAGGCGATTGCCCTGCGGGCTGTCACCACCAGCGACTTCATGACGGCGGATTGGGCGCGCATCCCGCACGAACTGCTGGCCAAGGTGGCTAACCGGATTGTCAACGAGGTGAAGGGCGTCAACCGGGTGGTGTACGATATCACCAGCAAGCCCCCTGCGACCATTGAGTGGGAGTAGAGGGCGCACTTTTTCGGCGTGTTATACTCAATGTGATGGCTTTCAGGAACAGGATTAATGGTATTGCAGTGGTGCTGCTCAGCCTGGCGCTTGTGCTGGGCTGGATGCCTGCATTGGGGCAGGCGGGCGGGCGGCTGGCGCTGCTTCCGCCAGACCTGACCCACTTCCCCCGGGTTAGCTTTTTGATGGAAGCCTACGCGCCGGATGGGAAGTTTATTCCGGATCTTTCTGACAGCGATCTCCGCCTGATCGAGGACGGCGCAGCCCGGCCGGTTGAGGTGCTCACCCGCCTGCAGAGCGGGCTGCACCTGGTGGCGGCGTTTAACACGTCGCCTTCGCTGGCGGCGGCGCAGAACGGCACCACGCCCCTGGAGCAGGTGAGAAAGATTCTACTGGCGTGGTGCGCGGCTCAATCCAATTCAGGGCTGGATGAGTTTAGCCTGGTGAGCAACTCAGGCGAGCAGGCCACAAAATTGACCGATCCTGTAGATTGGGGCGCCGCGCTGCGGGCGTTTGCGCCGGACCTGCTGAAGGGGCAGCCTTCGCTCACCAGCCTGACGCAGGCTTTTGACCTGGTGACGGATGCCGGGCGGAAGACTTCCAGCAAGCGGGCCGTGCTGTGGATTACCCCCCCGCTCTCCGATGCGTCACTGGCGGCTTTGCCCAACCTGGCGGAGCGGGCCACAGGGCTGAGCGCGCGGTTGTTTGTGTGGCTGGTGGTGCCGCCGGGCAGCGGTGAGACTAAATCTCACGCGGCGCTGGCTGACCTGGCGCGGCGCACGGGCGGGCAGTTCGCAGTTTTTAACGGCAGCCAGCCCGTCCCCGACCTGGAGGGCTGGTTTCAGCCGCTGCGCTACATTTACCGGGTGGATTACACCTCGGCGGTGCGCCTGAGCGGCGGTCACCGCCTGCAGGTGCAGATGATCCGCGACGAGGCCAGCCCGGCGACGGGCGAACAGCGCTTTAACCTGACATTGATTGCGCCCAACCCCATGTTTATCTCGCCGCCGGTGCGCGTTCAACGCAGCCGGGCGCAGCTTTCAGCGGGGGGCCAGCGGGCGGACCTGGCGCTTATGGTGGAGTTTCCGGATGGGCTGCGCCGGGCGCTGGTTTCCACGCGCCTGTATGTGGATGGGATATTGGTCAGCGAGAGCGCTGAGCCCGCGCCGGCTGCGGTGACCTGGCCTCTGGAGGGTTACACCACCAGCCAGCGGCATGCGGTGCGGGTGGAGGTGGAGGATATCCTGGGGTACCGGCGCTCCAGTATTGAGATTCCCATTGAGGTTGAGGTTGAGCCTGAGCCCGCCCCCTCCGGTTTTGACGCGGCTTTTTTCACTGCCGGATCGGATGGGTTGATGGCAGGGGGAGCGGCATTGGCGGCGATCCTGGGGGTTGGGTCGGCGGTGTGGTTGTTGCGGCGGAGGCCTGTGGCGCCTGCCAGGGCCAAGAGCAGCCGAACCTGGGAGGTGCCGCACCTTTCCGTCCCTGCGCTTTCAAACCGGCGCACTGTGCTGGCGCAGGATGTTCCGGCGCGGCTGGTGCGCCTGAGCGAGAGCGGGCAGGCGCTGCCGGCCAACAGCATTCCTCTGCCGCGTCAGGAAATAAGGATCGGTTCTGACCCCAAAAAAGCTGCAGTGGTTGTACAATCACCATCAGTGGATGGATTGCATGCCCGCATTTGCCCGCGCGGCGAGCAGGAGTACGTGCTGGTGGATGCTGGATCGCTGGCGGGGACGTGGGTCAATTATGAGCTGGTGCCGCCCGGAGGGGTGAGCCTGGCGCACGGCGACCTGGTGCAGATGGGGCTTGAATCCTACCGCTTTGAGACAAAGCAAGCGCGCCAGAGCGCTTTCCTTCACATCCGGCGCGTAGATAAGGAATCATATTCATGATTCGAACCCTTCAGGCGCATTTGCCCGTCTTTGCCGTCACGCATGCTGGCATGTCGGGTAAAAATAACGAAGACCGCTATGCGGTCTCGGCTTACCTGTTGAGCGAAGAGGACCCGACGCCGGCGGTGTTTGCAGTGCTGGCGGATGGAATCGGGGGACACCGCGCGGGTGAAGTGGCCTCAGAGATGGCGGTGGAGGTCATCAGCCAGCAAGTGGCTGCCAGCGACGGGCGCAGCCCGCTGGAAACACTCACAGCGGCCATCCACCTGGCCAGCCAGCAAATCTACGCGGCGGCGCAGGCGGATGATGCCCGCTCGGGGATGGGTTCAACCTGCTCGTGCGCGTGGGTGATCAACGACCGGCTTTACACGGCCACGGTGGGGGATTCGCGCATTTACCTGCTGCGCAACGGCTCAATTAACCAGCTTTCCACCGATCACACCTGGATCCAGGAAGCGCTGGAGCGCGGTATTCTCACTCCGGAGCAGGCGCGCAACCATCCCAACCAGCACGTCATCCGGCGGTACCTGGGCTCGCCGACCGCGCCATTAGTGGATAACCGCATGCGATTGGCGGCGCTGGGTGAAGCCAGCGAGGCGCACCAGGGGCTGCAACTGCTGCCGGGCGACCGGCTGATGCTGTGCAGTGACGGGCTTTCGGACCTGGTGAGCGATGCGGAGATGCTGGAGACGCTCAACGCGATGGAGCCAAATGCCGCCCTGCAGGCCCTGGTGGACCTGGCGAACGCGCGCGGGGGGCATGATAACATCACGATGGTGCTGCTGCATGCGCCGCTTAAAGTGCTGCCGGGGCGCAAGACCAGGCGCAGTTCCCCGGTTTTGCTTGCGGCGGCGATTGTGCTCTTGCTGGGGCTGATTGCCGCGGGGATCTGGGGGGTGAGCGCGTTGGTGGATGCGATTACCCGCGTGGATACGCCAACGCCCACACCCGGCCTGGTGACGGTGACTTCAGCGTCTGCGCCGCAGACCACGCCCAGTGTGTTTGTCACCTCAACGCTGGTGCCGAGGGATGCCACTGCCACCGGCCTGCCCGCATTCACCGCCACGTTGCGCCCGCCGACTGCGACTTCAACGCCGCAGGGGCTGACGCCTGTGCTGCTGCCCACCCTGCAGGGGCCTACCCTCACGCCTTGGCCGACCAGCATTCCCTGATATAAAATAAATGCGCCCCAGCCAGACCCTGCCTGAAGGCTACCGCCAGACCGGCCTGTTTGATATCACCCGCGACCGGCGCCTGGTGCTGCTGCTCAATCTGCTGGGATTGGGACTGGCGGCGCTATTCTGGGGGGTATTCAGCGCGCTGTTGTTTGCCATACGCCCGGCGGAAGCCGCGGCTGGCCTGGCGCTGGAAATTACGCGTGCCGGGCAAATGGGGCTGCTTGTGCTGGGGCTGGTGCTGGTCAGCGTGGTGATGGTGGCGCTGCACGAGGGGGCGCACGGGCTGTTCTTCTGGCTCTTCACGCGCCGCCGGCCCATTTTTGCGTTTAAGATCGCCTATGCTTATGCGGCCATGCCGGGCTGGTATTTTCCGCGGCGCGCTTATTTGGTGGTGGGCCTGGCGCCGCTGGTGCTGCTGAGCCTGGCAGGGGTGGCGCTGATGGGGGTTGTGCCGCCGGGGTGGTTTTTGGGGTTGTTGGTCTTTTTGGTGAGTAATGCGGCAGGGGCGGTGGGGGACCTGTGGGTGATGGGCTGGTTGCTGGTTCATCCGCGGGGCACGCTGGCGGAAGACCGGGGAGACGCGGTGGCGCTGTATGAAAAAGCTGCTTGTTAAATGGGGTGAAGTGTGTTAGAATTCGCAGCGCGGTAGGGATTCTACCCGTTGTTGGAGGGATGGCCGAGCGGCCTAAGGCGCCTGTCTTGAAAACAGGTGTGGGGCAACCCACCGGGGGTTCGAATCCCTCTCCCTCCGCTGAA
>CAYVOX010000053.1:0-19068 GCA_964453035.1 uncultured Anaerolineaceae bacterium
CGCAACACCGGGCGCGAATTCGTCCAGATGTACCTGACGGCTGCCGTGGCGCTGCTCAGCGGTAGCGGATTGTCATTCATGAGTCTGAAAATCGACACGGCGCTGGCCGGGTTGCTGACCCTGCCCTACATTTACTTGCTGGGCAAGGAAGTGGGTGGGCGCTGGGTGGGGTTCCTGGCCTTTTTGCTGGCAGGAATTGCTTACTGGCCAAATGTGATTGCGCGCATCGGGCTGCGCTTTCCGCTTTACCCACTGTTTGCCGCGCCGTTGCTGTTTTACCTGGTGCGCGGGTTGCGCCGGCAGAACCGCAATGACTTCATCTGGGCAGGCATTGCGCTGGGGTTGGGTCTGCATGGATACAGCCCGATGCGCATTGTGCCGTTTGTGGTGGTGCTGCTGGTCATTCTTTACCTGCTTCACCGCCAGGCGCGCGGCAAGCAAACGCAGGTGATGGTGGCGTTGATCATCCTGGCAGTGGCGGCGCTGATTATTTTCCTTCCTCTGGGGCGTTATGCGCTGGATGACCCCGAAATGTTCGGGTTGCGGGCTTTTTCCAGGTTAGGTACCACCGAGCGAGCTTACCCGGGACCGGTTGGGGAGATTTTTCTCAGCAACCTGGCCAAAGCATGGATCATGCCGTTCTGGGATGATGGTGAAATCTGGGTGCATTCGGTACCCCACCGTCCAGCACTCGATCTGGTGACTGCGGTGATGTATTTTCTGGGTACCGTCTGGCTGGTGGTGCGTTATGTTCGGCGCAGGCACTGGCTGGATCTGTTCTTGCTCATCAGCGTGCCGTTGCTGATGATGCCCTCCATCCTTTCTCTGGCTTTTCCGGCAGAAAATCCCTCGCTGAATCGCACCGGCGCAGCCTACATTCCAATCTTTGTCACGGCAGCGCTGGGCATGCACAGCCTGTTTGCCAGCCTCAAGGCGCGCACGCAATCAGCGGCGGGACGGGGCGCGATTTACTTGCTGGCGTTACTGCTTTTGGCATGGTCTGCCAGCCAGAATTACGATCTGGCGTTCAATAAATTTGGCAAGACTTTCTTTAACAGTACCTGGAACACCTCGCAGATTGCGGGGGTGATTCGCCAGTTTGCATCGACTGTTGGCACGCCGGATACTGCCTATGTGGTGCCGTATTCCCACTGGGTGGATACGCGGGTGGTGGGTATCCGCGTTGGTATCATTGAGAAGGATTACGCCCTCTGGCCGGATGCTTTTAATCGCACGCTTGCTGAGAAGCGCCCGCAGTTATTTATCCTCAAACCGGACGATAAATCTTCCCTGGCAACGCTGCAGCAGATGTATCCGACCGGAAATTTCTCAATTTATAAATCTGACCGCGCTGGCAAAGACTTTGTCATGTTTTACGTGCCGTCGCGATGAAGCTAGATCCAGGAGCACAGTGCATTTATGGCGTCAAAAAGGCAGTGGATGGACAGGTTGACGGGTCAATCAAACGAGGGTAAGTATCCATTTATCTACGCGCTGCTGCTCATTGGCATTCTCATGCTGGGCGCGTATTTTCGCTTTACCGGCGTCAACTGGGATGAAAGCCAGCATCTGCACCCTGACGAGCGCTTCCTGACGATGGTGGCATCCTCCATTACATCGGTTGAAAACCTCGACGATTACTTCAATACCGCTGTTTCCACGCTGAACCCGCACAACATGGGGTACGGCTTCTATGTTTACGGTACCCTGCCGCTATTTTTAGTGCGCTGGGCGGCTGAAGCGCTCCACCAGACAGGCTATGATGAGATATTCCTTGTGGGACGCGTGCTTTCTGGCTTTGCCGACTTGCTCACGGTGCTGCTGGTGTATCTCACCGCGCTGCGCCTGTTTCGCAGGCAGCGCCTGGCGCTGGTTGCCGCAGCCTTCATGGCGTTTTCCGTTTTACCCATCCAGCTTTCGCATTACTTCACGGTGGATAACTTCGCTAACCTGTTCACCCTGCTGGCAATTCACTTTGCGGTGAGGGTGTTCACAGATGACCTGCCCGTTGTTCGGGATGACGAGGAAACTCACGCCTTCCAGTGGCGCGATCTCATCCTGCACTGGAATTCCTCGGTGCCATACATGCTGTTTGGCGCGGGATTGGGACTGGCGCTGGCTTCCAAGGTGAGCATTGCACCTCTGGCGGCGCTTTTACCCCTGGCGGCTGTGGTGTACTTTTTCCGACTCACGCCTCAGCAGCAGGGAAAGTTTGCGCTGGTATTGATGCGCAACCTGGTGCTCGGCGCAATTGTCTCGTTCATCGTGTTTCGCATCTTCCAACCTTACGCTTTTACCGGTCCGGGCTTCTTTGGGATCGGGTTGAACCAGAAATGGTTTGACAACCTCTCTTCTCTGCAGGCGCAATCCTCCGGGGATGTTGATTCGCCGCCGGAGTTGCAGTGGGCGCGCCGACCTCTCACCTTTGCGTGGACGAACATGGTGGATTGGGGGCTTGGCCTGCCCCTGGGGATTTTGGCCTGGGTGGGATTTATCTGGATGGGCTTGCGCATCCTGCGTGGCGAGTGGAAAACACACCTGCTGCTCTGGCTGTGGACGGGCGCTTATTTTGCCTGGCAGGCATTGAGTTTCACACGCACCATGCGCTATCAAATTCCAGTCTATCCCACCCTGGCGATTATCGCTGCCTGGGCAATTTTTGCGCTGTGGGATTGCCGCTTAAAGGTGAAGCTGCGGTTACCTGGATCACTGGCGCAGAACTGGAGTAAGGTTGCGTTGCTGCTGGGAATCGTGGTTCTGGGCAGCACTTTTGCCTGGGCATTTGCATTTACCCGCATCTACACCCGCCCGATGACGCGTGTTGAAGCCACGCGCTGGATTTACCAGAATGTTCCCGGTCCGATAAATCTGCACATCCAGACGGAGACCGGACAGGTGAACCAGCCCATGGCCTACCTGAACGACGGCAGCATTGAGCCGGATGAACCGTATGTCTTCACCTTTTCTGCTCCTGCTAGCGGCACAATGGCGGAAGTGACTTTACCCGGCCTGGCGATCCAGTCCTTTGACCCATCTTCGGCAACGCTGCTGGTTAAGGTGACCGATGTGAAGTTGGGCAACAAATTGCTGGCAAGCGGCACGCTTTTGCTGGCTACTCCAAGCAAGGATCAGACTTACACCATCCCGCTGGATACCCTGGCTGAGGTAAAGAAGGGCCAGGTTTACGGCGTAGCCATTCAAATGCAAGCCGGGCGGGGTAGCGCTCTGCTCACCAAAGATATTCCGCTGCGCATTTACACACGCACCAATCAGACGGATGTTGCCCTGAACCAAATTAACCTCCAGGGTGTCTCTTCGCACACCGCGCGCTTCACTGCCACGTTGGGCGGGTCATTGCGCTGGTTGAGCTTCCCCGTCAGGGCAGGCGGGTCGGGAGCTGCTGCAGCGCCTGCCATGATCTCAGTGACGGTGATGGAGCCGGGTGCCGGAGGTAAGGTACTGGCAAGCCAGACCCAAACCATCGAGCCGGCGGTGGAACCGCATACGCTCACCTTCCATTTTGAACCGGCTCTTGCTCTGGCCCCGGCCAGAGAGTACCTGGTCATCATTGATAACACCACTGCGGGCCAGTCCATCACGCTGAACGGCATGCTCAACCTGCGTACGGTGGATGACCGCGTGGAGACGGTAGTACCCTACCCGGTGCGCCTGATTTACCCTGGCAACCCTTACCTGGCGATGGCGGACGTCAAACAGGATGGCATCCTGACTGAAATCTCCTTTGCCCGCCTGGCTCAACAGGACCCGGCGCAGGCTGGAGCTGTGGATTTGAGCGTGGATGTGCTGATGATGAACAAATCCGATGTGGTTGTCGCCAGTGGCAAGGTGATCACCACGCTGGATCCAGCAGGCGACACGCGCGGCTCGGCGCTGACGGTCAAGCTGGACCGTCCCCTGGAAGTTGAAAAGGGCAGCAGCTATTTCATCCGGCTGAGCAATTCAAAGGGCGCGGTGGCTTTGCGCGGCAGCGCTCCTGCCAATGAATCCACCTGGGACGATGGGCTGCCGCTGCGCATGGATGGATATGATGGTTACAGCGGCATTTACCAGCGCGATTTGAATTTTGAGATGTACTGGGACGACAACCAGGACAAACTGGCGCGCTTTCAGCGCACGCTTGACAGCGCCGATTATCTTTTCATCACCTCCAACCGCCAGTGGGGCACCACCACGCGCGTGCAGGAGCGTTATCCCCTCACCAGCACCTATTATCGCAACCTGCTGGGCTGCCCGGACGGAAAAGAACTGACCTGGTGCTACAGCGTGGTTCAACCGGGCATGTTTGAGGGCCAGCTCGGCTATGAACTGGTGAAGGTTTTCCAGTCCGATCCCAACCTTGGGGATTGGAAATTCAACAGCCAGTTTGCGGAAGAAGCTTACACGGTTTACGACCACCCCAAAGTGCTGATTTTCCAGAAAAAGGCGGATTACTCCGCTGCGACGGTGAAAGAAATCCTGGGGGCGGTGGATTTGAGCAAGGTGATACACGTCACGCCGCGCAAAGCGGGTGTGCCGGCTAACCTGCTGCTGCCAGAGGAGAGGTTGAGCGGGCAGCAAGCCGGGGGGACATGGTCTGAACTCTTCAATCGCAACTTGATTTTCAACCAGTACCCGGTTCTGGCGCTAATCCTGTGGTACCTGGCAGCCTCTTTGCTGGGCTGGGCCTGTTACCCGATGGTGCGTCTGGCGCTGGGTGGGCTGGCGGATAAGGGCTTCCCCCTGGCACGATTGGTGGGATTGTTGGTGCTGGCTTATCTCGCGTGGTTGGCGGGTTCGGTGGGGCTCTCGTTTACGCAGCCGACCATCTGGCTGGCGATTGCGTTGCTGGTTGGCATTAACGCCGCGCTTTTCTGGGCGCAGCGCGATGCCATTCTGTCAGAATGGCAGCAAAAGAAACGCTACTTCCTGATGGTGGAAGCCCTGGCGCTGGCCTTTTTCGTGCTCTTTTTGCTCATCCGGCTGGGCAACCCGGACCTGTGGCACCCGGCAAAGGGCGGCGAAAAGCCCATGGACTTCTCTTATTTCAATGCGGTGCTGAAAAGCACCACCTTCCCTCCATACGACCCATGGTTTGCGGGTGGGTATATTAATTATTACTATTACGGTTTCGTGGTGGCGGGTGTGCTGGTTAAGGCTCTTGGAATAATTCCCGCTGTGGGGTATAACCTGGTGCTGCCAGCTTTTTTCTCGATGGTGGCGATGGGAGCCTTCTCGATAGGTTGGAATCTGCTCAGTAAGGGTTGGCGCAAAGGCGAAGAATCTGATGTGGATGAGCAACAGCCGCTGCCGAGAGAGCCATGGCTGGCAGGATTGGCTTCCTCGGTGGGATTGCTCCTTTTGGGGAACCTGGGGACGGTCAAGATGCTTTGGGAAGGGTTCCAGAAGATGGTCGTGGCTGAAGAAGTGATGAACAAGGCCGATATCTTCTCGCGCATGGGTTGGATGTTCCAGGGGATTGTGAAGTATTTTGGCGGCGAGGCGCTACCCTACAGCATGGGTGAATGGTACTGGAATCCCAGCCGTGCCATCCCCGGCGACCCGATTACGGAGTTTCCCTTCTTCACTTTCCTCTACGGTGACCCTCACGCGCACCTGTGGGCTTTACCAATTACACTCCTGGCAGTGGCGTGGGCGGTTTCCATTCTACGCACGCGCTGGGATTGGAACGAAGGGCGCGGGCGGTGGTGGGGCGGGCTGCGCTTTGCGCTCAGCCTGCTGCTGGGCGGGTTGGCCATCGGCGCGCTGCGTCCGATGAACACCTGGGATTTACCCACTTACCTGGTGCTGGGCGCGCTGGCACTGGTGGTCTCGGCGCAACCCTTCAAGGAAAACTGGTGGAAGGGTTTGTTGAGCGCCGTCGTGCTGGCCGGGCTGGCTTTCCTGCTCTTCCAGCCGTACGCAGCCTGGTACGGGCAGGGGTATAACGCCATCAAGTTGTGGGAAGGTGACCTGACGCCAGAGTGGGCTTACACCATGCACTGGGGGCTGTTCCTTTTCGTTATTGCCTCCTGGATGGCGTGGGAAACCATCGATTGGATGGCCAAAACACCCGTCTCGGCGCTCAACATGGTTCGCCAACACCTGGGGTATTACATTGCAGCAGTGGTGGGAACTGTGGCGGTGATTATCGGGTTGCTGGTGATGAAAATTCAACCTGGATGGATTGTTGTGCTGATGGGGGTGTGGGCGGTCGTGTTGATGCTTCGCCGGGGGCAACCGCTGGCTAAGCGTGCAGTGTTATTCATGACCGGCTCTGCCCTGGCGCTCACCCTGGCTGTGGAACTGGTGGTGCTGGTGGGAGATATTGGGCGCATGAACACCGTCTTCAAGTTTTACCTGCAAGCCTGGACTCTTTTCTCGCTGAGCGCGGCTGCGGCGCTGATGTGGTTATGGCCTGCCGTTCAATCCGTATGGCAGGATCGGGTCAGGGCTATCTGGAAAGTCGCGTTGGCTGTTTTGGTGATAGGCGCTGCGCTCTACCCGCTCATGGCGGGAACCGACAAAATCCGAGACCGGATGAGCCGCGAGGCACCCATCACGCTGGATGGTATGCAATACATGGCTACCTCTAAATATTCCGACCAGGGCGTGGAGATGGACCTCTCGCAAGATTTCGAAGCCATCCGCTGGATGCAGGATAACGTCAAGGGCTCACCGGTGATTGTGGAGGCCAGTGTACCGGAATACCGGTGGGGCACGCGCTTCACTATCTACACCGGGCTACCGGGTGTGGTGGGCTGGAACTGGCACCAACGCCAGCAGCGCGCTATTACCCCCTCGGAGTGGGTTAGCGACCGGGTTGATGAAATTGGTATCTTTTACCGCACAACCAATCTTGAACTGGCCGGGCAATTCCTCAGGCTGTATAACGTCCGCTATATTATCCTGGGCCAGTTGGAACGCGCGTATTTCCCAGGCGCCGGTTTAGCCAAATTCGAGCGCGAGAATGGTAACCTGTGGAAAGAAGTCTTCCGTACAGGGGATACCGTCATCTACGAGGTGCTAGAATAGAGGTATGGCGGATTTTATCTTCTGGTATCTGATTTTATTGCTTGTGGGTGGGGCAGCGCTGCCCCTGGCGCAGCGTTTTCTTTCCAACCTGCCGGATCGCGGTTACACGCTTACCAAGCCGCTGGGGTTGCTGCTGTGGGGCTTCATCTTCTGGTTGTTGACCTCGCTCGGTTTGGTGCAAAACAACCTGGGTGGGGTGTTGTTTGCCCTGCTGCTGGTGGCTGGTCTCGGTTTCTGGTCAGCGGGGGGTTGGAAGGGATATAAACAATCTTTTAAATTCATCAAAGAGCACTCCCGGCTGGTTTTAACCAGCGAAGCGCTCTTTTTACTGGCATTCATCCTGTGGGCGGTGATGCGGGCTGCCAATCCGCAGGTGAGCGGCACGGAAAAACCGATGGAGATGGCGTTCATCAATGCCATTTTGCGTTCGCCATCGTTTCCGCCGCAGGATCCGTGGCTTTCGGGGTATGCCATCTCTTATTACTATTTCGGTTACGTGATGGCTGCCATGCTCATCCGGTTGACCGGTGTGACTTCGGGCGTTGGATTCAACCTGGCGGTTGCCAGCTGGTTTGCGCTGGTGGCGGTTGCTTCTTACGGCGTGGTTTTCAACCTGCTTTCGGTTGCCAATCGGCCGGGTAAAGCCAATGGCAAGGCTTTGTTCACTCCCCACTGGCAGGCGCTGATTGCGCCGGTGTTTGTGCTCATCGTCAGCAACCTGGGCGGTCTGCTGGAAGTGCTACATGCCAGTGGGCAGTTCTGGCAAAAGAGCGCCTCGGGGTGGACTTCGGATTTCTGGAAGTGGCTGGCGATGCCTGAACTGGTCAACCCGCCGGCTGAACCGTTGGGCTGGGTACCAGAACGGGTCAGCGGCATCTGGTGGTGGCGCGCCTCGCGCGTGGTGCAGGATTTTGATATTGCCGGCGGCTGGCGGGAAGTGATTGATGAATTCCCGTTCTTTACCTATTACCTGGCGGATTTACACCCACACCTGCTTTCTATGCCGTTTGTGCTGCTAGCGGTGGGGTTGGCGCTTAATCTTTTTCTCCTTGGTGAGAAGGTTTCATTTAGAATATTGCGCCTGCGGCACTGGGTGAGAAAGCTGGATTTTTGGTGGGCAGCGCTGGTGTTTGGCGGGCTGTCTTTCCTTAACACCTGGGATTTTCCCATCTACCTGGCGCTGTTCAGCGCGGTTTATACCCTGGTGCGTTTCCGGCAGGAGGGTTGGGCGTTCTGGCTGCGCGCGCAGGATCTGGCTGGAACTGCCCTGGCTTTAGGAGCCGCGGGAATTGCTCTCTACCTGCCATTCTATGTTGGCTTTTCATCGCAGGCCGGGGGCGTACTGCCTTCGTTGTCTTTTTTCACCCGCGGCATTTACTTCTGGATTATGTTTGCTCCGCTGCTGACACCGATTTTTCTGTGGCTGGCCTGGCGCTGGCTGCAAAATCGCAACTGGAGCCACTTTTGGAAGGGCTTGCAGATGGGACTGCTGGTGCTGGCGTTGCTGTGGGTTTTTAGTTATCTACTGGGAGGATTGGCGGTGGTTCTGCCCGGGCTGGGACAATCCTTACTTTCCTCCAATTCGGAGGGAATCGTAAGATTAGGCCAGAACCTCATCGAGTGGGGTGGTCTTTTCCTCAACCTGCAGGGCAGCTCCGATGGCGCAGCCATTTTAACCGGGTCGCTTCAGGCACGCCTGGCGGATCCGGGCACCTGGCTCAGTCTGGTGCTGCTGATTGCGCTGACCTGGGGGTGGCTGGCTGCGTCTGTTCACCGCGAACCTGTCGGGAATAACGAAAAGGCTGCTGAAGGTGAAGCTGAAGCACAGGTGATGCCCACCGGCAGCCCGGATACCTTTGTGCTGCTCCTTGTTCTGGTTGGGGCAGCGCTGACGCTGGCGGTGGAATTTGTTTACCTGCGCGATCAGTTTGGCATGCGCATGAACACTATTTTTAAGTTCTACTTCCAAAGTTGGATGGTGTGGGCTTTAGCCGCATCCTATGGCAGCCTGGTGGTCTGGCGCGCAGTGTCTTCTGCATGGCGCTGGTTGGCGCGCGGAATTTGGCTGGTGGTGGTGGCCTGCGGGTTGATTTATCCGTTCTTTGGATTTTCCAGCACGTTGGATTTTAAGAATACCGAAACCTGGACTCTGGACGGCAATGCCTGGTTTAGCGTCTATTATGCGGAGGAGCAGGCTGCCGTGGATTGGCTGGAGACCGCTCCTCACGGTGTCATCGCGGAAGCGGTTGGTGGCAGCTACACCTCTGCGGCGAGGTTTGCCACCTACACCGGCTTGCCCAATGTTCTGGGCTGGCCCGGTCACGAAAGCCAGTGGCGCGGTGGAAGCAAAGAGATGGGCACCAGACAGGATGACCTTGCGCGTCTTTACCGTACCACCAACTGGGATGAAGCTCAAGCCATCCTGGAGCAATATGCCATCCGGTATGTAATTATCGGCGGACTCGAGCGCAGCACCTATAAAGTGAGTGAAGCCAAGTTTCAATCCCACCTGAACAAAGCCTTTGAGGCGGGGAGCGTGGTCATTTATGAAGTGCAACCTTGAACGCAACGGTGAGAGCTTCTCTTATGGATAACTCGTTCAAACCGAAATTAACCCTTGAGGTGGTGCTGTACCTGCTGGCGTTTTGCGCGGCTCTCGGCTTTCGTTTTCTGAACCTTGGGCAAGCGCCAGCCGGTGATGGCGAAGCGCGCCTGGCTATACAGGCCATGCAAATGGCCACCGGCAGTAGCCCGCAGCTTGACCCGCAAGCAGGCTACCTGACGCTCACATCCGTGCTATTCTTCCTGTTTGGACGCGATAACTGGCTGGCGCGTTTTTGGCCTGCGCTGGCTGGGGCTTTTCTGGCGCTGGCGCCGTACCTGTTCCGTGAACGCCTCGGGCGCAGCGCAGCGGTGGTACTGGCTTTTCTTATCGCCTTTGACCCTGGTCTGGTTGCCATTTCGCGTCAGGCGGACGGGCGCATGCTGGCATTGACGCTGGCGCTGCTGGCTGCGGGTTTTTTCCTTGCTCGCAAGCCCGCCGCAGCCGGTATATTCGCCGGGCTGGTGCTGCTCAGCGGTCCCTCCATCTGGCTGGGGTTGCTCGGTTTGGGCCTGGGATACTTTATTTTTTACGCGCTGCAGCCTGCCGTTCAACAGAAATATAACGGCAGCCTTGTGGGAATTTATGAAAGCCCCGAAACGCCTCCGCCTGCAGGACGGCACTGGGGTAAGTTGGGATTGTGGGCTCTGGGCAGCTTCCTGGCTTTCGGCTCGCTGTTCCTGACCCAGACTCCTGCCCTGGGCGCTGCAGCGGGCAGCCTGGCAGCTTTCATCGAGGGACTATTCGGGCGCCTGCCCGGGCAGTCTCTTCAACTGGTGCTGCTCGCCTGGATTGTTTCCGCGCCGCTGACGATTTTACTGGGCGTGACCGAAGCTTTTCGCGCAAAAAGAAGCCATGACTCCACCGGATTGTTTCTTTCCTGGTGGTGGGCAGCGGCACTCTTGCTGGCGCTGGTTAACCCGGGAAGGCATGCGGCGGATTTAATCTGGCCAGTTGTGCCGATGCTCGCAATGGGCGCCAGAACTGCCGCGCGCATTTTTGACATGCGCGGCGAGAAAACTGTTTTCTTTGCACATGCCTGCCTGACGGCAGCGCTGCTGGGGAGCATGTGGCTCAGCGTGGTGGGCGCCGTCAGCGCTTACGATGAGAGCGAACAGGCGATGCGCCTGGCTGGCATGCTGGCATCTTTCTTTCTGCTGCTGGCGGCGTCTTTTTTGATTATCTGGGGCTGGGGGTTGCGTGTCACCGGGCGCGGGTTGCGACTGGGAGCGGCGGCTTTGCTGGTCATCTATTCTCTTTCAACAGCCTGGCAGGCAGCCGGACTGGGCAACCATCCCGAGACAGAACTCTGGCGGCTGGATGCCTACCCGAAGGATGCTGACCTGCTGGCGGACAGCCTGCGTGACTTTTCCATGTGGAAGACAGGCCGACCAGAGGCGCTGGATGTAGCCCTTTCCGGGTTGGAGAGTCCCTCCTTACAGTGGGCGCTGCGCGATATGCGAACCGTCAAAGTGGTTTCCGGTCTTTCGTCCAGCGATTCACCTGCGCTGGTGGTAACACCGCTGCAAAATGAGCTCAATGCCAGCGCGCCATACAGCGGGCAGGTTTTAGCCTGGAACACATTGCCGGATTGGGAGAAGATGGCGGGTAAAACCTGGCTCAAGTGGCTGATGTTCCGCGAAGCGCCGCTGCTTAGACAGGAAATTCAACTCTGGGCGCGCACCGACCTCTTCCCGGGGGCGGCGACGTTACCCAAAAATCCATAGGATGGAATGATGTGCCTGCCTGTAAATATCGCCATTGATGGCCCTGCTGCTTCCGGTAAATCAACCGTTGCCGAGATTCTGGCTAACCGCTTAGGTTATCTCTTTTTTGATACTGGCGTGATGTACCGCGCGGTGACGTGGGCAGCCCTGCAGCAATTGCCCTCAACCTCGGATGAGGATTCCGTCTCGGCGCTGGCAGAACGAGTGGTGATTGATATCCTTCCACCCGGCGTGAAGGATGGGCGCATGTGCGACGTGCTGCTTGACGGCGAGGATATCACCTGGAAAACCCGCCGCGCGGATGTGGAAGCTAATGTGTCACAGGTCTCTGCTTATGCGGGTGTGCGCCGGGCAATGACCGAACAGCAGCGCCGCATTGGCCGGCGCGGAAAAGTTATTATGGTGGGCCGCGACATTGGCACAGTGGTGCTGCCGGATGCCGAACTGAAGATTTATCTGGATGCATCTGTTGAAGAACGCGCCAGGCGGCGATATGAGGAACTACGCCGGCGCGGTGAAGGAGGCTCTTTTGAGACGATTCTGGTGGGTTTACGCCACCGCGATGAGATTGACTCAACCCGGGCGGTGGCTCCCCTTAAACCGGCGCATGATGCGGTCATCATCAATTCGGATGGGCTTTCGATTGAGCAGGTAGTGGCGAAAATCCTGGCCCTGATAGATACTGTTCACCAGGAATAGGTAAACGAATGAACCGAATCCTGGTGATCGAAGACGATGACCCGGTTCGAGAGAACATCGTCGATCTATTAACCGCGGAAGGTTACTACCCTATCCAGGCGCGTGACGGCGAAGAAGGTGCGCATCTTGCCTGGGAATGGCTGCCCGACCTCATCGTGTGCGACATCCTGCTGCCCCATCTGGATGGTTACGGTGTGCTGGCAAAACTCAGCCGCGATCCTGCCACGGCTACCATCCCATTTATCTTTCTAACGGCGCTTGGCAGCCAGGATCAAATTCGTAAAGGGATGGGGCTGGGGGCTGATGATTACCTCACCAAACCGTTTAACCTCAATGACTTGCTGAAATCGATCGAAATTCGCCTGCAGAAAAACAGAACCCTTTCGCAACAGGCCCGGCGCGTTCGATCTGAAAGCGCGACAGAACAAAATGACCGACTACCGCGTGAACTGCTGCCTCCCCTCAACCAGGTGCTGCGCGGCGCCCAGGTTTTGCTTGAGCAGGGATCGCGCCTTGAGCCTGGTCGACTGCTGGAAATTGCCGGTCAAATTCACCAGCTTGCCGGGCAAATGATTCATCGTACCCAGAACCAGCTTTTCTTGGCTGACCTTGAGGTGATGATTAGCGACCCGGCAAGCCTGCTGGAATACCAGAAGGCGGAAACAATCAACGCCCAAGATGTTATTAACGAAATCGCGCAGGCCGTAGCTTTTCAGTCTCAACGGCAGGCTGATCTGGTGCTTGATCTGGGTGAAGCCCACCTGAAAATGGCTTACGATCATCTGCTAAAAATGATGGAAGAATTGCTGACGTATGCTTTCCAGGTCACCAGCAGTGGAGAGTCCGTTCAAATGACCGGGCGCCAGCTGCCCAAACGCAAAGTTTACCAACTCAAAATTGGGCTGAGGGATTGGAAACTGGATGACGAGATGGTTGAGCGCCTCAGCAGCAGCGATTTAACTCCACAAGCCATTTCGGGAACCTCGCAGGCTGATCTGGGACTGGTTATCATTTGGCGACTGGTTGACCTCTACCGGGGGCAGATTCAATACATCAAAGAGACCAGCGGGGGAGCGAAAATTACGTTGTCTCTACCGCTTGCCAATGGGTTCAGACAAAAAGTATAATATATGGTACATTATCTCCACAGATACCGCCTGTGAATAATCCAACCCCTTTTATTTTCCTAAATATTGACCCCCCTTACCACCTGGATGGGTGGGTGGGTTTGATTATCCTTTTGGCCATACTGGCCTGGGGGGTCAAAGCTGTCTGGGAACCGCTGCGCTCGTTGAGCCGCCGGCGGTGGATTATTCTGGGAACGCTGGCGGTTGCCACGCCGCTGTTGGCCTTGCTGTGGGTCATTCCCCTGCCGATACAGGACCATTTTCCCCTGCCCGGTATCCCGCTTCAGCCGCGGACGCCGGTCATCATCTTGCTTGCAGCGCTGCCGTGGGTGCTGGCAGGTGGGTTTACAACGCCATTCCTGGCAGTACTCCTGGGCGCTCTAAGCGGCCTGGTGGTGGCGCATACGGAGTCGCATCACTGGTTTACCCTGCTTGAGCTTGCCGGGCTGGCGCTGGCGTTTAGCTTTTTGGTGCGTCAGCGATACCGGACGCCGGTCTTTCGTTTCTGGCGCCATCCCCTGGCAGCGGGTTTAACCCTGGCGATTTTCTATGCGCCGGTTTATATTCTCACCTCCTTTTTTGCCACCGGCGGACCAGTGGTGGCGCGTATTGATTACGCTCTAACGCAAACCTGGCCGTGGATGCTGGCGCGGGCAGCCGAACTGATGTTGGCTAGCCTGTTGGCTGAAGCGCTATATCTGATGCGCGCCAGGGATTGGGGCAAGGGCGGGCACCTGATGCCCTCGCCGGTGGAGACGAGCCTTCAACGCCGCTTTTTCTTCACCACAGCTCCGCTCGTTCTCATCCTCGTCCTGGCGCTGACCATCGGCGACTGGGTGGTGGCGGGCAACACCGCTCGCCAGATGATCCAGGACCGGCTGAAAAACTTAGCGGATATTGTTTCAGAAACCCTCCCGCCGTTTCTTGAGACAGGCCAAACGCTGGTTTCGAACATTGGTACTCCGGAACTGCTCGCAATGAATTCGGAGACCTTGCGTTACCAGCTTGGCGAGCGCATGCGCTCGGTACCGTTCTTCTCACAACTCTTGCTATTCGATAGCAACCTGAACCTAATCGGCGGTTATCCCAGGGATAAGGCCGATCCGCCGCGCCTGAGCGATGATGAAGCGACGGGCTTGAGATTGGCATTGAAAAATGTGACCGGACAAACCTATCTCGTTCAGCCACAGATGGGCGAGCGTTCGGTGATGGTCTCCTTTATCGCGCTTATCAAGGATGCGGCGGGCACTTCTAAAGGGGTGATCATGGGGCGCACTGACCTGCTTGCCAATCCCATCACCAAAGCGGCGCTCCAATCGGTGGAAAGCCTCAAACCGATGCAGGGTGAGGGCATGGTGCTGGATGAAATTCAACGCGTCATTTACCATACCAGCGGCGCCGGCCTGCTCACCGGCTACGACGGCTACATTCCTGATTCCGAGCGTTTTTTTGATGAACCCTCCAAAATTGGCGTTCGCCTGATTGGTTACTATCGGGTGGTTGAGCCGAACTCCTGGGGGGTTCTGGTTCAGGTTCCCGCGGAACAGGCGCAAAGCCAGGCTTTAAATATTGCTGTACCGCTATTGGTGATACTGGTCATCCTCTCCACGCTGGCTTTCCTGGCGCTGCGCCTGGGCTTGCGCCAACTGACTGGCTCGCTTAAAACCCTCTCCAACGAGGCGACGATGATTGCGCAAGGTAAGCTGGACCAGCCCTTGCAGGTGACCACGGTGGATGAAGTGGGGCAGACAGGGCGGGCGTTTGAGCAGATGCGCCTGAGCCTTAAAGCTCGGTTGGAGGAATTGAACAACCTGTTAAGGGTCAGCCAGGCAGTTGCTGCGAACCTTGAAGCCGGTGAAGCCATTCGCCCCATTCTGGAGGCAGCGATGGGAGATGCGGCAACCTCGGCGCGGGTCATCCTGCCGCAGGATGTGGTACAGGATCTGCAATTTGATCGCTCCATCGTTCTGGGCTACGGGCCGCTCTCAGAACAGTATGCCTACCTGGATATGCAAATCTTTGAGTTGATGCGCAACCAAAACCTGATGAGCATTCCCAACACCAGCCGAATCCGGCGGCTTAATTTTTCCCCGGGTTGCGCGATGCCCGGCGCTGTGGTGGCGCTGGCTCTGCAACGTGAAAACCGCTACTTTGGGGCGCTGTGGGTGGCGTATGAGCATCCACACAACTTCTCCGAAGAAGAAATTCGCTTCCTGGGAACGCTGGCAAACCAGGCGGCTCTGGCAGCCTCCAATGCGCGGTTGTTTGCCTCAGCAGAAGTTGGCAGGCAGCGTTTGGAAGCTGTGTTGGTCTCTTCGCCGGAACCGGTTCTGGTGATTGATGAAAAACTGCGCCTGCTGCTGCTCAATTCCGCAGCCATGCAGGTGCCGGGGCTGATTATCAACGCCACGCCGGGTGAACCCATCCACAACGTGATTAATCACCCGCAACTTCTGGAATTGATTTCTCATAAGCGCGACGAAAAAATCACCTCGATAGAAATCAGCCTGCAGAATGATCGGGTTTACTTTGCCAGCGTTTCTTTGGTGACGGCCAGTAATCACCTGGTGGGCAAGGTGTGCGTGCTGCAGGACATTACCCACTATAAGCATTTGGATACCCTCAAATCTGACTTTGTCCAGACCGTCAGCCACGACCTGCGCTCTCCACTCACCCTCATTCGCGGTTATACCACCATGTTGCAGATGGTTGGGGAACTAAACGAGCAGCAAAAAGGCTACACCACCAAGATTGTGGCGGGGGTAGACAGCATGACCCACCTGATTAATAACCTGCTTGACCTGGGGTGGATTGAATCGGGCATGGCTTTGCGGCTGGAGAAGGTGACAGCTCAGGATGTCATCGAGCAGGTGCTCTCAGCGCTGCAACCGCAAGCCGCGCAGAAGAATATTCACCTCTCGGTGGAGAACAGCACGCCCCAGCCGGTGGAGTTAGATGCTGACCGGGCCCTGCTGCAGCAGGCATTGACCAACCTGGTGGAAAACGGAATCAAATATACCCCCATGGGCGGGGCTGTGAAAGTGAGCCTGGTGACGCGCGCCGAGACGGTGGTGTTTGAGGTGCACGATACGGGCATCGGGGTTGCGCCTTTGGATCTGCCGCGGATTTTTGAGAAGTTCTACCGCAGCCGCCGGCGCGAGGGCTTTCAATTGCGCGGAACCGGGCTGGGGCTGGCAATCGTTAAATCTATTGCGGAGCGGCATAAGGGGCGGGTGGGGGTCGAAAGCCAGCTCGGGCGTGGAAGCCTGTTCTACTTTGAGGTTCCATACCGGCAGTCGCAGCCCTAATAATCTTAACTGTTTTTAATATATTCCCAAAAGTGTGTGTTATAATTTGAGTTTGCATGTATGCTCTAAAGCACACGAATTAATGAACAGCGCGTGGGATTTTTCTCATGCGCTAGCGATGGTTCTTCTCCAAGTCAATGGCATAGGAGGCGTTTAGTGGAAACAAAAGACCTGGTTGCACTCCGAATTAGCCTGGCCTCACCTGAAACCGTCAAAAGTTGGTCGTATGGTGAAGTGCTAAAACCGGAAACAATCAATTATAGAAGATTGCGACCGGAAAAAGATGGCCTGTTTTGCGAGGCCATTTTTGGCCCAACCCGTGATTGGCAGTGCTATTGCGGTAAATATAAAAACCCCCGTTACAAAGGCATCATCTGTGATAAATGCGGCGTCGAAGTCACCCGCTCATCGGTTCGCCGAGAGCGGATGGGGCACATCGAACTGGCTACGCCGGTTGCGCATATCTGGTATACCCGCCGCATCCCGTCTTACCTGGGGCTGCTGCTAGATATCTCGCGTCGCAACCTTGACCGCGTGCTTTATTTCGCTCAATATATCGTCACCTATGTGGATGATGACGCCCGCACGAAAGCGCTAAAGCGCCTGGAAGATGAAATGAACGTCTCTGAGCGCGAGCAGGCCAACCAAATCAACACCAAAGTGCTGGAAGTGAAACAGAGCCGCGACCGGCGCCTGGCTGAACTGAATCAGCGCAAATCCGACCTGGAATCGCGCGCGGATGAACAGATTGCCCTGCAACTCGAACCGGTGATCCAGGAAGGTCAACGCCTGGAACGTACCCTGCAGGAAAAGTTGAACGCCGTCACGCACGTTCAGGTGGTGTTTGAATCCACCAAAACCGTCATTGCTGAACCTGGTGAAACCATCACCCAGCAGCATGTGGCCCGCGTGCAGAAAGTGGTTAAAGAACGCCTGGAAGAACTGGAAGGCGAGTTCAAGAACCAGTTGATGCGCGACATTGAGCAGATTAAGCTCAACATGAACCAGGCGCGAGCCGAAGCTGAAGAGCAGATGGAATTTCTGCGCAACCAGTTGGAAGATCAAACGGCGGTTTCTCAAAACCAGAATGCGCGCGTTCGCGACGAGTTGATGGAGCTGAAGCCCTTCGCCTTTCTGAGTGAGAGCCGCTACCGTGAGCTGAAGGGCCGCTGGGGGCAGGTTTTCCGCGCGGATATGGGCGCCGAAGCCTTCTATGATATCCTGCGCCGCATCGACCTGGACAAGCTCTCGGACGAACTGTGGAACGAGGTTAAGACCTCCAAGAGCAAGCAAAAACGCAAAAAAGCCACCACGCGCCTCAAGGTGATCGAGTCTTTCCGCCGTTCGGGCAATCGCCCTGAATGGATGATCCTGACCATTTTGCCGGTTATCCCCCCGGACCTGCGCCCGATGGTGCAACTGGACGGCGGGCGTTTTGCCACCTCCGACCTGAATGACCTTTACCGCCGCGTGATCAACCGCAACAACCGCCTGAAGCGGCTGCTGGAACTGGGCGCTCCCGATGTGATTGTGCGCAATGAAAAGCGCATGTTGCAGGAAGCTGTTGAT
Organism: uncultured Anaerolineaceae bacterium; assembly: GCA_964453035.1. Classification (GTDB taxonomy): domain Bacteria; phylum Chloroflexota; class Anaerolineae; order Anaerolineales; family Anaerolineaceae; genus CAYVOX01. The sequence continues at coordinate 18,065 of CAYVOX010000053.1, forward strand.
TCACTGGTGGATAATTCCCAGCGCGGCAAAGCGCTTTCTCGCCGCGGACGTCGTGAATTGAAATCCCTGAGCGATATGCTAAAGGGCAAGAAGGGCCGCTTCCGCCGCAACTTGCTGGGTAAGCGCGTGGACTACTCGGGCCGTTCCGTGATTGTCGTCGGCCCGCAGCTCAAGCTTTTCCAGTGCGGTCTGCCCAAGACGATGGCGCTGGAACTGTTCCGCCCATTTGTGATTGCCCGCCTGGTGCAACACAGCTACGCTGCCAACGTCAAGGGCGCCCGCCGCTTCATCGAACGCAACCGCCCGGAAGTCTGGGAGGTGCTGGAAGAGGTTATCAAGGAACGACCTGTGCTGCTTAACCGCGCTCCGACTCTGCATCGCCTGGGCATCCAGGCATTTGAGCCGGTTCTCATTGAGGGCAGCGCCATTCAACTGCACCCTCTGGTCACCACCGCCTTCAACGCAGACTTCGACGGCGACCAGATGGCTGTCCACGTGCCGCTTTCTGAAAAGGCCGTCTGGGAAGCACGCAACTTGATGCTTTCCTCTCGCAACCTGCTCAAACCCGCTGACGGTGAACCCATCATCAGCCCATCCAAAGATATGGTGCTGGGCGTATATTACCTCACCATGAAGAACAACCTGACTCACAAGGGTGATGGGCGTATCTTTGGCGATATTGATGAAATTGAACTGGTATACAACCTGAACCAGGTGGATATTCACGCCAACATTAAGCTGCAGACCATCACGTGGTACACCGATAAAGGCGACCGGTTACCGGTTGCGGAAAAGCGCATGATTGATACCACCGTCGGCCGCGCCATTTTCAACCGCATCCTTCCACCTGAAGTGCAGTTTGTGAATGATGTGCTGGATAAAGGCGGCGTGAAAGACCTGGTTGCCAACGTTTATGAGGTGTGCGGCCAGGAAACTACCACCGATGTCGCCGACCGCATCAAGGATATTGGCTTTGAATTTGCCATGCGCTCCGGCTCGACCAT
>CAYVOX010000054.1:0-18742 GCA_964453035.1 uncultured Anaerolineaceae bacterium
AGATTCTTCGCCTTCGCTGCGCTCAGGCTCAGAATGACAACACTTCTTTTGTTAAGAATCGCTAAACTGTCAGGTAGCCAGTTAAATTCACTTGTTTCAAAATCCGAAAATGTGCGAAAATGATTAAAACCAACCTGGGAGGGTGCAAGATGGACGCGAAATCGCTGCTGTGGCTTCGCCTGTGGCGCTGGCTGGGCGCCATTTCAATCGCCTTGCTTTTACTCATCCCCGCCGCGGAAGTCCGCGCGGATGTGGGCCCCAAGCCGGGCATGCTCTTCAAATTCGAGTACCAGGTGCAGGGCATCACCCTCACCGGCGGCGACCTGCTCACCTGCCAGCAAGCCGACTGCTCCGACGGCGAGCCTCTCAAAGAGCTCGGCCCGCAGCGCTTCAGGTGCGAGGCAGAAAGCTGCTACACCGTGCTGTACGGCTCCAGCCCCTATTACCGCCTGCGCCTCACCTTCAGCGATAAAGTGCGTCAGAGCGCCGTGTTCACCAAAGAGCGCTACAATGCCGAATACCTGGTGACAGTGCGCGCCAACGACCTGCTGGTGAAGGAAAACACCTCCATCTTCGGGCGTGATAACTGCTTCTGCGGCGGGCTGTTCCTCACCCTGCTGCTGGAAACGGTCATCGCCGGCCTGTTCACCACCACCCTCGGGCTGACGCGCGCCCTGGTGGGCTGGGTGCCCATCGCCAGCCTGCTCACCCTGCCGGCAGTGTGGTATGGCTTCCCGCTCCTGCCGGTCTCGCCGCTGCTCTCAACCGGCCTGGCGGAGAGCTTCGCCGTTTTGGCGGAAGCCGGGATGATTTACTTCGCCGCCCAGCGCGTGGTATCCTTCCGCACGGTGCTCATCCTCAGCGTGGTGATGAACGCAGCCAGCTTTTTCGCCGGGCTGGTGCTGGGCTAAGCCCCCTCAACCACCCGGGCCTGTGCTGATATAATCATCCTGGAGAAATAAAATGACCGATTCCCCCATCCAACCCGTGCCAGAGCAACCTGCCGCGCCGCAGCGCATTGACCCGCAGCAGGTGGATGTCATTTCCCCACCGCGCCGAGAAATTGCCGCCCCGCCGCTGCACGTCCTCAGCTCCATCACCACCGTAGCCCTGGACTGGGTCTGGTTCATGATAGAGTTGCCTGCCTCGTTGAGCCTGGCCTTTATTCCCAGCCTGCTGCCCCTCAGCCTGTCGCTGGGGGCGCTCAACCTGGCTGCCGTCACCCTCATCCAGCACTTCCTCGAGAAGGAACCCTGGGGAACCGCGCTTGCCAAAGGCGTAGCAATGGGCATCATCTCCGGCGTGCCCTACCCCGTCTTCGGCACCGCCATCGGCGCGCCGCTGGCGCTGTGGGGCGGTTTCCGCGAGTTGCAAAAGCTGCTGCCGCCCAAAAAATCGGAGTGAGATCAACGCGCGTACCCCAATGGAGCCCGCCGCTATGCTCAAAATTCGCCTGATCCCAATTTTTTGCCTGCTGGTCACCCTGTTGAGCGGCTGTTCCTATCTTCTCGAACCCGCCTTCATCCGTACCGCAACCCCCACTCCCCCGCCGCAATCACCCCCCACCCTCACCCAGCCCCAGCTCATCCGCAGCTCCGTCTTTGTGGTGCAGGTCTCGGCTGCCTTTGGCAGATCCGCCAGCTCAGCTCCCCGGGTGGATGCCGGATCCATGATCGAGGTGCGCTTATCCTTCGAGCCCAGCGAAATCCAGGTTTTTCGCAATGCCAGCGGCGCAGATATGTACTCCTCCACCCTCGCCTGGAAAGACCATCCCGTACGCGAGATGCAATTCTGCCTTTCGCTGGATAAAATGTGCGAGCCGCCGGGCAAATGGGATCCTTTCCAGCCCTCCGTCGGCCAGTTCCTCACCGTGGATTGGGTAGGTCCGCGCACCTACACCATCGCCGCCACCTTTAGAGATGCCAACGGCGCCGTCATCAAATCGGTGCACTCCGGTTACGGCTATACAAACGCAAAAGACGTCACCCGCTATCAGAACACCCTCACCAGCCTGGTAAACACCGCCACCCCCATTGCCCAGCAGCCGCCTTTTGTGCGCACTGCCCTGGCTGCCACTCAAAAAGCCTTCCCCGTCACCGGCTCTGTGCTCATCGAAGGCGGGCGTAGCGCTGCCGGCGGAACGGCTGGTAGCCAGATTAGCCTCAAAGTGCAGCTTGCCGCCAGCAGCCCCGCCGGCAAAGTGACCGAAATGCGCGTCCAGACTACCGGCGGTTGCAACCAGCCCACCCTCACCGCCGCCTGGGAGCCCTTCACCCCCGAAAAGACCTTCACCACAACCCTGGCGCTCAACTGGGTGGGCTTTTACGTCGCGGCCCAATTCCGCGACGATAACAGCCATCTCTCGCCGGTCTATTGCGATGACATCTCGCTGGAGGGCATGCCCGCGCGCACCCCGTAGTGTTCTAAGGCGAGCATGCCGCCCCCTGTGGAAAACAATCAAAAACATTGCCGTCAATATCCACCGCGCGGATGCTCATCGCCTTCCCGTCCCAATCCATGCGCAGATAGTGATTAATCCTGAAGGCCTTCTGGGGATCCACCAGTTCCACGGCGGGTAATTCCGGGTTGGGGTCGTAAGCCACATCCACGCAGGAGCTCATCACCTCGGCATCTTCCGGGTCATCGTAATACGTCCGGTATTTATCCGGGTAAACCAGCGAACCCCCGCCCCCTCCGATGGTCACATACTGGATTCCATCCACCACCAGGCGGTTGTAGTAATGCTCGTGCCCCTGCAGCACCACATTGACCCCGCTGGCCTTAAACAGGGGATGTAAATGCTGCCGCAACGCAAAAGCCCCGCGCCGGTAAGCCCAGGCCGTCTGGTGCATCAACACAATCCGGTAAGCAGCCGGTTTAGCCAGGTCGGCCTGCAGCCAGGCGTATTGCGCGCTGCCCGGCTGGTATTCGGCGGTGTAAGGGTCAATTACCGCCACGTGCACCGGGCCGTAATCAAAGGAATAGTAGAAATGCTGCGGGTCAACATAAAACGGGTACGGGAAGTACTTGCGGTAAACCCGGGCATAAGGCTTGGCGCACACCTTGACGTACTCTTTAGCCTCGTATAACTGGTGGTTCCCCAGCGCGCCTACCACCGGCAGGCTGCCCAGCGCCCGCGAAACATCCTTATAGTAGGCGTTAAAATACTCGATCAGCCAATCTGTCTCTACCAGCCCGTGAGAAACAAAATCACCGCCGTGCAGCAGGACGGTCTGGCGGGTATCCGGGCTTTTTGCAATATCGCCGAGGATTCCCCCCATCAGTTTATTCTGGATAGCCGGGTTGACCTGCGTATCGCTGACCGCGTACAACGAAAAATTACCGGCGTTTTGCGGCCCCAGCACAAAATTGGCCGCGTACGCGCTGCCATCCATGCTCACCCGGTAATACGTGCGCGTACCGGGTTTAAGCCCCTGGATGGTGTAAGCCATCAAATGCTCGCTGCTCTCGCCGCCCGCATCTTTCACCTCCGCTTTTCCGCCCTTCAAGGTCTCATCAGCGCCCCACTCAATGTGTGCCTGGCGCGGCGTGCTGCTGGCTTTCCACATCACGGTCATGCTGTCAGGCTGCGCGGTGTAAACCAGGTAAGGCGGAATGCGAAACTCCGCCGGGGAGGCCGGGGTGGCAGCTGGCGCGCAGGCAAACAGCGTCAAAGCCAGTGATAGACCAACCAAAACCGAAAAAATGAGTCTCATGTCTCATCCAGTGTTTTTCAGGCAGCAAGGGCGGGTTGGAGGCCCGCCCTTGCTTTAATCATGCTTCAGGGTCTTTCAAACAACGCTTCAATTACTTGAAAGACTCGTTGTAATTCTTAATCAGGTCGTCTTTGGCTGCTTTCAAGGCAGTGGCGGGATCCACCATGCCAACGGTCAGCTTCTCAACCAGCTGGCGGAAGATTTCCGTGCCCTGCGGGAACGCCATCACGCTGGCCTGCGGGCGAACATATTGCAGTTGGTTGACCGCCACCTTGAAGTTGGGGTTCTTGGTCATGAAGTCAACCATCTCTTTGCTCTCGGCTGCGCTCTTGCTGATGGGCATGTAGCCCGATTTCTGCACAAAGTATACGTTGCTCTCAGCATTGGTCATGAACTTGATGAACTTCCAGGCAGCGTCCTGCTTCTCTTTGGAAGCGGTCGCCATAATGGCCATCACCGACCCGCCAATGGGCACCTGGCGGCGAACTTCGCCGGGGATGAAGCCCACGCCGACGCTAAACTTCGCGGTAGAGGCAATCGAGGTCAGGCTGCCGGTGGAGCCAAAGTGCATACCGGAGCGCTGGTTGGTGAACTCAGCCTGCGCATCTGGACCAGCTACTGCAACACCGCTCTTGATCAGATCCTGCAGGTACTTGGCGCCAGCCAGAGCGGTCGGTTGATCGAGCAGCACGTTGAACTTATCATCGGAGATGTCATTCCCGTGGGCATACAGCATCCCCTGGAAGTACCAGTGCGCGGTGGTCAGTCCCAGCTGCACGGCATAGCCCACCCGCTTGTCCTTTACCGTCAACTTGGTGCAGAACTCTTTGAATTCCGTCCAGGTTTCGGGGGCGCGGTCGGGCAGGCCGGCCTCTTTGAACATATCCTTGTTGTAGTACAGCACAGGGGTCGAGCGCGCAAACGGCCAGGCGTATTGTTTGCCGTCAAATTTGCCGTCAGCATACAGTCCGGGATAAAAATCGTTCAGGTCAACGCCGTCTTTGCCCTTGATGTAATCATCCATGGCAACCAGTTGCCCATTCTTGGCAAAATAAGGCATCATCGGCGAATCGAGCAGGACGACATCCGGCGTGGATTTGGCAGCGATCGCCGCGATAAGCTTGGTTTGCAGCTCGGGGTAGGTACCCTGGTACTGCACATCCACGCTGATCCCCGTCTGCGAGGCGTTGAAGCGCGTGCCCAGATCATCCTGAGCGGTACCGGCAGCGCCGGTGATCGAGCGCCAGTACACAATCTTAACCGGGCCGGTTGGCGCGGCGGGAGCCTGGGCACAGCCCCCCAGCAGGCCAGCAAGCAGGGCAACCAGGATGACAATCGAAACGAATTTGCTTTTCATTTTTTCCTCTCCTGAAGATTTGGTTTTTGGTTGAACTTTCAAATCGAACGGACGATTGGGATACCCTTCCTCCTTTCTGACATTCAAAACTAACCCTTGATGCCGCCGCGGGCGATGCCCTCAATCAGTTGTTTCTGGGCGATGAAGAACACCACCAGAACCGGAGCCAGCACCATCAGCGAGGCAGCCATCAAATGCTGCCAGCCTAACAAAGTGCCTTCGGCCTGGCGCACCATTACCAGGCCAATCGGCAGCGTGCGCATGTTCTCCGTATTGGTCACAATCAATGGCCACAGGTAGGCATTCCACTTGCTGATGAACAGGAACAGCGCAAAAGTAGCCACCACCGGGCGCACCATCGGCAGGGCAATGCTAAACAGGATCCGCAAATGCCCGGCGCCGTCGATTTTGGCGGCGTCAAAGTAATCCTGAGAGAGCCCCAGGAAGGCTTGCCTGAGTAAAAAACACCCAAACGCGCTGGAAACATACGGAATGACAATACCCTGGTAGGTGTTAATCCAGTTGAGGTTGCGCAGGGTGATGAAGTTAGGAATCAGCGCCATTTCACCGGGGATCATCATTGTAGCCAGCACCACCATGAACAATGTGTCGCGATGCGGAAACTCAATCCGCGCAAAAGCATACGCCGAAAGCGCGCCGATTGCCACCTCCAGGATCAGCCCGGAAAAGGTGGTGATAATGCTGTTAATATAGAATTGTCCGAACGGTGCAGCATTCCACACTTCCACATAGTTACCAAACAACCATTGCTCGGGGAACCACACCGGAGGAAACAGCCCAACCTCAAGATCGCTCTTAAACGAGGTGGTGAGCATCCAGAAAAACGGCAGCCCGATGATGACCGTAAACACCAGCAGCGTCAGGTGCGAGAACAGCTTACCCAGCCCCCGCCTGACCAGGACAGCGCCGTGAGATGGACTCGTGGTTTGGATTCGTATCGTTTCGTTCATGCTTTCACCCGGTTTAGTAGTGCACCCAGCGCTTCGAGAGGCGCGTCTGGAAAATGGTAATGCCCAGCGTAATCAGGAACAGCACCAGCGAGAGAGCTGCCGCGTAGCCAATCTTGAAGAACTTGAAAGCGTTCTGGTAAATGTAATACACGTACACCGCCGAGCTGTTCAACGGCCCGCCGCCGGTCATCACCGCCACCAGGTCAAAGATTTGCAGCGCGGAGATGATGGATGTGATGACCAGGAAGAATGTGATCGGCGAAATCATCGGCAGGGTGATGTAGCGGAAGAGCGCCCAGCGCCCGGCGCCGTCCACCCGCGCCGCCTCGTAAAGCTCAACCGGCACGCCCTGCAGCCCCGCCAGGAAGATGACCATATCGTAGCCCAGCCCCTTCCAGATGGAGACGATAATCAGCGCGGGGATGGTCCAGTTCACATCCACCAGCCAGTTTGGAGAAGCAAGCCCCACCAGGTTCAACGGCAGGCGCAGCAGGCCAACATTCGGGTCAAAGATCCAGGTCCACACGATGGCAACCGCTGCGCCGGTGGTAAAGGTGGGCGAGAAAATGATGGCGCGGTAAACCGCTCGCCCCGCCAGCTTCTGATTGAGCAGCAGCGCCATTCCCAGCGCCAGCGCCAGCCGGATGAAGATGGTGCCCCCGGCCAGGTACAGGGTATTTCCCAGCACCTTCCAGAAGATAGGGTCGTTGGCCATGGTGACGTAATTCTCAAGCCCGATCCACGTGGGGTTTGGCGCCATTAAATTCCAGCGGTTGAAGCTGAGGAAGGTGTTATAGAGCAGCGGCCAGAAAGTGAAAATGGCAAACAGGATGAAGTTTGGCGCAACAAACAGCAGGAAGGTTAGTCGTTCTCGTTTAAAGTAGGTCAGCTTCTGGGGTGATTTTAAGAATTTCAGCAGGTTAGCCCCGGGTCTGGGCGGCTGGGTGGTAACGGCCATCTTCACTCCTCAAAAGGGAATCGGGCACAATCAGGCAGTATGAGGTTAATGATGTTATTTGACTTAATAAATTATAGGCAGGGTTGTCTGATAAAGTCAAGCGAAAGTTGGTAAATAATTCCAGTAATATGTCATGTTCTCGCTCGCCCTTGCAATCAACTTCCAGACTCGGAGAACCAATTGACTCAGACCATAATTCGTTCTACACTTATTGCATATTGTGCCTGGAGATGGGAAAGGAGAAGGGAATGAAATCAAAACGTTGGATCGTCATGATTATTTTGTTTTCCATGGCGCTGCTGTTGAGCGGGTGCATCAACATCGCCCAGGAGTACTGGATCAATGCTGATGGCACCGCCAAGGTTAGCCTGGATATGGGCGTATCGGAATCCCTGCTGAGCATGGGTGGTTCGGGCGGTTCTTCCGGCAACCCGCTGGATGAACTCAAAACTGAATTCGACGAGAAAACCAACCCCCTGATTAAGAACGTGCAGAGCAAGGAATACACTGATAAGGATATGCGCCATTACGCGGTGACCTTTGACGTCACCAAGTTTGACGAGTTCATCGCCCAGCAATCCAAAGAAGCCAGCGATACCTTCAACATCACCCTGGAAAAGAAAAGCAACGGCAACGTTGTCTTTAAACAAATCCTGAAGATGGATAACAGCTCCACCACCGGTGTAGACCCCAAGCAGCTCGAATCCATGTTCAAGGATATGTACTGGTCCGTCGTTGTGCACGTCCCCGCAATTGTTTCAACCGACGGCACCAAAAAAGACAACACCACCGTGGAATGGAAGATCCCGATGAGCGAAGTGGCTGCCGGCAAGATTGACCGCGTCCTCACCGTGGAATACAACCCCTCAGGCGGCGGTGCAGGCGGCTTGAGCGCCCTCATCATCATCCTGGTGGTGGCGGCTGTTCTCATCATCGCAGCGTTGTTGGTGTACTTCCTCGTCCTCAAGAAGCGCAAACCCGCCGCAGCCGCAGCAGCCTACGGCTTCCCTCCACAGGGCGGCGCGCCGCAATACCCCCAGGGGCAGTACCCGCAACAACCCCAGTACCCGCAATACCCGCAGCAGCCCCAACAACCGCAGTACCCTCAATACCCGCAGCAGCCCCAGCAGCCGCAATACCCGCAGGGGCAGTATCCGCAGCAACCACAGTACCCGCAGTACCCTCAGCAGCCCCAGCAGCCGCAATACCCACAGTACCCGCAACAACCGCAATACCCGCAATATCCTCAGTACCCACAGCAGCCTCCTCAGCCGCCCCAGGTACCACCAGAAAATAAAAGCTAAGCGAACCTGTCATAACCCAGCCATGGAGAGGCGCGGCTTCGCAAGGCTGCGCCTCTCATGTTTTCTCCACTGCCCCAGCTTACTTCCCTCGTTCTTGCTCCAGCCCGGATCCCTTTTTTGCTCCAGCCTGCGTCCCCGCAGGCGATTGACCCGCTGCGAGGACGCAGCGGTGAGCAGGTTTGTTTACTCCAGCCCGGATCCCTCTTTTGCTCCAGCCCGCGTCCCCGCAGGCGTAGCAAAACCCTATAGAACAAAAAATCCGGTAAAATAAGGGCATGGTTCCTCTCAGCGAACACCTGCAAGGTATTCTCGATACCCTGCCCCTCAAACCGGGCTGTTACATCATGAAGAACAGCGCCGGCGATATTATTTACGTCGGTAAAGCCATCGTCTTGCGCAACCGGGTGCGCTCTTACTTCCACAACAGCGCCGAGCTGGATATGAAAACCCGCCAGCTCGTGCGCCAGATAGCCGATATCGAGTGGATTGTGGTCGGCTCGGAGCTCGAAGCGCTCATCCTTGAGATGAACCTCATCAAAAAGCACCGCCCGCGCTTCAACATCCGTCTCAAGGACGACAAGCGCTACCCCTACATCAAAGTCCACTGGCATGAAGCCTTCCCTCGGGTGACGGTCACGCGCCAGGTGCTCGGTGACGGCGCGCGCTACTACGGCCCCTATACCAGCGCCTGGGCTGTATATCAAACCCTGGATGTGCTCCGCCGCATCTTCCCCTACCTAACCTGCGACCGCGAAATTACCGGTCGTGACGCCCGCGCCTGCCTGTATTATGATATCAAGCTGTGCAACGCGCCCTGCACCGGCAAAGTGGATCAGGCTGGTTACCGCCAGACCATTGACGACCTGTGCCAGTTCCTGGAAGGTCACAGCGAACCGGTGATTGCCCGCCTGTCGGCTGAGATGGAAAAAGCCAGCGACGACCTGCGCTTTGAAAAGGCTGCCGCCCTGCGCGACCAGATTCGCGCCATCCAGCAAATCGTCGAACGCCAGAAGGTGGTATTCTCCAGCGATTACGCTGATTCGGATGTGATTGCCATGGCCCGCGCCGACGGTGAAGCCTGCGTGCAGGTGTTCTTCATCCGCGGCGGCAAGTTGATTGGGCGGGAATACTTCATCCTGGAAGGCACCGAGGAAGAAGCCGACAGCGAAGTGGTGGCCGAATTCCTCAAGCAATTCTATGACGAGGTCCCCAAAGTACCTGCCCAGTTGCTGCTGCCCAACGAAATTGAAGAATTTAACGTCATCAAGGAATGGCTCAACACCCGCCGCGGCGGCGAAAAGGTGGAAATCCACATCCCGCACGAGGGCCAGCAGCATGAGCTACTCAAAATGGCTGCCGAGAACGCCGCCGAGACCCTTTCTGCCCTCAAAACGCAGTGGGAGATGGACACCAACCGCCAGTCCGAAGCCCTCGCCGAACTGCAATCAGCACTGCAACTGAACGGCCCACCTAACCGCGTGGAGTGCTACGATATTTCCAACACCCAGGGCACAGCCGCCGTGGGCAGTATGGTGGTCTTTGAGCAGGGCGTGCCGCAGAAGAAGCACTACCGGCGGTTCAACATCCAATCAGTGGAAGGTCCTGATGACTTTGCCAGCATGGAAGAGGTGCTCACCCGGCGCTTCCGGCGCTGGCAGGCCGCCCAGGAGGACCCCGATGCCCCCGGAAAAAAGCCCGACCCCGCTTTTGCGCTCCTGCCCGACCTGTTAATGGTTGATGGCGGCAAAGGCCAATTGGGGCGGGCGGTGGCGGTGCTGGAGCGCTTTGGGCTGATGGGCAAAGTCCCCGTGGTGGGGTTGGCCAAGCAGCAGGAGGAACTTTTCCGCCCGGGGGCGAGTGAATCATTGCTCCTGCCGCGCCATTCGCAGGGTCTGTACCTCATCCAGCGCATCCGCGACGAAGCCCACCGCTTTGCCATCACCGCCCACCGCAAACGCCGCAGCAAACTGGGATTGGCCTCCCGGCTGGATGCCATCCCCGGCATTGGCCCGGCTCGCCGCAAGGCACTGCTGGTCAAGTTCGGCTCGCTGGAGGGCATCCTGGCTGCCAGCGTGGAAGAACTTTCCAGCCTGCCGGGCATCACCCCCGCGCTGGCCCAGGCGGTTAAATCTCAACTGGAGGAATAATGGAAAACACCCTCTGGATTGTTACGGAGGATGACCTCTTGCGCCAGGAATTGCCCGCCCTGCTGCAGCCTCTGGGCTACACTCACCGTCTCTATAAACGCACCAGATCGGCCCTGCGCGCGCTGGAGCGCCAGGACCCGCCTGCCCTGATCCTGATTGATTCCGCGGCGCTAGACCTGCTCGCCAGGGTGCGCCAGAAACCCCGCTTTGTGCATTTGCCGGTGGTGGTTATCACCGTCGCGGCCAACGATAACGCTGTTGAGCAACTTTTTAGCCGGGGTGCGGATGGCTGCATCAACCGGCCGGTCATCGCCGCCGGGCTTGCAACGGTGATTAAAGCCGCCCTGCAGCGCCGGCGTGGAATAGCCACATAAAAAACCTCTCGCCGTGATGAACCCTGGCGAGAGGTGATAAAGCATCCAGCAACGGCGCCTGATTCTAAGGCGCTTTGCGCACCGTCAACCGCACGCCGGAGACGGAAACGACCTCCACCGCGGCATTTTCCGGCAGCGAGCCGCGCTCATCCTCCAGAACCGCGCTCCACAGTTCACCCCCCAGCTGCACCTGCCCTTCCGGGTTCAGGCCGCCGCGCACATAGCCGCGTTTACCCACCAGCGAAGGCCTACCCATCAAAACCGGCGCCCGTTGCGCACGCAGGCCAATCGAAACCACCACAAAGAAAAACAGCGCCAGGAAGACCCCCGTTCCAACCACAAACGGCACGCTGATGGCCGGGAAACCCGGCAGCCGGAAAGAATTGAACAGGATTAACCCCCCAGCGATAAACGAAGCCGCGCCCGCCGCGGTGAGCGCGCCGTGCGTGGGCGCCTTGATATCTAAAATGAACAACAGAAACGCCAGCGCCAAAAAGAGCAGGCCAAACCAGTTCACCGGCAGCACGCCCATGCCAAAGAACGAAAGCAGCATCAGTACCACGCCCACAAACCCCGCCACCCAGCCGCCCGGGCTGGAAAACTCCGTCAGGAGGGCCATCACCCCCAGCGAAAGGAACAGGAACACCAGGTTGGGGTTGGTAAGCAGTTGCAAGGCTTCTTCAAGCAGCGTGGATGGCACTTCCTCAACCCGCGCGCCCTGCGTGCGCAGCGTCACCTCGTTGCCCAGCACATTCACTTTGCGCCCTTCCAGTTTGGACAGCAAATCCGGCAGGTCGGTAGCCGTCAGATCCACCAGCCCCACCTTGAGCGCCTCCTCGCCGGTCACAGCCCGCGCGCTTTCGATGGTTTCCTCCGCCAGCGCAATGGCCGCCGGGGGCCGGTTCTGCGCCAGGTTGCGCACCGTGGCTTTCATCACCTCTTTGACCTTTTGCTCCATCGTCTCGCCAATATCCTGCCCTTCGCCGCCCACCGGGCTGGCCGCGCCGATCGTCGTCTCGGGCGCCATGGCTGCCACATGCCCGGCCAGCGTGATGATGGTACCGGCACTGGCTGCCCACGCCCCGCGCGGTGAAACATACACAACCACCGGCACGCTGCAGGCGCGAATCTTCTCAACAATCAGGTTCATCGAATCCAGGCTGCCGCCGGGGGTGTTCAGCGCAATCACCACCGCTTCCGCCTTCTGGTCAACTGCCAGTTGCAGACCGCGCTCCAGGTAAAGCTGCAGCGCCGGAGCCACAGAAGCCCGCGCGTTAAGCACAATCACCGTCGGCGCATCGGACTGAGCCCGAGCGTCGCCAGGGAACCCCGCAAACACCGCGCCGACCAGCCAGGTCAATACCAGAATTCCTTTAAACAAGGCTTGAAAATTCATAATGGCCTCCTAAATTGATTATAGCGCGAATTCCGGGTTACAATTACCAGCATGGAATGGAACATTCTGGGTCATGAATGGGCGGCGGAACTGTTGGCTCGCCATATCGCCCGCGAGGAAGCCCGCCACGCTTACCTCTTCTGCGGTCCACCGGGAGTGGGCCGCCGCACACTGGCACTGCGCTTTGCGCAGGCACTCAATTGCACTAACCCGCCACAGCCGGGCCAGCCCTGCCGCGCCTGCCGCGATTGCACCCAGACCGGGCTCATGCAGCACCCCGACCTTTCCATCCTGCAGGTTGAAGAAGACAGCACCATGCTCAAGATTGAACAGGTGCGTGAGCTGCAGCGCATCCTCTCGCTGACGCCCTACCAGGGCCGCCGGCGGGTGGCTCTGCTGCTGCGCTTTGAAGAAGCCAACGCCAACGCGCAGAATGCGCTCCTCAAAACGCTGGAAGAAGCCCCGCAAAAGGTGGTGCTGCTGCTCACTGCCGACGCCCCCGAGAACCTGCTGCCCACCATCGTCTCACGCTGCGAGGTGCTGCGCCTGCGCCCGCTGCCGCTGGAACAACTCTCCGCGGCGCTGCACAAAAACTGGCAGGTTGCGCCGGATGATGCTCGCCGCCTGGCGCACCTGGCGGGTGGGCGCCCCGGCGCTGCCCTGCGCATGCTGGCCAATCCCGATGAGGTGGAGCAGCACCAATCCCTGCTCGAAGACCTGCTCCGGCTGGCGGCAAGCTCCAGAAGGGAGCGCTTTACTTACGCTGTGCAATTTAAAGGGGATAGAGACCTGGAAAAAACCCGCGAAAAGCTGCGGCGAGCCCTGCTGGCCTGGCTGTCCTTCTGGCGGGATGTGCTGCTGTGCTCTTCCGGCTCCGGCGCGCCGCTCACCAACCTCGATTGGACCCCCCAAATCCAGCGCATTGCCGGGCAGCTCAGCCTGGCGCAAGCCCGCGCCCGCGTGGTTGACCTGGAACGCGGCCTTTCCCGCCTGGATGCCAACGTCAATACCCAGTTGCTGGCGGAAGTTATCCTGCTGGACTGGCCGAAAATCAGCTAGCGCCTCGCTCAAGCGGTCAGCCGCAGCGCCGTAATCAAAAAACCTGAAGGATAGTCAACACCCTGCCCGCAGAGCTTTCCCGCTCGCGCAGCAGGGTGTTTTGATAGGTTAAGGTCAACAATGCGTAAACTGGCGCCAGTTTACGGCTTTTTGACCGGCAGCTTAGACTTCTGCTGTTCCTGCTTCTTCTCAATTTGCACTTTCTTTTGCTTTTCGGCCTTCTCTTTATCTTTCTTACTGCGCTTATCGCCCATCGTATCTCTCCTTTTTTGCAGGTTTTGGAATTTAACACCCAACCGCCTCACTTATTACCCGCCAGCAGTTCCCGCGAGCGCTGCTGCGCCGCGTCAAGCGCCTCCTGGGCTGCCGCGCGGTTGGTCTGGCTCAGGTTGCCCAGCATCAGCGCCAGTTCATCCAGGCGCTCATGGCTTTCCAGCCGGTCAACCTGCGTGGTGGTGCGCCCGCCATCCACCAGTTTTTGCACCCGCCAGTGCTGGTCGCCAAAGGCTGCCAGTTGCGGCAGGTGCGAGACGCACAACACCTGGTGGTTGCGCCCCAGCCGCCACAGTTTTTCACCCACCACGGTGCCTACCCGCCCGCCGATGCCCTGGTCAATCTCGTCAAAAATCAACGTCGGGATGTCATCCGCCTGGGCCAGCACATTTTTGAGCGCCAGCATCAGCCGCGAGGTTTCACCGCCCGAGGCAATCTTGACCAGCGGTTTAAGCCCTTCACCGGGGTTAGGCGCAATTAAAAACTCAGCCCGGTCGTAACCGTTTTCATCAAATGCCAGGCGCTCAGCATTCCCCACCGGTAAACCGTTCGGATCGGGGTGGGTGCTCAACTGCACCTCCACGCGGGCGCCGGCCATGCGCAGGTCATCCAGTTCAACTTCCATCGCCGTCGAAAGTAATTTTGACGCCTGGATGCGCCGCTCGGAGAGCACGCGAGCCAGCCCGGCCAGTTTCTGCAGCAGCGCTTGCTCATCAGCCTCCATCTCGGCGATGCGCTCACCTGAGTGGGAAAAGGTCTCCAGCTTTTGGCGAGCGTCCCGGCCAAACTCAATCGCAGTTTCAATGGAACCGCCGTATTTGCGCTTGAGCGAGTGGATTAAATCCAGCCGCTCCTCCACCTGTTCCAGTCGGCGCGGATTGAATTCAATCTTTTCCAGGTAGTCACGCAGGTTGAGCGCAATCTCCGCCATCGTTTCTTCAACCTCTTCAGCCTGGACGCGCAGTTCCTCCTGGCTGGAATCAATCTTGCTCAGCCCCCCCAGCGCCTGGACAATCTGCCCCAGCCCATCTGAAACCGCCGGCGCTTCCGGGCTGCCCTCCTCCAGCAGGTTAAGCGCCTGCTGAGTGAGCGAAGCCAGCGTTTCGGCATTTGCCAGGCGGTCGCGCTCATGGCGCAGTTCGGTTTCCTCGCCCGGCTTAAGATGCGCAGCTTCAATCTCCTGCGCCTGGAAAGCCAGCAAATCCGCCCGTCTGGAGAGCTCCTGTTCCGCTTCGCGCGCAGCCCGCAGCTCGCGCCGCAGAGCCTGCAACTGCCGGTAGGACTCGCGGTAAGGGGTCAGCAGTCCGTCAATGCCAGCGTAGCGGTCCAGCAGGCCCAGGTGAGCGCGCACGTTGAGCAGCGAAAGGTGCTCAGACTGCCCGTGAATATCCACCAGGTAAGCGCCCAGCTCGCGCATCAGGCTCAGCGCCGCAGCCCGCCCGTTAACCCGCGCCGTGCTGCGCCCGGAACGGATCTCGCGCGAGAGGGTGAGCGTATCAGGGTCTTCCAGCAAATCTTCGCGCTCCAAAATGGCGCGCAGTTCGGCTTTGGTGTTCTCCGGCAGGCGGAAAACCGCCTCAACCGAAGCGCGCTCCGCCCCGGCGCGGATGGAAGTGGGATCAGCCTTGCCGCCCACCACCGCCATGATGGCATCCAGAATGATGGATTTACCCGCGCCGGTCTCGCCGGTGAAGGTCAGCAATCCGCTGCCCAGCGAGAGCTCCAGGCGGTTGATGATGGCAAAATTTTCGATACGCAGTTCGGTTAGCATAACTTTGGAGTAATTTTAACACACCCGGGAAAAGAGAGACACCCGATGATTGGCTGGTTCAGGTCAGAAGACAGGATCTTCGGGTGGAAAACGCTCAATATTTGACTTTCTAAGCAACTGGCTTCACCTGTTTTTTGAACAACTCTCGCGCCAATCGCACTCCACCCACGCCCAGCGCCGCCACCGAAAGGATATACAGCACCAGCAGCGAAACCACCCCCACCCACTGCCAGCCGGTCGGTGGGGTGCTGCCATCTGCCAGCCCGGTCACCACCGCCAGCCCCTGGCTTATCACCAGGCACAAAATCGCTGCCAGCAAGCTCAGGCCGATGGTGCTTCGGTGCGGCGCCAGGCGGCCTGCCGCCCACATCAGCAGCAGCCCGCCCACCAGCGCCACCGGAAAAAACTCAGCCGGCATCAGGTAATCCAGGGTAAAAATGCCGCTGCGGATAAATTTGATCGCCGAGAACACCACCGGCGAAAGCAGCACCAGCCACACCAGCACCGTGCCCACCACAGCCAGGAATTTCTTCAAGCCTTTATCCTTCTTCATGACGATGAACTCCTCAGGCAGCAACTTGTGGAAACAGATAAAAATGGAAATCTGTGCTATGCTTTAAAAAGCATACCACATCCGCCAGGTTTCATCCAATCGTTTTCCGTCAGGAGTTTTCCATGACCCTCAACGCTGCTCAAAAGCACATCCTCATCACCGGCGCAAATTCCGGCATCGGCAAAGCCGCCGCCATCCAGCTTGCCCGCCTGGGCGCCACGGTCATCATGGCCTGCCGCTCGCTGGAACGCGGTTCTTCCGCGCTCAAAGATGTTCGCCAGGCCGCCGCCAGCGAACGGGTGGAATTAATGCAGGTGGACCTTTCCTCTCAGGCCTCGATCCGCCAGTTCGCCAGGGATTACCAGCAGCGCTTTCCGCGCCTGGATGTGCTCATCCACAATGCCGCCAATTTCGACCTGACCCTCAAGCAGCCGCTGCTCACCGCCGAAGGCGTTGAGACCATCTTTGCCACCAATCACGTGGGCGTCTTCCTGATGACGCACCTGCTGCTGGATATGCTCAAAGCCAGCGCCCCCAGCCGTATTATCACGGTGGCTTCCAAAGGGCTGGTCACTTATCCCTTCCTGGATATCGAGTTCGACAACCTCAACGGCGAACGCAACTTCAGCCCCCAGCACGCCTACTACCATTCCAAGCAGGCCCAGGTGATGTTCACCTACCACCTCGCCGAGCGCCTGAAAGGCAGCGGGGTCACCGTCAACTGCGTCCGAGTGGGTAACGTGGCCCTCGCCGATGACCGCCTGGCAAATCTGCCCAGGTGGCTGGTCAAAATCTACGCGCTCAAGCGCAGCATGTCCATCACCCCCGAACGGCAGGCGCAAACTTACGTTTACCTGGCCACAGACCCGGCGCTGGAATCGGTCACTGGCGGCTACTGGGACGAAGCCAACCGCCAGGTGCGCTCCAATAAGAATTCCTACAACCTTGAAACTCAGCAGCGCCTGTGGGAGGTCACTGCCAGGCTGGCGGGCATTTAAACCCGGCTTTTGATTACCCATCAAAACGGAAGCGCCACCCCAAACCGCTCGCGCAGCCGCAGCAGGTCGGCTTTGTGCGCCTCCGGCAGCGTGTAGCCGGTGTGGCAGGTCACCTGTGATGCCGCGCTCAGGCAGCGGACAGCCCCCCCGCCAATCACCCCCTGTCCGGACAGGTCCTCCGCCGAGAAAGTCAGGCTCTCTTCCCGCCAGGCGGGAATACCCCTGCCCGCCTCATCCAGGGTCATCGCGTGAACATCAAGCTCCCGGCCGCCGGGTTCGCCCAGCACAAAAGCCGTCTCAACCGAGTTACCGCCCCCATCCACCGCCATTTGATTTTCAGACCAGAGCATTTTCAGCCTGTAACCTTCGCCCGCCAGGAGCTGGCACAGGCGAGTCACGTCATCCAGCAGCATGATGACGTCCAGGTCCTTGTGTGAGCGAGTCTGCTCGCCGAGCAAGGCATCAATCCCCCACCCCCCGCTGATCCACAAGCGGATGCTGTTGGCTTCGGCAAGCCGGTAAAGGTGCAGCGCATCCTCGGGGCTCAGCATGGCGCCTCCCTGTCCTTTTCCTCCCGGCGCGGAGATGACGGTCGATCGAAGCGCCGGGCAATTTCCAGCGTCCCACCGGCGAGAAAATTCGAAGCCAGGTACCCGTAGGATTGCTCACGGTCGCTGCCGCCCGCCTCGCTCAACAACAACTGCTGGCAAAAAGCAGCAATATCTTGCACAATCCGCTCATACCGGTAGTAAGCTATCGCTGTTTCATTTACATCTGTTTTTCCATAACCGCGGAAGAACTGGTCAACCTCTTCCTGCGGCGTGGTGTTGATAAAGCCTTGCCCACCGCCGATGTACATCAGGTCCCGCTCTTTGGGCGCCAGGATAGGCGCATCCCAATCCACGATATAAAACGCACCGCCGCTGCCCACCAGGATGTTGCCCGCGTGTAGATCGGAGTGGCACAAAACGGTTGGCAGCATCTGGCTGTTCAACGCCTGCGCCAGCCGTTCCGCGTTGTCCACAAGGTCGAGGATCACCTCGCGCTCCTGCCGCAGCAGCGCCGCGGTTTTTTGCGCAACCGGATCAGTGTAAACACTCTCATCCGCCTGGCGCACAAAACCTCTCACCATCTCTCGCCACTCAGGCGCGTACACCTCCACCTGGATGCGGCTTTTGAGCTCCACAGGCAGGGCAACGACCTGAATGTGCTTGAGTGCCTCTCCAAAACTGCGCCAGTGCTGCGCCGTGAGCTGCGCCTTAAAGCCGCTCTGCCCCTCGATGAACGGGTAAAGCACCGCCCTGAACCCTTCCACCTCAGCCCACAACGCACCCGTCAGCGTGGGCAGTGGCGGAATGACCTGAGCGATGCCCTGCGCCGAGAGGAACGCAGCCAGTAACAGAGGAGTCTCGTCAAACGCCCCGCTCCTCAGCTTGAGGAAGTAATCTTTTAGTTGTGTGGAAGTGACGCGAAAGACCGCCGTGTTCTGGTCGGCACCCAGCGGCAAGAATTCCACCCGGCGAGCGCGCAATCCAAACGCCTGCAGCAGGCACGCCTCAATTCTTTCATCCTGGATGGCCGGTTTTTCGAGCATGCATCCGCCTCGCCCTGCCGCGGCCTTCTCAGCCCTTCTGCGGCAGCACCCTGCGGCTCTAAACCTGGATCCCGCTCAGGCGATAATACACCGTGGAAGCCACCAGCCCGGCATAAACCGCCTGCCACACCGCCGTCAGGATTAAGCTGGTGGAAAAGCCCGCGGTGACCTGCCCCAGCAGGAACACCAGGTTGTAAAGCGCGATTCCCAGCAACGGCAGCGCGCCGAGCACCGCCGCGCCGGCAGCCAGTTGAGCCAGAATCCGCGAACG
>CAYVOX010000055.1:0-18509 GCA_964453035.1 uncultured Anaerolineaceae bacterium
TCGGGGGTGAGGGGGTCATCCATGCGCACCTGCAGCACAATGCCGGCGGTGCGCACGCCGTTGCTGGTCATGATGCGCCGCACGCGGTAGCGCAAAAAGTAGCGCTGCACCAGCTCGTTTTTCAGCACGTCCTTGACGGTGCGCAAACTGACCGAGGCGCGGGCCGCCAGCTCACCCATCTCGGTCTCGATGATGTTGCGCAGTTCGCCGGTTTTGGGGTTCCAGTAGCACAGCGAGCGGGCCGCCAGGATGACGGCGGCAGCGGAATGCCCGATGAGCGGGGTCCAGTTCTGGAAGAAGTACAGGGTGAGGAAGAGAGCCCGTTCCGGCTGGATGACGGCGGCGCGCTTGCTGCCGTAGGCGCGCTGCAACATCACCTTGCGCGGGCTGGCGGGTGACTGGGCTGCGGCAGGCTGGCTTTCTTCCCCGGCGGTGGGTGGGGTCTGCTCCGCGGCGGGGAGCGGCCGGGGTTGGGGCGGCGTGGCGGGCTCAGGCGTGGGTAGTTGAATGAGGTAATCGTACAGATTGACCACCCTGAGCGAGACGGGCTGCCCGTACACCCCCTGCAGGATGCGCGCGGCGGTGGCGGCAAGGCGCGTCTCGGCCCACTGGCGGGCAAAATCGTTGTGCGCCCCCAGGGTGAAGACCTGGTTCTGATACTCCACGGCAATCATCGGCTGCACCCAGGTTTCGTAATCCACCCGGCTCATCTCCTGGCGCAGTTGCCCCAGCACCATCCGCCAGGCCTGCTGCGCATCGGGCGCAAGGCTGCGGGAAGAAGAGAGGTTGGCCTGGAGCGTTTCGGTCATGCGGGGGACTTTCTCAATCCCTGGCGGAAGGTTTGGCGCTGGTGACGGCGCGGATCTGGTTCTCGAGGAAGGCGACGACGGCGGAGAAATCCTCCTGGCGGATGTCTTCCGAGCGGGCCACGCCGGTGAGGCGGGTGATATCCATGTAAATGCCCGGGTAGGGCTTGGGCACGCCCTGCTCTTGCAGCAGGGTGCCCAGTACGGCAACCATCTGGCGGAGCTGGCCGAGCTGTTCGGGGTTGAGGCGCGCCTTAGGGCCGGCCACCTTCTCAAGATTGGTCACCTGCTGGCGCAGGTTGCCAAAGGCATCCCGAATCTGCTGCACCTTTTCATCGTGCGCCTGGCGCAGCTCGGCTAACTCCGCCTCTACTTTTTTTGCGAGGTTATCCTCAAAGGATTCCTGCTCGGCCACCATGCGGGCGATGGATTCGCGCAGGAATTGCAGCTCACCGCGCTCGCTGATGCCAAAATGCTCGGCCAGCACGGTGTGGGCTTCGTCGAGGAAGGCTTTGAGCAGGGCGCGGGTTTCTGTGGATTGGACGCGCTCAAGCTCAACGCCGGTGAGGAAGAGCGGCACCGCCGAAGCCATCAGGCACAGGCTGGGCTGCGGCCCGCCGGGGGTGGAAATGAGGATGGTGGCGGTGTAGGGCTCAAAGTACCCCTGCTGGCGCAGCAGGCGTTTGCGCTGGGCGCGCCCGTCCAGCCCGAAGGCCTCGCACAGCGAGCGCACCGAGACGTAACCCTGCCCGTCTTTGAGGTCAGCGGTGGCAATTTCACGCTCGCGGAAGCGCAGTTTACGCTCCTGCACGGGTTGAAAAGCGGTTGAAAGTTCGTCAGTCATGCGGCTTGTTCCTGCTCAGAAGGTTTGTTTTAGGTTGAAAATCGGTCAAAATCTCAAAAATTTCGGGTATTTTATGATTGTTTCTTCCAAAAAATACCCCTATTATCGGAAGAAATATTACCCCTCACCGGTCATCTGCTCCACCAAATCGGCCAGGGTGGCGGGGGCGGCAGTCTCCGCCTGGCGGTTATAACGCGCGGTGCTGATGCGCGTGAGGATGCCAATCGTCTCGCCGACCGAGACTTTGCGGCGCAGCAGGCCCGAAAAGCGCTCCTGCCACACTTCCAGCTCGCGCATTTCGCCCTGCGAGAGGGTGACGCCGACCTTGTGGCGCGGGATGGGGGCGGGTGGGCGCCCGGGCGAGCGGGTTTCAAATTCCATGGAGAGGCGGCGGGCTTCGTAGAGCTGCACCCAGGCGGGTTTGGAACCGGGATTAGACGTGACCATTTCAGTTCACCTCGCGGACAATGCTGGAGCCAATCATGGTTTCGTCGCTCTGCAGCAGGTGGTCGGTGGCCAGGGCGCACAGGCGGATAATTTCACGCGGCACCCCACGCGACTTTTCGTAGAGCAGTTCAAAGGCTTCGTCGTTAATCAGCGGCTCGTTGCGCCCGGCCACGCGCAGCCGGAAGACGACCATCTGCAGGGCGCTGCCGAGGGTGAGGGGGGGCAGCGCCAGGCGCACAAAGACGCGCGCGTTGACGGCTTTGTTGGTCTCAAACAGGCTGGTCATTTCGCTCTGTCCGAAGGAGAGAATCTGCACCACTTTGGCGTCGTAATCAAAATTGTAGAGGCGGTGGATGACCTCCAGGGCTTCGCTCTCCATGAGTTGCGCATCATCGAGTAGAATCACCACATTCTGCCCGGAGGTGTAGGCGTCCGCCATCATGCGCTCCATGCCGTCCATCTGGCGCTGGAAGCTGCGCTGCGGGGGGATGCCGTAGGCGCTGGAAATCTGGCGGGCGGCATCCATGGCGGATTTAAAGGCGGCGGTGTGGATGTAGCAAATCTTAAGGGCTTCTTCCGAGGCGTAGACGTCGTACAGGCGGCGGGCCAGCGAGCTTTTGCCCATGCCCATATCGCCGGTGATGAGCGCCAGCCCGCGCCGGCGCGAGATGACGCCCTGCGCCTGCCGGTACACCGCCAGGTGCTCGGGGCCGAGGTACAGGTAACGCGGGTCAGCCGAGAGTTTGAAAGGGTCCTCTTTGAGGCCGAGGCGTTCGAGGCGCGCCAGGCGCCATTCTTCATCGCTCATGGGATCAAACATAGGCATGGGTCTCCTCTTACCCCCTTATTATTACACCTTTTCGGGGTTAATTCAAGGGAATTAGCTTAATTTAAGGTATTTTGAACTTAATTAGACTAAATAAGTTGATTAAGTTTCAGCTTTGTGCTAAGATAGGGTCAGCACAGCATTCTTTCTTTACGGAAAGACGCATCCGAGAAAAACATGGCTGTCACCCTGACGGTTGCAAATGAAAAAGGCGGCGTTGGCAAAACCACCACGGCGGTGAACCTGGCGGCGGGCCTGGCGCTGCGCCTGGCGCATCTGAACGGCCCGGTGGGGCGCGTTTTGTTGATTGATATGGACCCGCAGGGCCACGCGCTGCTCTCGCTGGCTTTTGGGGGGCACCAGGCTGCCGCGGGGGATTCGCTGGCGGCGCTGCTCACCGAGATGCCCCCGCCCTCCATTCCGCGCCTGCTGCGCCGCAGCCAGCACCACCCCAACCTGTACACCATCCCCTCCAATCGCAGCGCAATGGTGGAAGCGGCGCGCGTGCTGCCGACCCTGATGGCGAACGAATCGCGCCTGCAGCGGGCGCTGGCGCCAGCGCTGAGCCAGTTTGCTTACATCATCATTGATACCCCACCCACTACCGGTGACCTGCTGATTAACGCCCTGTTCGCCTGCCAGTATGTGCTCATCCCGGTGGAAACCAGCTACCTGGGGGTCTCGGGACTGCTCGAGCTGCAACGCACCATCGACTCGATCCGCGTGCACTACCACCCGGGGATGGAAATTTTCGGCTACCTGCCCACGCTGTGCGAAGAAGCGCGCAGCGAGACGCAGGAGATCCTGGCTGAGCTGCAAAAGCGTTACCGCGGTAAGGTGCTGCCGCCCATCCACAAATCCACCGACCTGGCATACGCGCACTCCGCGCACATGGACGTGTTCACCTACCGCCCGCCGCGCGCGCGCACGCCGGAACAAATCACCTCCAGTTCGCGCGCCACGCAGGAATACGCGCAACTGGTGGAAGCGGTGCTGCAGCGCACGTGGCCGCAGGCCGCCCATTAGATAAGGACTCTCGCTTATGTCTCCTGCCCAACGCAAAACCCGCTCCAGTGCTTTTGATGATTTCGCCAGTCCGGAAGCGCCTTCCTCCCCGCCGCCGGGCAAGACGGTTGAGCCCGCCGCCCAGGCACCCGCCAGCCAGGTGGAGCGCATCGAGCGCCTGAAGCCCAGCCAGATGCTGCCGGACCGCTTCCAGCCGCGGCGGCTGGTGCCGGCGCACCTGCGCGCGGCGTTCTTCGCCGGCAAGATCGATTGCTACCAGGTGGCCGCCGAATGGATGGGGCTGTCGCGCAACGATTCCGGCTACCGGGCGGAGATCGAGCGCCTGCTGGCGATGGGCGGATCCTTCGAGGCGCACGGGCAAATCAAGCCGGTGACGGGCAGTTGGGAATCAACGCCGGATGGGCGCTACGTGTTCATCATTGAAACGGGCGAGCGGCGCTTCTGGGCAGCATGCCTGCGCGCGGTGCAGGAGCAGTTGAGCGAGGAACCACTGCTGCGCGTTGAGGTGGTCAGCCGCCCCACCCGCCAGCGCCAGGTGCTGGAGAACCGCCATTCCGAGCCGCCCTCGGCGGTGGGGCAGGCCTGCGAGGTGGCGGCGCTGATCCTGGCAGAGTTGGGCGTGGCGCCGGATGCCGCGCTGGCCGACGATTACGACTACTTCCGGCAGGCGCGCGCGCAGCGCATGCCCGCCGGCTTGTGGGAGCGCATCATGCCGGTGATGCAACTCACCCGCCCGCGCATGGTGCAACTGCTCAACATCCTGCAACTGCCCACCTACCTGCTGGAGCAGGCCGACCGCTACCGCCTGCCGGAACGGGTGCTGCGGGAGATCATTGCCCTGCCGCGCGATCAATGGGAGCGGCTGCTGCGCGCCAGTATCCAGAACCAACTCACCTCCGAGGAGGTGGCGGAACTGGCCGGGACGGTGGCGGGGAATCCCTCCGCCAGCCCGCGCCCGCGCGGGCACTCCGCCAGCTTTGAGCCCGGCCGGGCGGCGGTGAACGGCCTGCGCCGCTTTGCCAACGCACTGATGGATCTGGATGAGGTGAGCCAGCAGCAGGCGCTGGATGAAGCCGCGGATGTGCTGGTGGGCAGCGGACAGGCCGAGGGGATGATGGTGTTCCTCGACGAGCTGGCGCGCCTGGTGACGGCACGCCTGGCACGGCGGCAGAGCCGTTAAGCCAGGGCTACAGATTCGTAACCGTGGTTACAGAATCACACCCGCCGAGCACCCTCTTTTTGGCGCAAATTCTGAGCGTAACCGCGGTTACACAGGCATCTATATCAATACTCAGAGCCGCGCGGGATAACCCGCCAGCGGACAGCCTGTGAGATTAAGCGGTGACCCTGACTTGCAACAAGGGGCGACCCTTAGGGTCGCCCCTTGTTTTATGCCCCTTTTTGGGCTATAATCTCCAGGGGCGACCCTTACGCCTCGTTTCTCATCCCGCCCGCAAAGGTGCCCTGCGCATGAAAATCATCGCTTTTGCCAACCAGAAAGGCGGCGTTGGCAAGACCACCACCGCCATCACCCTGGCTGCCGGAATGGCCCGCCAGGGGATGCGCGCGCTGCTGGTGGACCTTGACCCGCAGGGCCACGTGGCCATCTCGCTGGGGTTGAGCAAAGCGCCCGGCCTCTACAACCTGGTATGCCTCAACCAACCGCTGAAAAAAGTGGTGGTGCCGGCGCGCCCCAACCTGGATATCCTTCCCGGAGACAAGACCACCGAAAAGGTGAAACGGCAAATCACCCTGTCCGACTTCCGCGAGTCAATCCTCGCCGAGAGCTTCCGCAAATCCGGCTACGACTGCGTGGTGATTGACCTGGCCCCCTCGCTGGACGTGCTGCACATCAACGGACTGGTAGCCAGCGACTGGGTGGTGATTCCCACCCGCCCGGATGCACTGGCGGTGGACGGGGTACGCGAGATCCTGGTGACGATGGCCGAGGTGACCCGCCGCGGCTTCCCCTTCGAGGGCTACTGCATCCTGCCGACCTTTTTTGACCGCACCACGCGGGAGACGCTGGTGCAGCTCAAGGAGATTGTCCGTGCCTTTGGCAACCGCGTATGGCCGCCCATCCCGCAGGATACGCGCGTGCGCGAGGCGGCAGCCTACGGGCAGACCCTGTGGGAATACGCCCCGGATACACCCGCCGTGACCGGCTACAATGATGGGCGCGGGCGCATCGGCGGGTACCAGCAAATTTTGGAACGATTGATGGAGGTGGCGCGTGGCTGAGCGCAAACTGGAACGCCGTCAGATCCTTGACCCGGCCGTGGCCGACCTGCTGCAGGGCATGGAAAAAAAGCAGGCCGAGTCGCAACTGCCGCGCAAGCAGCGCGAAAAACTGGCCCGCGAGCGCGCCAAGATCCAATCGCGCCGCGAGCAGCGTGCCACCTACGACCTGCCCCCCGCGCTGCGCGAGCGCATCCGCCAGATGGCCGAAGCCGAACGCCTGCCCGCCAGCCAGCTGGTGACGCTGGCCCTGGCGCGCTTTTTGCAGGCCTTTGACTCCGGGCAGATTGATCTCTCAATCTACAAGCAGCCCTCTGCCAGTCCACGTTATGATTGGAATCTGGTGTTCACCGAGGACCTGGTGCCACCGGTGAAAAAGAAGAAGCGCTGAAGGCTGTACACGCGCCAGCGCCCGACACACTCTCAAAGATGCGCATGGTCAGAATCAGAAAATTGAAAGTTAATCTCCTGAAGTTGTCTTTAAGTAGTAAGACTCAGTAGTTAATTGAATCACGTGCAAATTCTGCACGCAGGAGAGAGGCAAGTTTTGCACGCCAGGAACGGGCAGTTTTTGCACGCAGGCCAACCAGAATGCGCTTTTTGCCTCCTGGCCTGGATGCAGAAAATGCCTGCTGGTGCATAAGGTTATGCGCCTGAGTGCAGGGATTGCATGCAGGCGGTGAGCAGAAAAGCCAGCAGGCAAAATTTGCCCGCTGGCTGTAGAAGGTTCCAATGTGAGAACGGCTATTTAACCGCGGCGCTGGCACTGGCTGCGCTGAGCGGCAGGTTGGGCAGCCCGTCGTAGAATTTTTCGAAGGCGGCAATCTCGGCGCCTTTTTGCAGCGTCAGGTTCTCAGCCCAGCGGTAAGCCACCGTCTGGTAGAGCAGGTTGACCTCCAGCGTGAAGGGCCCCTGCGCCTTTGAAAGGTCGAGATTCAGGCTCAGGCGGTGGCTGCCGGCGCTGAAGCCGGCATCTTTGGTAGCCTCGCCCTGCGCATCCAGCGCCGCCAGTTGCGGGTTAGACTTGAACCCCACGGGCAGCAAACGGTTATCTTTAATATAACGTGCCGCCCGCAGCAGGGTGGTGGTCACCTTGCCGTCGGAATCGGCCATGATGCCCTCGTAGATTTGCACCTGGTCCGCGCTGGTGATGGCGGCATAATGCGGCTCAAAGCGCGCCGGGTCGCCGTCGTTATCGTTGCCGGTGATCGCGCCGTTATTGCTCACCGCGCCGGATTCAAAAACCACCGCCTGGGTGCTGTCTATCACGCGGATGTGCAGCCAGGCGCGGCGCGAGGGGAAGCCCGCCGGGAATTTGTGCCCGGCCAGGTTTTGCACCAGCAGGTCGGCCAGCAGGTGGTTGTTCTCCAGGCGCGGATTTTCGATGGCGAGGCGGGCGGAGCGGGTGGAAATCTGTTCGATGGTTTGCTGGATGGCGGCGTTGAATTGCTGCGGCGTGCCCGCCACCTGCAGGGCCGCGCCGTTCTGCTGCATCAGGCGCGTCATGTAGGCGTTGCCGCCCACCAGCACGTGCTGATAGAACGGCTGGCGCGGCGGGCCGCCGGTGATGGAAAGCTGCACACTGCCCTCGCCTTGCGGCATGTGGCAGGCGTGACAGGTTTGCTTGCCCGCGTAGCCGCTGTTGGCCCACTCCGAATAAATAAGCTGCTCGGCGAACTCCCCGGCCACTTTGCCGGCGCCATCCACAAAGGGCGTGTAGAGATCGTGGCAGGTGCCGCAGGTTTCGGCCTTTTCCATATGCAGCCCCTGCACCGGGATGAAGCCCGACGAGGTTTGCATCAGGTCCACCAGGTTGCGCCCGGTGACGTACGGCCCGTAGGTGAGGCGCTGCCCCTGCGGGGTGAGGGTATCCACCTGGTACCCGCCGCTGAAGCTCTCCGGCTTGCCGAGGTTATCGGCCTGGATCTGGTGGCACAGCGTGCAGGAGACGCCGTCCACCGCCAGCGGATGGAGCGCATTTTTAGCATCCAGCAGGCCCTGGTCCAGCAGGGTGATAGGCTGCTTTACGGCGGTGAGGGTCACCTCGGCCATGGGGGTGTGGCACTGGGCGCATTTCTTCTGAATTTCGGCGCTCAACTGCGGCGTCTGGTTCACCTCGCTGCGCACCGTGGCCACCCAGTAGGGGTCGCGGGCGGCGTTGGCCAGCATGGTAGCGCGCCACATTTTATCCACCGAGACGTCCTTGCCGGATTGATCGCGCATGTTGGTGTGGCACACCGCGCAGGCGCCAGATGCCGAGAAGAGCGTTCCGCGTTCGGCGGGGAGCGGCGCGCCCTCGAAGGTGGAAGCAGTTGAAGTGAGCGCCGCAGGCTGCCAGAAGGCTGCGTAGGCGGAGGGGGAGGCTTTTGAGGGTGGCGTGCCCGCGCTGGGAGCCGGGGCAGTGGCAGAGGGCGGGGGGCTGCTGGGCGCGGCGGTGGGGGAGTTTGGCGCACAGGACCCCAACAGCAGGAGCAAGAGGAGCACCAGGCTGAAAGTCAGCGGCGAGCGGTTGTTTGTGGGCATATTGACCTCCCTGTGGTCAGATTTCAGGCGGATGTGACCGGTCAAGGTTAACTCTAGCATAAATGTTGAAGAGAGCGGTGAAAATCTACCCGGATTGCAGCAAAGCAGCGCCAAAGAGACCTGTTGGGTTTTAAAAACCCAACAGGTCTGAGGTTTCCCCGGAATAGGAGCGGGTGATGGCGAGGGCGTGCTCCTTCGCTTCGTAAAGAGCGCTCGTTCAGGATGACATATGTGGCGTATAAAGCGCGGCTAACGGGCCTGTCTTCTCCCCCCTTACCCCTTGCGCGGGCGCGGCAGCAGCAGCACCAGCGGCGCAGCCGCCAGCGCCGCCCAGGCGCAAATGGTGAAGGCATACCGCAGCCCGCCGGCATCCCCCAGCGCCCCGATAGCCAGCGTGGCAAAGGCGCGCAGCACCAGGTGCACCGCCATGTAAATCCCGTTTGCCAGGGCACGGTTTTCCGGCAGGCTTTCCTGGAAAACCGCCATCACCACCGGGTTGACCGCCATCGCCAGCAGCCCCACCCCCGCCAGCACCACCAGCGCCAGCCAGCCCTGCGCCGAAAGGTACAGCAGCAGCGCCAGGGGCGCCAGTGCCATGCTGCCCAGCATCACCCGCCGCCGACCCAGCCGGTCGCTCAGCGAGCCGCCGCTGAGCGCGCCCACCACCCCGGCAGCTTCCATCACCGCAAAGGAAACCCCCGCCAGCCACAATGCCTCGCCAGACTGGGTGATGAGCGTGGGCACAAACCCTGCCAGCGCGCTTTCCATCATGGCGCGCAGCAGCAGGATGGCCCCCATCGGAATCAGCATCGGGCGCAGCCGGCGCAGCGCCTGCCGCAGTGGAAACTGCTCGCCCGCCCCCGGAGCGCGGTGCGGCGCCTGGCGCAACCGCATGAACAACACCCCTGCCGCCAGCAGCCCGGGAATCATCAACCAGGGCATGTTCCCCACCCCCGCCAGCCCGAGCCACCCCACCAGGATCAGCGGGCCCAGCGTGCGCCCCAGTTCCCCGCCCACCATCCAGAAGCTCATCCCCCGTCCCAGGCGCGTACCGGAGAAATTGGCAGCAATCACCGGCGCCACCGCGTGAAACGCCGCCGAACTCAACCCCGTCACCACGCACAGCAGCACCGCAGCGGTATAGATGGGGGCAACCCCCATCAGGCTGGCAGCGATGCCGGTCAGCGCGGGGGCCAGGAATACCAACCAGCGCAGGTTCACCCGGTCGGCCAGGTGGCCAAAAGCGGGCTGGAAGAGCGAAAGAATCTGGTTGGTGAAGGAAAAAATACCGGCTTCGGCGGTGGTGATGGAAAAGCGCTCGATCAGCACCGGCAGCAGGGTAGCCAAAAATGCCTGGTAGGTATCGTGAACGGCGTGGGCAGAGCACACCGCCACCACGTTGGCGGTTTCAAATTGGTCGGCGGGTTGGGCGAGGGGGGTGGTTTGAGCGTTGATTTCCATGGGCGGCGCGAAGGTGACTCCATTTTACCCCGACCGGCCAAAACCGGGTACCAGTTGGTTACGCAATCTTCCACCTGCGGAGAGGGCATCTACCTCAAAAGCTATGATATCCTTATCTGACGTTGACGGTAAAAATTCTATGGTCAAAAAAGCTCTGAACGGTATTGGGACGCGCCTGCTGCTTTTGGGCGTGCTGGGACTGGCCGCTGCGCTGTGGCTCAGCCTGCCCTGGCGCGCGGCGATCCTCTCAGACCCGCTTGTGTTCATCACGCGCGGGGGATTGAGCGCGGTGTGGCAAACCAACATGCGCGCCAGCGCCAGGGTGATTTACGGCACAGGCAGCGCGCTGGATGGTACGCAAACCAGCCAACTCTTTGGGCTCAAGGTGCTCAACAGCCACATCCAGAGCGCGCTCATCCCCCTGCCGCCCGCCGGGCAAACCCTGCGCCTGCAGGCCGTCTCCGAAGGGGTCAAGGGGTTCTTTGCTGGCAGCGCAATCAAGGCCGGCACAGCCCGCAGCCAGGTGATTGAAGTGCCCTTCCCGGCCGCGGACGCCGAAATTACCTTCGTTTCTTTTTCAGATCTCCACGAGCAGGCCGGGCTTTATACACAGCTGGCGGCTGCCGTGGACTGGCAATCAGTGGACCTGGCGGTGTACAACGGCGATATGGTCAACAGCGTGGTGAGTGCTGAACAGTTCGGCCGCATGTTGTTTAACCTGCCCACTGGCGGGCGGGTGCTGCCGCGCGTTTATGTGCGCGGTAATTTTGAGACGCTCGGCGAGGGCGCGCGCGAACTGGGCGACTGGCTGCTCCCTCCACCGGGCGGGCGCTGGTATCACGCTTTCACCTTCGGCAACACTTTTTTCATCGTGCTTGATTCTGGCGAAGCGCAGGAAGAGGCCGTTCAGCAAAACAGCGGGCTGGTGGATTTTCACGCGTATCACCGCGAACAGGCGCGCTGGCTGGCGGAAGTGGCTCTTTCTCCTGAATACGCAGCAGCGCGCTACCGGGTGGTGCTGGTGCACGCGCCGCTGCACCGCGCCGTCTCGACGGATTTTGACCGTATCGGGCAGTGGCTGATCAGCCGCAAGGATATTGACCTGATGGTGAGCGGGCACATCCACCTCAGGGGTATCTGGCTGCCGCCGGAGACGCGCCTGCCCTTCGTCGTCGCCACCAGCGGTGGCCCCACCCCATCTGAGGCGGCTTTTGTGCAGGTGCGCACCGCCCGGTCTGGTTTAGAGGTGAGGGTGGTGGACGTGGACGGCCAGGTGGTAAGCAGCACCGTCATCGGGCAGGGTAAATAGCCGGGGGGATTACGCTTTTACCGCCCGGATGGAAAACATCAGCGGCAGGGAGGGGATGTGGGGCGGCAGGCGCCAGAAGCCGTCTGCGCCGCGCTGCATGAAGGGATACATCTCATAGCCCACGTAATCAAACTCGTGCAGGAACTGGATGCGCAGCCCGGCGTCAATCAGGTTGCTGATGATAGCGCTGAGCGTGTAGGCCCACTCGTAAGAGACCGGCTGCTGCACCCGCGCGGAGTGGTCGGCGTAAGGCGCGTCGGTGGGAAATTCCAGCGCCGCGCTGTGAAAATAGGGGTAATGCACTTCGGGCGGCACGGCATGGTCGTCGAACACCATCATGAAGGGGTGAAACTCAGCCAGGTAGAAGATTCCGCCGGGCTTGAGGTAGCTGGCGGCGATCTGCGCCCAGGCTTTGAGGTCCGGCAGCCAGGTGAGCACGCCGTAAGAGGTATAGACGATGTCGAAGCGCTCGTTGAGCACCGCGGGCAGGTCGTAGAGGTTGGACTGGATGAAGCGGGCGGGCACACCAATTTGCGCGCTGAGGCGCCGCGCCAGGGAGATGGCCTCGCCTGAAAAATCCACCCCGGTGACCTGCGCGCCCAGCCGCGCCCAGGAGAGGCTATCCATGCCAAAGTGGCACTGCAGGTGCAGCAGCGCTTTGCCTGCCACCGGGCCCAGCTCGTCCAGGTCGGGCTGGTGCAGGGAAGATTGGCCGGCCAAAAAACCGGGCAGGTCGTAGAGGTCGGAGCGGGCGTTGATGGGGGTCAGTTCATCCCACAGGGCGCGGTTGGCGTTGAGTTGTTCATCCATGGGGGTGATTATACAACAGCAGCGCGGATTTATTTGGCGGCCCGCAGATTGGTTACAGGCGGCATCAGATGTGCGCCGTTTTTACCGTAAAAAGGTATTACCGGAAGGGGTATAATGTACGGAATCGATCTTCAGGGAGTATAGATGAAACTCGTAAACAGTTTTGTTTCTGGCGCCAGTGAAGAAGTTTTGCGTGAACGCATGACCGACCACCTGACGAAAAATGGGTACAGGCTGGTCAGTTCTCAACCCGCGTTAACCTTCCAGCGCGGTTCCAGGTTTGGGTCAATGACCGCGTTTACGCCGCGGGGCTGGAAAGCCACCGTGGTGGTTGGCTTCACCGCAAATATCGAAAGGGAGACGCAAGTTTCCGTTATGCTCGATGTGGATACAACCGGGCAGTTGGTCCTTGAGCGCGAGAAAAAGTTCTGGCAAAGTGAATTTGATGCCATGGTAAAGGCTGTTTCGCTGGAAGTTTTCCAGTCCCGGATGGGCGAGCAATCTTCCGGCGCCCTGCCTGCAGCTTCGCCAGATGCCTCCCAGATGGTCTTAATCCAGAAGAAACTGGCACTGGAGGCAGCCATTAAGAACGGGGTGAGCTGGTTTTTCTGGATTGGTGGGTTATCCATCATCAATACCATTATTTACTTTCTCAATGGTTCGCTCACCTTCGTGGTTGGCCTGGGCATCACCCAACTGGTCGATGGGTTTGCGGCAGGAATGGCAACCAGGGCCGGTGCCAACGCCAACCTGGTGCAGATGGTTGGTTTTGTGGTGGATATTGCCATCGCTGGGGTGTTTATCGCGGCGGGCATTCTGGGGCTCAAGCGCTACCGCTGGGCAATCATCGCCGGGATGGTGCTTTATGCCCTCGATACGGTCATTTTTGTGGTGTTTGAGGTGTGGTTGGGACTGGCGTTTCACGCCCTGGCCTTGTTTGGCCTGCTGCGCGGGTTGTTGTCCATCAACCAGCTCAAAAAGCTGGAGGAAAGCAGCCCGGTTCCCATTCCCAGCCTGACTGTGACTCCGGTGGTCACACCGGTCACAACCTCTGGCCTGTCGCGCGCATTGGGGCGCGTGCTGCTGGGCTTTTTTGCCCTGGTGGCGATTGCGGTGGTGATCATCCTGATTGCCATGAATTAACCCCCGCCGCCACGAAAGCGGCAATACAACACCTTGTGAGGCCTGCTGGGTTTTTGGTGAAGCCCGGCAGGCTTTTTTGCCAGGTGTCAACTTACTGCCCCGCAGCAGCCAGCAAAGCCAGCTTCAGGGGTGTGCTCTGAGCTTTATGCCCCCGTTTTTTGCCGCGGCACGGTTACATCCCGGCCAAAGACGATGAAAAACACCGTTCCCAGCACGCCGAAGCCGAACGCCGTCAGAAAATTGGCCTGCGGCGAGATGTTCCACAGCCAGCCGGCGCTGAAGGCCGCCAGCGACACCACCACATCGCGCAGCAGGTAATACAACCCGAACATGCCCGCTTTTTGGCCCTCCGGCGCCAGGTCCATGATCAGCGCCTTGCGCGTCGGCTCGCCAAACTCCTTCAACCCGCGGATAACGAATGCCAGCGCGAACAGCCAGAAGTTGTTGGAAAGCATCAGCGCCAGCGGGAAGAGCGTGAAAAAGCCAAAAGTGATGGCCACAAACGGCTTTTTTGAGCCGCGATCGGCCAGGTACGCCACCGGGATGTACACCAGCATGGCCGTCACCATCTCGATGGTGGTCAGCACGCCGAACTCCAGCGCGCTCAGCCCGTTGTTCTTCATCACCCAGATGGCCATGAAGGCGTACGGAATCTGCTCGCTGAAGCGGATGAGGATATCCGATACCAGCAGGGTGCGGAAGGCGGGCGACATCAGCGAAAACAGGCGCAGCGGATTGGGCTCGGCGCGGGTGGTGGATTTGCGGTCTTCCACGTAGATCTGCTGCAGCACCAGCGCCAGCAGCGCCAGCCCCAGCGCCGCCGCGAACGCCCAGCGCACGCCTTCCACCTCGCCCCGCCAGGCAATCAGCACCCCACCCACTACCGGCCCCAGCGCCATGGGGATGCGCCGTACCAGCGAGTGCATCGAAACGCCCATGGTGCGCTTCTGGCTGGGCAGCACCGCCGCCACCAGGCTCATCGTCGCCGGCAACGAAATGGCCGACCAGCTTAAAAACAGCACCGCGCCCGCAATCACCGCCCACCAGGCGGGAATGAGGATGACCACCACGTAGCCGCTCATGGCGAGCAGGTTGAACACCAGCAGCGCGCGCTTGTAGCCCAGCTTGTCGCTGAGGTAGCCGCCCGGGAAGGAATACAACGCGCTCAGCAGGTTGTCCATGCCGTTCAAAAAGCTCACCGAGAGCGCCCCACCCCCCAGCGCCAGCAGGTAAACCGGCAGAAAACGCTCCGCCAGGTTCTCGCCCATTCCCACCAGGATGACCATTGCCAGCATAGCGGCCATGCTGCGGCGCAAACCTAAAAAGTTGAGCACCTTGCGGCGAAAGGATGTGGTTTGTTCAGGGGCTTGGGTCATAGAACTCCGTGGAAGCGCGCATTGGGATGGGATGTGTTCAACCTTCCGTTAATCATACCCCAATCAACAGGATCTATTCACGGCGAGTAAGCCGAATTTCAGGATAAGAAAGATGGGCGGGGATTTTTCTGAGCCAGGCCTGCCAGAACTGTTGGGTTTTTGAACCTGCGCCGCCGCAATTGCCAGGAACAGGGTGGGATTGTTTCCCGACGGGAATTGGTTGCGGTGCGGCGTCAGGCGCGTGCCGTTCCCTCGTAGGCTCGCCGCTGCGTCCCCGCAGCGGGGACCACCACAAACCCCCAAAGGTTTGAAAACAAACCTTTGGGGGTTGTTTGATGGTGGCGTTGCAGGGCGGGTTCACGCCGCCAGGCTAATCGTCGTCCGGCTCTTTGCCGTCCGGGTGGCACTGCATGCAGTCGGCGGGGATGGGGGTGATGCCCGCATGTTTTTTGCGCAGATCAAGTTCGTTGTGGCAGCTGTAACAGGTGTAGGCCGGCACGCTGGTGGGATGGCACACCGTGCATTTGGCATCAGCCTTGCCGTGATTCAACGGGAAGCTGTGGGTGAAGGTGGCGGGAACCCAGCCGGTGGTGGTGTGGCAGGCTGAGCACTGCGTGCTGACGTGAGAGGCGGGCTTACTGCCCAGGTGGCAGCCCAGGCAGTCGGTGGCGCCTGCCACCGCGTGGTTGAAGTTGACGGGCTTCCACGCCGAGGTGGAATGGCAACTGGAGCACTGCGCGGTGTAGTGGTTGGCGGGTTTATCGCCCGTGTGGCAACCCAGGCAGTCGGTGGCATTCACCAGCGCGTGATTGAAGTTGACAGGCTTCCACGCCGAGGTGGAATGGCAGGCCGAGCACTGCGCGGTGTAATGCCCGGCGGGTTTGCGGCTGGCATGGCAGCTGATGCAGTCGGTGGCTTTGGCGGTGACGTGGTCAAAACGCACCGGGTACCAGCCGCTGGTGGCATGGCACAGCGAGCACTGCGCCACGTAATGCCCGGCAGGGGCGCGGTTCAGGTGGCAGCTCAGGCAGTCGATGACCCCGGCGACGGTGTGATTAAAGCTGACCGGGCGCCAGGACGAGGTGCTGGTGTGGCAGCTTGAGCACTGGCCCGGGTAATGATTGACCAGTTTATCGCCGGCATGGCACCCGATGCAGTTGGTGGCGCCTACAGCCGCGTGATTGAACACCGCCCCGCGCCAGCCGTTGGAGGCGGTTCCCGCAACGGGCATGCTGTGGCAGGCCGAGCACGGCGCGCTGTAGTGGTTGGAAGGTGCATCGCCCAGGTGGCAGGCGGCGCACAGGCTGGAAGCGTCGCTGTGCGTGTATTGGGCGCCTTTCCAGCCCACAAACACGCTGCCGGGGGTTGGCGGCGCGTGACAGTCTGAGCATTGGCCCACGTAGTGCACAGCCGGCCTGAAGGTGAGGTGGCATCCGGAGCAATCCGTTTCAGACGGATGGGTGAAGTTGGCGCCTTTCCAGGTGACCAGCGCTGCCCCGGCTGCCGGCGCGGCATGGCAGGCCTGGCACTCGCCGACGTAATGGGTGGCGGGTTTGCGCTGCGCGTGGCAGGTGGCGCATGCCTTTTCGGTGGTGTGGGCAAAGCTGGAAGGGGAGAAGTGCGTGGTGGCGTGGCACTGCGAGCACTGCCCGTTGTAATGCTCAGCCGGGCGGCTCTTGAGGTGGCAGGCCTGGCAATCCGTCACGCCTGCCACGGCATGGTTGAAGTGAATGATATGCCAGGCTTCTCCCAGCGGCAAAAACCCCGCCGTCAGGCCCGCATTCAGCCCGCCCGAAAAGCTGGGCGCAGCATGGCACATCGAGCACTGCTCCTTGAAATGGTCGGCGGGGCGCTGCTCAAGGTGGCACGAGGCGCAATCGGCCCCCACCTCGCCGTGGTTCATGCGCGAGGGTTTCCAGGCGGAGGTGAAGTGGCACGCGTTGCAATCTGCTTCGTAATGGTTGGCGGGTTTTTCGTTCGCGTGGCAGGTCTGGCAGGCCACGCTCTCTTTCACCTGGTCGGTGGTGTGGCACTGCCTGCAGGTGAGCGTGGAATGGTGCTGCGAGAGCGGGAACACGGCGTGGGTGAAGCCGCCGCTCTCCCCCTGGCGCAGCATTGCCAGGGTGAAATCGCCCGCCGGGGCGGGGGAGGCAATCTTCCAGCTGCTTAATTGCTGCAGGGTTTCAGGTTTTGCCGCTCCACCCTTCACCAGGCTGTCCAGCGCAGCAACTTTGGCCGCCAGGCTTTCCATCTCCGAAAGCCAGACGCGCTCAACCCGGCGCATGCGTTCGAGCGTTTCAACGATGGCAGCCAGGTCGTCGGCGGTATGCTTGCCGCTCACCAGGCGCTGCTGCGGCGAGAGCGCCGCCAGGGCCAGCATGACGCGGTTAAGGGCGGTATCCAGCGCATGGAGCGCGGCGCTTTCCGCCGGCTGGCCCACCACGCGCGCCAGGTCGTGCGTGCGCCGTTCCAACACGGTCAGGGCGTAGTCCATGCGCTCGGAGGGGGTGGAAGTCAAATCCGCGCGCGCCGATTCAGCCAGTTCCTGCGCGGAAAAGAGCGGGTTGCCGGGCTGCAGCGGGCTGTAGGCAGCCAGCACCGCCGAGAAAACCGCGGTAGCTGCCAGAAGGATTAATAGGCTCAACAGAATGAGGAGAATCGTTCGCGTCATGAAGTTACCTGTAAGGGACGGCAGATAGGTGAGTACCAATATTACAAACAAAATGATTGTATTACATTAAATTCAACCTTACAACTGCCCTACGCAGGCAATTTTGGAATTTTAATACTGGAATTATCTGGATAACAATCCAACAATTCGGGTATTTTTTATCAATCACCTTTCCGCCAGCGGCCCAAAGCCCCCCTGCGCCCTCGCCGCCGATTCTACTCCCCGTAGCGCCATACCGCCTGTGCGCAGCATCTTCCAAGGGGTTTGGTGGCGGGGGAAAAGGCTGTACAATAACCTCAGGAGACCCCGCATGAACTACCCTTCCCCACAAGCCCTCGCCGAACGCTTCCACTTTAACGCCCGCCTCATCCACATGCAGGCCAGGGGACTCACCCACGCCCACAGCCTGCTGCAGCCGCCCTTCCGCGGCAACTGCTTCAACTGGGTGGTCGGGCACATCCTCACCAGCCGTGATGCCTGCCTGCGCCTGCTGGAACAGCCGCCCACCCTCACCGCCGCGCAGTTGTCCGTTTACGACCGCGACTCTCAGCCGCTGACTGACCCTGCGAACGCCCTCCCGCTGGAAGATCTGCTTTCCAAACTGGATGAATCCGGCAGGTTGCTCTCCGCTGCCCTGCAGCCGCTGGATGAACAATCCCTCGCCCGCCCGGTGGCCTTTGGCAGCCAGCCGCAGCCCCTCGGCGAGGTGCTGGCCTTCCTGCAGTGGCACGAGACCTACCACCTGGGCCAGCTTGAACTGCTGCGCCAGCTGGCGGGCATGGATGATAAGGTGGTGTAACCGGCTCGATCGCCGCACGTTCATCTAGCCCATCCTTTTTTGCCGCCAGGGAACAAAATTGCGAGCTTGAGCGTCTCTTGTGAAATAACGCACAATGAGGTGCGTTTGGTTCTGGCAAGGACGTAGGCAAGGTCCTCCGCACCTGCATAAATGGAGGAGAAAATGTCGCTCAAAAAGTGCTTCACCCTGTGTATTTTGGCCGGGATGCTGCTCACCGCTGCCTGCAGCAC
>CAYVOX010000056.1:0-18040 GCA_964453035.1 uncultured Anaerolineaceae bacterium
TTGGTTCTTCTTCCTTCTTACCCTTCTCGATAACTTCAGGTTCCTCAGCGGCGCTTTCGGCAGGTCCGGCGGCTTCTTCTTCAGCGGAAGCTGTGACTCTCACAACCATTTCGTCAGCGTCATCCAGTACCTCAACGCCTGAGGCAAAGGCCAGGTCGCGGACGTAGATGCCGTCACCAATTCTGGCGAGCGTGGAGATATCTACGACGATACGCTCTGGCAGATCCTGGGGCAGGGCTTCAACTTCAATTTCATCCAGACCGGTAACGACAACGCCGTTGTAATCCTTCACGGCCGGAGAAATACCGGTGAGCACCACGCCCACATTGGCGCGGATCTTCTCGGTGAGGGAGACAGCCTGGAAATCGACATGGCGAAGGGTGCCTTTGATAAAGTCGCGCTGTTTTTCGCGAACCAGGGCAGCGTTTTCCGCGCCATCCAGATTGATGGTCACGATGCTGGAAGCCGTCAGCTCCGCCAGGATGCGCGTCGCTTCGCGCAGATCCATCGTGATAGGGGAGGGTTCGATATTGTGACCGTAAATTACGCCGGGGAGTTTTCCGGCGCGTCGCAAGGCTTTCACCTGCTTGCCGGTCACGGTACGTCGAGTGGCATTGATAACTAACTTTTCCATCTTTTTATCCTTTGAGCGCCTCTCACCTGGTTTCCAGGTTACCTTCGCTCCGTATTGTGATTCGGCTTGCGCCGTGAAATTAGCTTTCACCTAAAATGGTGAAAGCTAATTATTGAAACTGTGCTAACACTAAATTTTTAAGCTAAAGGTTTGAAACCTTTTTAAGCCCAGTGATTTTATTCGCCTTGGGTGGTTTCGTCAAGCCTTTTGGCTAACTTCTACCCGAAATGACGATTAGTAACCACACTCCATAGACCATAGCCACGATGCCGACGAGTAGAAGGAGGATATCCAATCGTTTTGCCAGCTTGACCGATGGATTGAGATCCAATATGATGCTGCGTAGTCCCAGTAGTGAATGCAATACCACGACGAACAGGAAGATACCTTCCATAATGGGCACAAACCAAACAGCATAATAGTTGAGCACATCATCATAGGTTAAGAGCCCGCCTGGAACCACGGCATGGTTAATCACAAAATGGATAGACATGACAATAACAATCAGCAAGCCAGCGATGATTTTTGCCAGCCATAAACCGACGCCTTCGCGTGATTTGGGTTTAGACACGTTACCGAGCATGAAATCCTCCTACTCCCCAAACATCTTGAGGGCAAAATACGCGATACCGATGAGAGCGACGACCATCAGGCCGAGGAAGGTTGCTTTTTGCGTTCGCACACCCACTCCGAGGCTGTTGAGTACAATGCGGATACCGTTGAGACCGTGGATGATACCAGCTGCGAGCACCAGCATTTCGCCAATCTTGACGACCGGGGTTTTTGCCAGGGCAATAAAGGCATTGTATGCCTCTGGTCCCTGAGCCAATTGTCCAAGGGCAATCAGGTGGAGGAATAAATAAAAGGTCAGTCCCAGGGCGGTTATCCGGTTGAGGATAAAGGCCCAGGTGCCAACCTGGCGATTGCGTGGATCGAACCAGCGCAATAAGTGAGATGCTTTAGGAGAATTTTCCATAGAGGCAGCCTTTACTTTCCAAAGAACTGGCGGATACGGTTACCAATGACGCGGCGCCGGAGGTTCATGATGCGCCAGGCCGGATCGACGTTGGATGGACAAACCGCAGAACACTCATAAGCACTGTGGCAGCGCCAGATGCCGGATTCGGAATCGGCGAGCGAGAGCAGGGCAATGTTAGGCGCATGGTTGAGCGTCTGCTGAATGGCTGCAAGGGGAGCGGGTCCCAGATAAGAGGTAGAGGTGTGTGCAGCGGGGCAGGCGCTGATACACAACCCACACTCCAGGCAATCTACCAGGCGCTCGAACTTGCCTTCCGGGTCCACCGCGGGTTCGTAACCGAGGCCGGCTTTGTCCACCGGGAGAACGTGACTGGCGCCAGTCTCCTCCATTTTCTGGAAGAACGGGCTCATATCCACAACCAGGTCGCTGATGACGGGGAAGTTGCGGAGCGGTTCAACTTTGAGGACGGCACCGTTGTGGGTCACTGAGCGGATTGGCGTGATACAGGTCAGTTTTTCAACTCCGTTGACCACCATACCGCATGCGCCGCAGGTGGAGTGATGACAGGCGTGCCGGTAGGTGAGGGAGCGATCATGGAAAGCCCAGACGCGCTCTACGGCATCCAGCACATATTCATCGGGATCCACATCCATTTTGAAATCTTGCCAGTGGGCTTCGCTTTCACCCTTGCGGCGCAAGATTCGTAGCGTAATGTTCCAGGTTTCTTTACTCATGCACACCTCTGCATTAATTGCGATAATATTCGCGATAGGATACCAGCTTGAATTCACGTGTCTGGCAGGCAGCCGTGATGCCCATCTTCTGGCAGACCAGGTCAACTGTTTTCTCAGCCATACCGCGGCAGGTGGTGGCTTTGCCGCCGGTGATGGTAACCAGCCCGTCGATGCCCTCGCTGGATTTATGATCGTAGCATTTGAATGTACGGGTAAGCGAGCGCCCGGTAAAACTTGAGCCAATCAGCGGGCGGGCCGACATATAAGCGCCGCGCATTTTGGCGTTTTTAAGCCCGGGAATCAAGTTGTATGCACAGCGATGCATTTGCTCAATCTGCTCGTCTGTGACGGGGATGTAGTCCACGTCCTGGACTTCGAAGGAGGTCGTCCCGATGACCATCATGCGGCGTTGCGGAATGATGATATCGCCATCGTCCGGTTCGCAAAGACGGTTCACCACGCGCTGCATCAGGCGTTGGTCGTAGGCAACCATCACGCCGGGGGTTGGTTTGACCGGCACGCTGGCTTTGGCAAAACCAGCAACCTGCCCTGCCCAGGCGCCGGTGGCATTGATAACGATATCGGCGGATAGTTCGTAATGCTTGCCGTTGGTTCGATCCCAGACTCTGACGCCTCGCACATTGCCCTGACCATCAAACAACATTCCCTCAACTTCGTGATACGGCCTGAATTCGGAGCCGTGCTTTTTCGCCGTAGCTGCGAAGGCTAAGGCCAGGCGAAGTGGGTCA
Organism: uncultured Anaerolineaceae bacterium; assembly: GCA_964453035.1. Taxonomy (GTDB): domain Bacteria; phylum Chloroflexota; class Anaerolineae; order Anaerolineales; family Anaerolineaceae; genus CAYVOX01. Next base: position 3,097 of record CAYVOX010000056.1, read on the forward strand.
AATGAGCCATCTGGAACGGTGTAAGCAAGCAAAAGTTTTGGATTGAGGGCAGGTTCGAGGCGCAAGGCTTCTTGAGGTGTCAGTTTTTCAATTTCGATACCGCAAGCCTGCGCGCCAGCCTCAAAGCGGGGGGCGTATTCGGTGTCCTCTTCCGAAAGGGCAACAAACAACCCGCCGTTAAACTCGATGCACTGAGGTGTGATTTGCCGAAGCGTGCGATTTTCCTCAATACATTCGATACCCGCTTCCTTATCCGTTACACAATACCGACCGCCGCTGTGCAGCAGGCCATGGGTGCGCCCGGATGTGCCAGAGGCGATTTCGCCCCTTTCCAGGACGGTTACGCGGAATCCGCGCAGCGCCAGGTCGTGGGCAATAGCGCATCCGGTAAAACCAGCGCCAATAACTAATGCATAAGGTTTATCGGTCATATTTATTCCATCCAGTTAAAAGTTCGGGTAACTGCCTTTTTCCAGCCCAGGTAGAGTTTGCCGCGAACAGCATCCTCCATCTGTGGATTCCACTGTTTATCGACGCCCCAATTTGCGCGTAACTCGGAGAAGTTGGACCAGAATCCGACCGCAAGACCCGCTGCATACGCAGCGCCAAGCGAGGTGGTTTCGGCAACTTTGGGTCTCACAACGGGGACGTTCAGAATATCGGCCTGGAATTGCATTAGCAACTCATTGGACACCATACCGCCATCCACTTTGAGGGCGGTGAGGCGAACACCCGAATCAGCTTCCATGGCATCCAGAACTTCGCAGGTCTGGTAGGCGGTGGCTTCAAGAACAGCGCGTGCCATGTGTTCACGGGTGATGAAGCGGGTTAAACCGACCATGACGCCACGGGCATCGCTGCGCCAGTAGGGGGCATAGAGACCTGAGAACGCCGGCACGATATACATACCGCCGTTATCCGTCACGTTGCGCGCGAGTGTCTCAACATCGGATGATTTATCAATCATTTTCAAGTTGTCACGAAGCCATTGAACCAACGCACCAGTGATGGCAATGGAGCCTTCGAGGCAATAGACTGCGGGCTGGTCGTTGAGTTTATATCCAACAGTTGTGAGCAAGCCAGATTTGGAGGGGACAGGTTTGAGACCTGTGTTGAGTAACATGAAACAACCTGTGCCGTAGGTGTTCTTAGCTTCCCCGGCGGCGTAACAGGCCTGGCCAAAAAGGGCAGCTTGCTGGTCGCCTAAATCGCCGCAGATAGGAATCGATGTGCCAAAAGCTTTGGCGATGCCATAGATTTCCGAGGAGGAGCGAATCTGGGGCAGCATCTGGCGAGGGATATCCAGAATCTTGAGAATCTCGCCATCCCAGTCAAGGGTGTGAAGATCCATCAGCAGCGTGCGCGAGGCGTTTGTGACATCCGTGATGTGAACCCCGCCGTTGATGCCGCCGGTGATGTTCCAGATGAGCCAGGTATCGATGTTGCCGAAAATGGCGTCGCCAATTTCGGCGGCGTCGCGGATTCCGGGGACATTATCGAGCAACCACTTAATTTTTGGTCCTGAAAAATAGGTTGCGAGAGGAAGGCCGGTTTTTTGGCGAAGGCGATCTTGACCTCCATCATTGGCGAGCTGGTTGCATATTTGATCGGTGCGCGTATCCTGCCACACGACAGCGTTGTAATATGGTTTGCCGGTTTTACGGTTCCAGACAATCGTCGTTTCGCGCTGGTTGGTAATGCCAATTGCCGCCAGATCTTGCATTGTGAGCCTGGCGTTTTGAATGGCCTGGAAGAATACGGTCTGGGTTCTTTCCCAAATGACCAGGGGATCGTGTTCGACCCATCCAGGACGAGGGTAGATCTGCTCGTGCTCCTTTTGTGCCGCTCCGATAGCTTGTCCATGATGGTCAAAAATCATGCACCGCGTACTGGTAGTTCCCTGATCAATCGCAGCTATATACTTGGTCATAGTTGCCTCACTTTTTGGGGTTGTGAATAATTATACAATAGGTCAAGATTTACCCTTACTGTTTAGCATCCTGAAAAGGCAAGTAAAATGTAATGATTAATCACGCCATTCATTATGATTTACTGATAGAATTGCGCGGACAAAGTAACTATAGATTGATTGTCTTACTGGAATATCCAATAATATTTGGAAAGAGGATAGGTTTCTATGAGCCGCTTGGATGAGTTTGAGCAATACCGTAAACAGATGAATGAGCGCATTGCGGAAATTGACCACCTGGGAATTAAACGCTTCTTCAACCTGGATACAAGCGCTTACAAAGACGGTTCGCTGCCTGCGAAAACCAAGGAATTGCTGGGATTGGTGGCTTCGATGGTGTTGCGGTGCAATGATTGCATTGACTATCACATCCTTCAATGTGTTGATGCTGGCTGGACGGATGAGGAGTTGGTAGAAGCGTTCAATGTTGCCCTGGTCGTGGGCGGGAGCATTGTCATTCCACACCTGCGGCATGCCGTTGAAACGCTTGACCTGTGCAGACAGCGGTAATTCCCGGTGGAGGGGTGATGAAAGATGCGCCTTTGCGTATAGGCAATGTAGCAATCGAGGGTGATCTGATCCTGGCGCCAATGGACGGTGTTACGGATATGCCGTTTCGGGTGCTTACCAGACGTCTGGGTTCGGCGATGAGCTACACGGAATTTGTCAACGCGCAGGATGTCATCCGAGGGCATCCCTTGCTGGAAAAGAGAACGCACTTCCTTGAAGAAGAGCGACCTGTTGTTTTTCAGCTTTTTGACGATGACCCAGACCGGCTGCTGCAGTCCGCTCTTGTTCTTATAAGTCGAAAGCCTGATATCATCGATATCAACATGGGCTGCCCGGCAAAAACAGTTTCGGGGCGGGGGGCGGGCGCGGCCTTGATGCGGTCGCCAAAGAAGGTTGCGGCGATATTTTCGATGCTCAGCAGGGCGCTGGATATTCCGATTACGGGAAAAATCCGGCTGGGGTGGGATGAAGCCAGCCAGAACTACCTTGAAATTGCGCATATCATCGAGGATAATGGTGGAAAATGCATTGCTGTGCATGCGCGCACAAAGGAGCAAGCCTACGGAGGGGAAGTAAACTGGGCTGCTATTGCTGAGATTAAACAGGTTGTGTCCATCCCGGTGATCGGCAATGGTGATGTGAGATGCGTTGATGATATTGAGCGCTTGCTAACCCAGACGGGTTGTGATGCCGTGATGATTGGACGGGCGGCTCTTGAAAACCCGTGGTTGTTTTCTCGGATTGAGCGGCACGCGGTGCCGCCTGAACAAGTGATTGAAACGATGCGCAGCCACTCCAGGTTGATGACGGATTTTCACGGAGCAGAATACGGGTTGATCCTTTTCAGGAAATTTCTTAAGGGGTATATGAAGCCATATCACCTGGAACGGGCGGAAATAGGCTCGCTTTTGACCACCACATCCGAAGAATTCCTGTGGGGGCAGGTGGAACGCATTGTGCTTGGGCACAGGAAACATTATTGATGGCTTGCTCGGAACTCGGCTGCGTCCGGCCATAATGCAGGTTACTAATCTGAATCAAGTGGAACAAAGTATAATCATGGGAATGAAAATCGTTGTTGTTGCCTCAACAAATCCTGTAAAAATCACGGCTGCAAAGGGTGGTTTTGAGCGCATGTTTTCCAAAGGGCAATTTGACTTTCAGGGAATCAATGTTTCTTCCGGTGTCAGCAACCAGCCTTTTAGCAATCTGGAGACACTGCAAGGCGCCAGGATCCGTGCGCAAAATGCGCGAGATGCCAGGCCTGATGCGGATTTCTGGGTGGGAATCGAGGGCGGAGTAGAAGATGACAATGGAGAATTAGCTGCCTTTGCGTGGATCGTCGTGATTTCAGATACACTATGCGGAAAGGGCAGGACGGGCACGTTCTTATTACCGCCCAAGGTTTCTCAGCTTGTCAGGCAGGGAAAAGAATTAGGGGATGCTGACGATATTGTTTTCGGCAAGACAAATTCCAAGCAACAAAACGGAGCGATTGGTTTGCTGACCGGAGATGTGCTCAACCGCACAAGCCTATATGAACATGCTGTGATTCTTGCGTTGGTACCGTTTAAGAACGAAAACCTGTATGAAGTGGAGCGTTGAATGGATTTGACCTCAATTTGCGTGTATTGCGGCTCGGCGGATGGACTGGCGCCTGTATATGTTTCTGCCGCTGAGGAAACCGGTCGTCTTCTGGCGGAAAACCACATCCGGCTGGTGTACGGGGCTGGAAAAACCGGTTTGATGGGCGCGGTGGCTGATGGAGCGCTGCGGGCTCACGGGGAGGTGGTTGGGGTGGTGCCTGAGAACCTCAATACCCCACAACTGATCCATGCGGGGCTGACGCAACTGGACGTGACACCGGATATTCACACGCGAAAAGCCCGAATGAGCGCGCTGGCGGATGCTTTTATTGCTCTGCCCGGCGGTTACGGCACGCTGGACGAATTGTTTGAAACCCTCACCTGGGCGCAGATTGGCATTCATCAAAAACCTGTTGGGATACTCAACACCAACCGCTACTACGACCCTTTACTGGAAATGATTAAAAGGGCTGAGGCGGAGAAATTTATCTACGCCGAGCATCTTTGCTTACTGGTCATTGACGACGACCCGGGCAAGCTGCTTGCGAAAATCATGCAATACCAGCATCCCGAAGGGCTGGACCGCTGGGTGAACCGCTGAGAATTACTCCACCGTGACGGATTTTGCCAGGTTGCGAGGTTGGTCAACATCCAGACCGCGCAAGGTGGCAATGTGGTAAGCAAATAACTGAAGTGGAATAACGGTGGTGATAGGAGAGAGCAACCAGGGGGTTCTGGGGATCCAAAAAACATAGTCCACCAGGGTTGGGATGCGCTCGTCACCTTCAGTGGCTACAGCGAGCACGATACCGCCGCGGGCTTTGGCCTGCTCAATCTGGCTGACCATTTTCTCATACCAGGGATCGTCGGGGGCAATGGCCACAACAGGCATATCACGGTCAATGAGCGCAATGGGACCGTGCTTCATCTCGCCGGCGGGATAGCCCTCAGCGTGGATGTAGGATATCTCTTTTAGCTTGAGAGCACCCTCATAAGCAATTGGCATATTAATCCCACGGCCGAGGTAGAGCGTGTCGCGGACGTTCATTAATTGCCGAGCAACAACCTCAACTTCGGGCTCTCGGTCGAGGCATTGACCCACCAGGTGAGGAATAAGGCGCAGATCGGAGACTAATCGCTTGCGTTCGCGCTGCGTAAGGGTACCACGAAATTCGGCGAGTAGGATGGCGAGCATGTAGAGATCAACCAGGGGGGCGGTGAATGCCTTGGTGGATGCCACGCCGATTTCCGGGCCTGTTTGCATGGAAATGAATCCGTCTGCCAGGCGCATGGCCTGAGAGCCAATCGCGTTGACGATGGACCATAAGATTGCTCCCTTGCGGCGGCCTTCTTCCATGGCAGCAAGAGTGTCAGCGGTTTCACCTGATTGGCTGATGGCAAGGATTACAGTGTTCTGGTCAACGATGGGATCGCGGTACCGAAATTCGGAAGCGATATCCACTTCGACTGGGATGCGGGCGATTTTTTCAATCAGCACCTTACCGACCATTCCAGCATGCGCAGCAGTTCCACAGGCGGTGATGATGATTTTTTGAATACGCCGGGCGAGAGCTTCATCCAGGTTGAGTTGGGGCAGGCGAATGCGCGACTCGGAAAAATCTACACGGCCTGCAAGTGTATCAGTCAGGGCACGCACCTGTTCGTGGATTTCTTTTTGCATGAAGTGGCGATATTCGCCTTTTTCGGCTGAGATGGGATCCCAGGATACGGAATGAGTCTGGAAAGATACGTTTTTCCCTTTGAGGTTTTGAACTTCCAGCTTATCTCTTTTTACAATGGCCAACTGGTGAGATTCCAGGAAGACAACCCTGCGAGTATGTTCGAGGATGGCGGGGATATCGGAGGCGACGAGCATTTCATTTTCTCCGATTCCAATCACCACGCCACCAGCGTTACCGATGCGGGCCGCGATGATTTTGTCCGGTTCGTGAGAGGACATGATGACGATGCCGTGAGCACCCTTGAGGTTTTGAAGTGCGCGACGCGATGACTCTAACAGGTCATAACCGGTGGAGAGGTATTTTTCGATAAGGTGGACGATGGTTTCAGTATCCGTCTCGGAATGAAAGGTAACTCCTTCTGCAGTCAATTCCTCTCGCAATTCCAGATAGTTTTCGACGATCCCATTATGCACGACCACTACATCACCGGTTGAGCCCATATGGGGGTGGGCATTGCGCGCGCTGGGCTCACCATGGGTAGCCCAGCGGGTGTGGCCGATTCCCAGGTTGCCTTGCAAGGGTTGGTCTTTGACGAGGTTAATGAGTAAATCTAATTTACCCACTTCTCGGCGCAGCTCGATATGGTCGTGCTGCATAACAGCAATGCCCGCCGAGTCATAGCCGCGATATTCCAACTTCTTCAAGCCGTTTAAGATGACCGGTGTTGCATCTTTATTCCCAATATAGGCGACAATTCCACACATGGAAAAACCTCCAGACTGGCGAGTGTAATGAAGCATATGTAACCAGCCGCCAGGGGGCGCTGGTGATTAATATTCTCATTAGCGTGGGAAATTTCGGATGGATAACCGTCCAGAGGGCTTCCGCTGACCACTCGATTTTCCCGGAAAACCGGTTAGCTCTACCCTGCGGTAGAGAACCCTCATCCTCGTCACCTCAAATTCGGTTGGTTTGAGGCCATGCGCTTATCATTCCCAGCTTATCGGTGTGTTGCAGTAAATTTAATTATAACTCAGTTAACCTCCGTGTTTTTTGACCAGCGCGAGCACATCCGGAAAATCAATGCCCAACCGGGTTAGAGTTTCTACTTTTGGAATGCCATTTTCCGTCCAGCCTCTGCGTTTATAAACGGCATCTACTAGTTGATTATACCGATCTTCACGGTATTTTCTCAGCGCTGCCATTTTCTGTTCGGTGGAGAGAGCGGAGGGATCGATGCCGGCATCATCTCGCAGCGTCGTGTCGTATCGTTCCTGGCGCGACTCATATTCAATTTTTGTTACCGGACCGACAGCGCGATACGGTGGATAGTCATGCTGACGGGTGCCGAATCCCAGGCGGAGGTTGAAGACGCGCTGAAATTGATACACCTTTTCAGATTGGTTGAGAAAATCGTCAATTGTAGCTTTCTTTCCGATAACACCTTCATAGAGCCAGGTGTAGTTTTCCACATGCTCGGGCACCTTGGCGGGTTCGGCGGCGGTTTTGTTGCTGGCGGGAATGATGTCATTCCAGGGAAGTTTGCACAAACCGTGCAGGCTAAACCAGGTTCGCCAGATGGGGAAATAGAAAAGTGCCTCGGCTTTTTTCTCGAAGGTGGGGAGCTGTTTATGAACCAGTTCCATGAAGATGAGCCAGGCTTCGTCATGCTGCGCGCCTTTGGACGCCATGGCATAGCCACCCTGTTGAACGAGGGACTCCTTAGTCATGTATTCGGAGATTTCCATCCCCTTCACTTCCATGCCGATGTCATGGAGAAGCTTGGCATCAACGCCGAATTGTTCAGCAAAATAGTGTTTCATGAAACGCACACCCTGGCCGACAATTACGCCAAAGCCTGTCCCATTGGCCATTTGATGAACCAACTCAAGAGCTGCGGAGGCATTTCCCCAGGTTAATTCAATCCCTCCCGTTCGCTCAGGATTGAGGATACCGTATTCATAACATTCCATTGCGTAGGCAATCGAATTTCCAAGGGAGATGGTATCGATACCGTAGGTATCAGCATAAAAATTGAGTTCGAGGATGGATTCGGGGTCAAAAATGGCACAATTAGACCCCAACCCTCCCAGGGTCTCATACTCCGGGCCATCCACAAAGACAGCCTCCCCTTTGTACGGACCTGTTTTGAGATGGTAATGGTTGACACCGTGAGCGCAGGCCATGCTGCAACCGTACCAGCAGCCATCAGGCCCGGTGTGGTCAAACCACTGCTTCCATAGTTCACCGGCGATTTTGTGAGCATCAGGGTCAGCACCGAAGCGGAAATTTTGGACAGGCAGCAAATCAAAGCGATTCATGATTTCAACCAGGTATGGAGTACCGGTGCCGCGCATATCGTTTTGAGAACCATCGAAATCAGAGATTTCTTTGTTGATTCTCTGACCTGCTTTGCGAATGATGGACATATCCGCGCAACCGTTTGAATCGCCCGTCAGGCTGGTGTATTTGACCACGATAGCTTTGATTTTCTTATCGCGCAGCACACGACCAGCTCCTCCGCGGGCAGCCTGTTTGATGCGCACTTCTTTGCGGCGAGGATCATAATAACTGACGTTAAGCCCGCATATAGGGACGTATTCTGCTGCCTGGCCAGCCGATACGACTGAGATCCCGCGCATTTCCCTTTCGTTGGCGGCATAGTACTCCGTGATTAAATGATTGACCAGGTGGGTATTAACGGGTTCAAGGGGAGCGGATTCAACAGTAACCACGCCATTATCGCCGTCAATGAAGATGATGACATCCGATTCGGCTTTGCCCTGAATTTCAAGAGCATCCCAACCGGCAAACTTGAGGTAAGGGCCAAAATACCCCCCGGCATTGCTATCGATTATGGACTGGGTAAGGGGAGAGATCGTTACGGCGGTGCATTTGCCAGTGCCGGGGTAGGCTGTGATGCCGCCGATGGGGCCACCTGCAATGAGCAGCTCGTTTTCCGGGTCATTCCACCGGGTTGTATCCTTGACGGCATTCCACAATAACCACAGGCAAAATCCCCTTCCTCCGGTAAAAGTGTCTTTCATCTGTTGGGTCACTGGCTTTGCCTGGATCTGGTTGGCGTTTAGATTGATGTAAAGCGTGCGGTTGGCATAGCCGCGCTCAACAGGCTGTAAGGGATAATGCATCTGCGCCACGATTTTGTGGGCAGCTCGGATTTCTTCGAGTGAAAGGGTGGCCATAACTTCCTCCGAATTGGATGAAATTGAGACACGATAATTATATCAAGGGGAGGAAATTCGCATGGGATGAAAAGTCATTCTAAGATGAGATGAATGTCATCATCGAAATACTTGACTCTTGATATTTGTGATGCTATGATCAATATAATCTGATTAATTAGATCGTTATGTAAATATGAACAGCAAATCATCAGATCAATCATCGATATTTATGACCTACCTGGCAAAGAATTGCCAGGATGGTGAGCGCTTGCCTTCCCTTGCCGAGCTTGCTGCTGAACTGGGGATAAGCGTGGCGGCTTTGCGCGAGCAGCTTGAAATTGCCAGGGTGCTGGGCGTGGTTGAAGTTAAACCCAGGACGGGAATACGGCGAGTACCTTATGGGTTTCGAGATGCAGTAGTCTCCAGCCTGACCTATGGAATCAGAACCAATCCTGAGAATTTTTTGGCTTACGCAAATTTACGAAGGCATATTGAAGCCTCATACTGGTATGAGGCTGTGACACGGCTAACGTCTGATGACCATAATAAATTAAGGGGGCTGGTGCAGCGCGCGCTTGAGAAACTGGCTTTGTCTCCACCCGTCATCCCTCAAAACGAACACCGTGAACTACATCTTACGATCTATAAACGTCTCGATAATATCTTTGTGATGGGTTTACTGGAAGCCTTTTGGAAGGAGTATGAGGCGGTCGGATTAGATGTAATGGTGGAATTGGCATACGTCACCCGTGTGTGGGAGTTTCACCAGAGGATGGTGGATGCGATATGCGCCGGAGATTATGAGGTGGGCTACCAGGCGATGGTTGAGCATATGGAATTATTGGATAAGCGGCCTAAGAATTCGTCCAATCAAAAATTCGAGTAAAGGAGACGTTATGGAACTTCCTCAGGCAGGACAGGCGGGAACTGAAACTAACCAACAACAGAAGGTTATCAACGACTTTGTCATCACGTTTAGCACAATCAATGGGTCGGGCTCGGCTACGGCAAACAATACTTTGTTACGGACTTTATTCCGGATGGGGATACCGGTTTCGGGCAGGAATATTTTCCCCTCCAACATCCAGGGGCTGCCCACATGGTATTCCATCCGGTTATCCAAAGACGGATACCTGGCGAGGGTGGAGAAGGATGATATTGTGGTTGCGATGAACCCGACCACTATCCTGAAGGAACAGAACCATCTGGTGCCCGGTGGCGTTTTGTTTTATGCGGATGACATCAAGCTTGAAAAAGCGCGAGAGGATATTCACGTCTATCCGATGCCAGTTAAGAAAATCATCAAAGGCGCGGATGTGGCTCCAAACCTGCGGGATTACATAGCAAATATGGTCTACGTGGGGGTGGTGGCGCAAATATTGGGTATTCCGCTGGAGAAAATTTACCAGGCGCTGGATTATCAATTCAAGGGGAAGAAGAAGGCGATCGATGCTAATTTCACCGTGGTGCAATCTGCGGCGCAGTGGGCTGAGCAGAACCTGGTGAAACAGGACCGATACTATGTGGAAGTGATGAATGGCACCGAGGGATACATCATGGCTGATGGAAACACAGCGGGCGCACTGGGAGCGGTTTTTGGCGGTGTTCAATTTACAGCCTGGTATCCCATTACGCCGGCATCAACATTGGCTGAGTCGTTGATTGAATATTTGCCGGAATTGAGAAAAGACCCGAAAACGCGCAAGGATACCTTTGTGGTCATCCAGGCGGAGGATGAACTGGCTGCAATTGGCATGGCGGTGGGGGCTGGGTGGAGCGGATTGCGATCGATGACATCCACCTCGGGACCAGGAGTCAGCTTGATGTCTGAATACCTGGGCCTGGCGTATTATGCTGAAACACCGGTGGTCATCTGGAATGTGCAGCGGACGGGTCCGTCGACGGGCCTGCCAACGCGCACCTCTCAGGGAGACCTGACCCAGGCCTACTTCAACAGCCACGGGGACAAGGATTTTATTATTCTTTTACCCGGCTCCGTTAATGAATGTTTTGAGTTTGGCTGGAGGGCGTTTGATATTGCAGAGAGAATCCAGACACCGGTTTTTGTCTTGAGCGACCTTGACCTGGGAATGAACCAGTGGATGACTCCTGAGTTTGTTTACCCTGATTCGGCGATGGATCGAGGGAAGATACTGTGGGAGGAAGACCTCAAGAAGATTCTAGAGGAACGGCAGGGTGATTGGGGGCGCTACCTGGATATTGACGGCGACGGCATTCCATACCGAACCGTGGTGGGTAACACACACCCGAGAAGCGCATATTTTACACGCGGCACTGGCCACGATGAATACGGAAAGTATTCCGAAGAAGGCGACATTTGGGAAAGAGGCATGGAGCGTATTAAGAAGAAGTTTGAAACCGCCAAAGACTTTTTGCCTAAACCAGTTACTACCGAGGGTAAAAATGCGCGATTTGCAATCATTTCAATGGGCTCGGCTGACCCGGCAGTGATGGAAGCAATCGATCAATTGAAAGCTCAGGGGGTAGGCGCGGATTACATGCGGATTAAGGCGATCCCGTTCCATGATGAGGTTCGAGCATTTATCGAGAAGCACGACCGCGTTTATGTGGTGGAAACCAACAGGGACGGCCAACTACGCCAACTACTCACGATAGCATTCCCGGAGCTGGCAGTCAGGTTGCGCAAAGCTGCTCACCTGGATGGATTGCCGTTAACTGCCCAATGGGTTCGAGAGACTATCATGAACCAGGAGGTGAAATGATGACTGAACAAATCAGCCAGACTAAGGCTGCCGGCGCCAATCTTGCCGGTCTGACGAGACAGGATTACCGCGGCTCGGCAAGCACGTTGTGCCAGGGATGCGGACACAACTCCATCGCCAACCAGATCGTGGCGGCGTGTTATGAATTGAACCTGGTGCCCGAGAAGGTGGTCAAGTTCAGCGGTATTGGATGCTCCAGTAAAAGCCCAACGTATTTCCTGAGCCGCTCTTTTGGCTTTAACGGGCTACATGGAAGGATGCCGTCGCTAGCACTGGGGGCGTTATTTGGCGATACTTCGGTAAAGGGAATTGGCGTAAGCGGTGATGGAGATACAGCCAGTATTGGTTTGGGACAATTTAAACACCTGTTACGGCGCAATATTCCACTGGTGTATCTGGTTGAGAATAACGGTGTTTATGGATTAACGAAGGGGCAGTTCTCTGCGACAGCGGAAAAGGGTTTGAGCCTGAAGCGGCAAGGGGTGAATCCTTTCCTGCCCGTGGATATTTGCGTTGAGGCACTGGCCGCCAATGCAACGTTTGTGGCGCGGTCTTTTGCCGGAGACCCAAAGCAGGTGAAAGAATTATTAAAGGCAGCCTTCAGTCACCGGGGGATTGCCGTGATTGACATCATCAGTCCATGTGTTACATTTCACAACCAGGATGATTCCCTCCATTCTTATACCTATGGTAAAGAGCGCGAGACTCCACTGCATGAAATTTCATACGTGCCGCCGAGGGATGAGATTACCATTGAGGATTTTGAAGAAGGTACGGAGAGGGATGTTGAGTTGCACGATGGGTCAACCATTGTTTTGAAGAAGCTGGAGAAGGATTACGATCCAACGGACCGGCAGCAGGCTTTCCAGGTGCTGGCTGAGGCTCAACGCATGAACTGGTTGGTGACCGGGCTAATCTTTGTTGATCCGCATGTGCCCTCATTATTTGAGGTGCATAACATTCCCGAGACGCCGCTGAACCGAATGAGCGAAGAACAGCTGCGTCCGCCCAGGGAGATGCTGGATAAGGTCAATGCGATGATGTTCTAGAAAAAAATTGCGCTGGAACTGTATTCTCCGGCGCTAATTTTTTATCCCTGTTGGATGGGGCGTTCTGGGTCGCGAATCCATTCGCTCCAACTGCCCGGGTAGAGGTGGGCTCCGGGCAAGCCTGCAACCTCCATGGCAAGCACAAGGTGACACGAAGTGACGCCTGAACCGCAGTAGCAAATGGCGTGATCGCTGGGTGTGCTCTGCAGGAGATCCAGGAATTCCTGTCGCAAAACATGAGCGGGCTTAAGTGAGCCATCGGGCTGGAGATTTGCGGCAGTGGGGCGGTTAACTGCGCCCGGAATGCGCCCGGCAACGGCATCGATGGGTTCGACCTCCCCCCGGAAGCGTTCCGGAGCGCGGGCATCAATGATTTTATAGTCAGGATTATGCAGCAGGTTCAACAATTCAGTTGAGGTATTAAACGGTTGGTTGGAATAAGCAGGTGAATATTTGATATCCACTGCCTCGGGCTGCTCCGTTCCTTGTTTAATCGGGCGGCCTTCTTTGAGCCAAAGATTGTAACCCCCTTCCAATACAGCTACCTGAGGGTGGCCTAAGGCACGCAGCATCCACCAGATGCGGGCAGCAAAGGTGCCGTTGGCAGTATCAACGGCAACAACCTGAACGCCGGGTTGAACGCCCCAATGAGCTAATTTCTCAATGAATTCCTCAGGACGGGGAAGCGGATGCCTGCCTGTTTGAGGCGTAATTGAGGCAGAGAGATCGCGGTTTAAATCTGCAAAAAATGAGCCGGGAATGTGACCTTCAAGGTAATTCTGATATCCCCACTCGGGTTTTAACAGGTCGGATCGGCAATCCAATATTACCCAGGATTGTGATTTATATTGTTGTGCCAGGTTGCTGGTGGAGATAGTTGTGTTGAACATTTTCACCGTCCAATCAATTCTCTGGATCAGGGGCAGTGCCAGTTATCATTTCGATAAAGGCGTGAACGATATCTGGATCCAGTTGCTTGCCAGCCTGGTTACGCAGGTGTTGGATGACCTGTGGTCCGGGAAGGCCATCATGGTAGGGGCGGTCAGAAACAAGCGCATCCCATACATCCACAACCGAAAAGATACGAGCCGCCAAGGGTATCTCTTCGCCTTTGAGGCCCTGAGGATAACCGGCTCCGTTCCACCACTCATGGTGACAATAGGGAACATCGAGCGATTTATTCAGGTACTGGATGGGGGAGAGCATTTGATAGGAGTACTTGGGGTGCTCGCGCATGATTTCCCATTCATGGCTGGTGAGGGGACCCCTTTTGAATAAAATCTGGTCGGGAATGCAGATTTTACCAATGTCATGTAAAAGAACGCCATAGCGCAGGTGGGTGAGTTCGGGTTCGGTCATGCCCAATTTACGGGCAAGGCGGGTAGTTAACTCTTCCACGCGAAGGGTGTGTCCCTGGGTTTCGTAGTCACGCAGTTCCAACGCCCTGGACCAGCCCTGAAGGGTTGTTTCGTAGGCATCGGTTAGCTCCTTGTGCGACTGGCTAAGATCGCGGAGAAGTTGGGCGTTGTGGATGGCAATTCCAGCCTGGTCGGCAAATGCCTGGAGCCGGTCTGCCTGGTCAACCGAGAAGAAGTTTGCTTCGGGGCTATCCAGGTTAAGGAAGCCGATGACTTGCCCTTGAACCTTGATGGGGGCGCTGGCATAGGATGCAATCCAGCGCGATTCTTCTAAAGGAGACCAACGTTCATCCGTCAGCACGTTGGGTAAAACCATAGGTTTCCCGGTTTTGTACATCCAACTGAGGTTGGGGGTTTTTTCTAATGGGAAAGTGATTTTGGATAACCAGGCATCCATGCCTCGACCGGTATAGCCTTTGGAGGCGACGATCCGGGCTTCTTTGGGCTCACCGTAAATCAGCATGATGTTGAGTGCCTCACAGGGTACCACGTTCCCTGTGTTGTTGAGGATTCGCTCCATGACTTCATCAAGGTTGAGGGTGCTGGTGAGGGCTGAAGCGGTATCACGCAAGGCTTCAGCGAGAGCGCGCTGTTCCTTTTCGGCGCGTTCTGCTCGCTTACGCTGGGTGATATCCCTGATGACTCCTTGAATCGCCATTTGATTGCGGTAAAGGAATACGGAGGTGGCTACTTCGACGTCGATCTCCTGTTGATTTTTATCCAGGGCGACGAACTCAAAGCGAAGGTTGGTGACTTCGCCACTAAGATCGGAAGAGCACACGGCTGAACTCCAGTCACGTC
>CAYVOX010000057.1:0-17992 GCA_964453035.1 uncultured Anaerolineaceae bacterium
GAATTGTTCAGCACAACGCACGCCGGAGACTGGGTAAAACTGAGCCCGGCTGTGATACCGTCCAATTCTGATGTGGATTTGTTTGCCATTACGCCAGACAGTAAATCAGTGGTGTACCGGTCGGATCACAATACGCCCACCCTGGATGAACTATTCAGCGTGCCCATCGCAGGGGGGCTGAGCACGCAGGTCAGCGGCGCGCTGGTGGCGGGGGGAGATGTGAAGAGTTTTAAAATCTCAGCGGACAGCAAAAAGGTGGTTTACCTGGCAGATCAGGAGACTGATGAGAAATTGGAACTGTTCATGACGGTGGAGATGAGCGGTTTTTATTTGCCGGTGGTGATGAAATGAGTTGATTGGACCTGACGGGGCTGTCCAAAAAGGAGTATGTCACTCTGCTCGAAGAGCACTCTTCGAGTGAGCGAAGCGACACCGCACCTGCGGTGGGTGCAGGTGAGAGTCTCTACATTTTTAACGAGATGCTTCGCTACGCTCAATTGACAAAAATGGACTTTTTAGACAGCCCCTAAAACGGAAAACAGCTGAATGGGCAGAATGACGGGGATAATGGATTGCCAGGCGCCGCTATTAATGGGGTGAGCGGGCGGTGTAAGGCTTGCATTTCCATTCTGGATAGATGATAATTACGGTGGTGAAGATTATCCCCATACAGGAGCGCAAAACGATGAGCGAAAAAGCTGCCCGACCTTCTGGAAAGATTTCTCCGATTGTTTTAAAGCGGGTGACGCCGGTTCCTTCGGATATTGATATTGCCCAGGCCTCTGAGATGAAGCCCATCGCAAAGCTGGCGGAAGAACTGGGCTTATTGCCGGAAGAGCTTGAGCTTTATGGACCGTATAAGGCGAAGGTTAAGCTTGAGGTCTTGCAGCGCCTGGAGGGTGTGCCGGACGGCAAATACATTGACGTGACCGCCATCACGCCAACTCCGCTGGGGGAGGGAAAAACGACCACGACTGTGGGACTCAGCCAGGCGCTGGGGGCGCACCTGGGATACCGGGTGATGACGTGCATCCGGCAGCCGAGCCAGGGGCCGACCTTTGGCATCAAGGGCGGGGCAGCCGGGGGCGGTTACAGCCAGGTGATTCCGATGGAGGACTTCAACCTGCACCTGACTGGCGATATCCATGCCATCACGGCGGCGAACAACCTGGTGGCAGCGGCGATTGACGTGCGCATGCTGCACGAATCAGAGGCGACAGATGACCAGATGTTCAAGCGCCTGCACCCGCCGGATAAAGCCGGCAAGCGCCATTTTGGGCGGGGCATCAGAGGGCGGCTGGCGCGGCTGGGAATCACCAAGGAGAACCCGGAAGACCTGACGGACGAGGAAAAGCGCCGCCTGTGCCGCCTGGAAATTGACCCGGAAACGATTACCTGGCGGCGGACGATTGACACGAGCGACCGCTTCCTTCGGGGCATCACGGTGGGGCAGGGTGATGAGGAAACCGGGCATGAGCGCGGCACGGGATTTGATATCACCGTGGCGAGCGAAATTATGGCGGTGTTAGCCCTGACGACCAGCCTGGCGGATATGCGCGAGCGCTTTGGCAAGATTGTGGTGGCGCTGAGCAAGAGCGGCGAGCCGGTGACCTGCGACGACCTGGGGGTGGCAGGCGCGATGACGGTGCTGATGCGGGATGCTATCAAGCCCAACCTGATGCAAACGCTGGAAGGCACACCGGTTTTTGTGCACGCCGGGCCGTTTGCCAACATTGCGCACGGCAACAGCTCGATCCTGGCGGATAAAATTGGGCTCAAGCTGGCGGATTTCGTGGTGACGGAATCGGGCTTTGGCTCAGATATGGGCATGGAAAAATTCTTCGACATCAAGTGCCGCTACTCCGGGTTGGTGCCGAATGTGGTGGTGCTGGTAGCCACGGTGCGCGCGCTGAAGATGCACGGCGGTGGACCAAAAGTGGTGGCGGGACGCCCGCTGGATGCAGCCTATACCAACGAAAACCTGGAACTGCTGCGTGCCGGGGTGGGAAACATGATCCATCACATCCAGGTGGCGCGCAAGTTTGGCATCCCGGTGGTGGTGGCGATCAACACTTTTGCGACCGATACCGAGGCTGAACTGAACCTGTTGAAGCAGGTGGCAGTTGAAGAAGGCGGCGCAGAAGCCGCGGTGGTGTGCCGTCACTGGGCGCTGGGCGGGGAGGGGGCGGTTGAACTGGCGCATGAGGTGGTTAAGGCTTCAAACAAGCCTTCGAACTTTAAGTTCCTGTACCCGCTTGAGCAAACCATCAAGGAGAAGATTGAAATCATTGCCCGCGAGGTTTACGGCGCGGACGGGGTGGATTACTCACCGGAAGCGGAGAACAAGATAGCGGAATACACCCGGCTGGGATTTGACCGCCTGCCGCTGTGCATGGCCAAGACGCACCTCAGCCTGAGCCACAACCCTGAATTGAAAGGTGTTCCGAAGGGATTTCGCATCCCGGTGCGGGATATCCGCGCTTCGGTTGGGGCGGGATTCATTTATCCGCTGCTGGGAAAGATGAGCACAATGCCCGGACTGCCCACGCGCCCGGCGTTCTATGATGTGGATATTGATCTTGAAACAGGAAGGGTAATTGGGTTGTTCTAAATGGAAACATTCAACAAAGATGCGGTTTCAGTAGATGTGGGCAAGCGCCTGAAAGAACTGAGGGAAGAGCGCGAAATCTCGATGCGTTTTCTGGCGAGGGCGAGCGGTCTTTCGGCCAATGCGCTGAGCATGATCGAACGCGGGCTCACCTCGCCTTCGGTGAGCACGTTGAACAAACTAGCCGGGGCGCTGGGCGTGCCGGTGACGGCGTTTTTCAGGCAGGAACCCAAACAGCATGATGTGGTTTTCTGCAAATCTTCCGAGCGCGCGCGGGTGCCCTTTTTGCGGGGGTTGTGGGAAGGACTGGGCGGCGAGTTCTTCACAGGACGGATGGAAGCCTACATGCTGACGCTGGAAAACGGCGGGTCGAGCGGTTTGCATTCGATGATCCACACCGGCAGCGAGTTTGTGTTTTGCCTGCGCGGGACGCTGGAATACATGGTGGAGAGCGAACGCTACATGATGGAAACAGGTGACTCGCTCATTTTTGCGGCCAATTTGCGGCACCGCTGGCGCAATCCCGGCAATACGGTGGCAAATGCCATCATCGTTATCTCGTCATTCAGCGAGACGGAAGACCCGGGAGAGTACCACCTGGCCTCCAGCGACGTGGAAGTGATTGAAGATACCATGTCGGATGAGGTTTAGGCAGTGAGGGCTGACCTCCTGCCATATTCAGCCAGCCGGGATGAGGCTGGACGGTTGCAGATTGCCGGGTTGGACCTGCGACAGCTGGCGGAAACGTGGGGCACGCCGCTTTACCTGTATGATGCGGCGACGGTTACCCACCAGGCCGGGTTGCTGCACGCGCTTATGCGGCAAGCCTACCCGGCTGCGTATGATATCACTTATGCTGCCAAGGCCTACTTTTCGTTAGGAATGGCGCGCAAACTGACGAGCCTGAACCTGGGCGTGGATGTGGTCAGCCTGAGCGAGCTGGAAGTGGCGCGGGCGGCGGGGTTCTCGGCGGAGCGGGTGCACCTGCACGGGAACAACAAGTCTGAGGGGGAATTGCGGGCGGCGCTGGATTGGGGTGTGCAGGCGATTGTGGTGGACAGCCTGGAAGAACTGAGCACCCTGGAGAAACTGGCAGCCCGGGCGGGCAAACGCGCGCGCATCTGGCTGCGCATCACGCCAGGGGTGACGGTGGACACGCACAAATACGTGCAGACGGCGCATCACGCCAGTAAATTTGGCCTTGCGATCGCCGGCGGGCAGGCAGCGCGGGGGATTAACCATGCGCTGAGCAGCCGTCATGTGCAATTGACCGGGCTGCACACGCATCTGGGTTCGCAATTCTTCAAGGCTGAGCCTTACCGTGAGGCGATTGGCATGCTGCTGGAGCTGGCAGAGTGCGAAGGTTTTGTGCCCGAGGAATTAAGCCCGGGCGGTGGGTGGGGCGTGTCTTACACCGAGCAGGTTGCCGCGAATGACCCGCATCCGTGGGTGGAAACGGTGTGCGGGACGGTGATTGAGGAATATCAGCGGCGGGGGTGGAGCTTGCCCAAGCTGCTGGTGGAGCCGGGGCGCTGGATGGTGGCGCGGGCCGGCGTGGCGCTCTACACCATTGGAACGACCAAGCAGTCGGGGGATGGGAGTTTTTTAGCGGCTGTGGACGGCGGCCTTGCGGATAATCCGCGCCCGGCGCTGTACCAGGCGGCTTACAGCGCCTGCCTGGTGGAGAGACCGGATGACCCGGGCAGCATAAAAACCACGATTGTAGGTAAGTTTTGCGAATCGGGCGATCAACTCATCGAAGGCGTGATGCTGCCGGAGGTGGAGCGGGGTGACCTGCTGGCTATCCCGGTGGGTGGGGCTTACCAGCTTTCGATGGCATCCAATTACAACCTGGCGGCGCGGCCCGCGGTGTTGTGGCTGGAAAATGGACGGGTGGAGGCGTTGCAGAAGCGCGAGATGCCTCACCTGGGCGGCTGGTGGATGGGGGAATAACTAGAGGTTGAGCCACTTTTCGGCGGCGGTGGGCAGGTCGTACATGGAGCCGGCGCGCAGCTTGCAAGTGGGCAAAGATTCAATGAAGAGCTTACCATAACGCTTGGTCAGCACGCGGCGGTCGAGCACGGCAACCACGCCCCGGTCTGACTGGGTGCGGATGAGGCGTCCAAAACCCTGGCGGAAGCGCAGGATAGCTTCGGGCAGGCTGTACTCATTGAAGGGGTCTTCGAAGGTTTCGGAGCGGGCGGCAATGATGGGGTCTGAAGGGACGTCGAAGGGCAGCTTGGTGATGACGAGCACCGAGAGGGCTTCACCGGGTATATCCACGCCTTCCCAGAAGGAGCGCGTGCCCAGAAGGATGGCGCGGTCAGATTCTTTGAAGGATTCAAGCAGCGTGTTGGCAGAAGCGCCTTCGCCCTGCTCGTAAACGACAATCTGGTCATCAGAGAGGACAGGAGTGATGACCTGGGCGGTGCGCTTGAGCTGGGCGTAGGATGTGAAGAGAACGAGCATGCGCCCGCCGGAGGCGCGGCTGAGGCGGATGAGCACCTGTTCGACGGCGCGCTGGTAGTTATTGGCATCCCCGGGCTCGGGAATATCATTGGCGATGTAGAGCAGGGCAGAGTTTTCATAATCAAAGGGTGAGCCGAGCATCAATTCGCCTGCTTCAGCGGCGTTGAGGCGATTGCGCAGGTAATCAAACTCGTTATTGGCGGTTAATGTGGCTGAGGTGAGAATGACGCTGGATTTTTCATGCCAGAGGTATTTTTCCATCAGCGAACCGATGTGCAGTGGGGCCATTTGTAGGGCAATCTGGTTGTTGTTGGGGGTGACTTCGGTCCAGTAGATGATATCTTGATGGGGTTTGGCAACGAGGGCCTCGATGTTTTCGACGGCTTCGGTAAGGCGGCGGTAGGCATCGCCGAGGTTGCCCAGCACGTCTTCAAGGTCTTCGGTTAAATCGCTGCCCAGTTCACCGAGGGATTTGTGAATCTCAGCCAGCAGGTTGAGGAGCAAGCTGGCGGTTTCGTGCGTGGTATCCCAGGCAATTTCGACATCCGTCCAGATGGGGAGGGTGCGGGTAGCGGGCAGGATGCGCTCCTGCTGTCCATAGTTGCTGACGGGCTTGCCCTCGCGGAGATCCGCCATAAATGTTTCCACGCTGTTGAAAAAGACGTTGAAATCATGGTCGAGCCGGAAGATGAGGTCAGTGGCGCGTTGTGAGACCTGGTTGAAGGCGGCAGAATCTGCTGGTTTTGCGAGGGGTTTGAGGAGGGTTAGCATGCGCCCGAGGATGCCGCTGGAGGTGCCTCCAAGCTCATCGCAGAGGCGAGAAAGGTCGCCGCGGGTGGCGCGGAAACTGAGCGCGTTGGTTGTGGCAGCCTCCAGATGGTGAGCTTCATCAACGATGAGGTAGTTGTAATCGGGTAGGACGCGGTTGCCGGTGGCGACATCCGCCAGGAGCAGCGCGTGGTTGACCACGACGAGATGGGCAGATTGGGCAGACTGGCGGGCCTGGTAAAAGGGGCAGGTGCCGCCGGTACGAGAAATGCACACCTCGGCTTTGCAGCCTTCGTCTTCGGCAGAGAGACGCAGCCATTTTTCGCGCTCGATGGGGCCGTTGAGGTTAATCTCGTTACGGTCGCCCGCGCCGCCCTGGTGAAGCCAGACGAGCACCTTGGCCAGCACACGCATCTCGTCAACCGTTTCGGGTCCACGATGGCGGATAATTTCCAGGCGGCGGGGGCAGAGGTAATTGCTGCGCCCCTTGAGCACCGCAGCGCGCAAATCAATGCCGAGCGCAGCGCGCAAATCGGGGATATCTTTCTTGATGAGCTGGTCTTGCAGGTTGATGGTGTTGGTGGAGATGACGACGCGTAACTGGTTCTGGTGAGCCCAGATGGCGGCGGGAACCAGGTAGGCAAAGGATTTTCCGGTGCCAGTGCCTGCTTCAACCATGAGGTGCTGGCTTTCGGAGAGGGCAGTGGTGACCGCGCGGAGCATTTCAATTTGCTGGGGGCGGTGTTCGTAGCTTTCAAAGTAGTGGGCGAAAGGACCGGCGTAATCAAGCAGGGCAACCAGTTCTTCGGGATCGAGGGGTTGAGGGTTCTCGACTGGCTCTAACGGAGCGGCAAAGCGCTGCGGGTCAACGCCGAAGAGGGGTCCGCTGGCTTTATCCCGGGCGCGTTTTGGACTGACCGGCTGCTGGCTCTGGAACTTGAGAACCTGGCTGAAGGCGTAGCGGGCTCCCCAGGCAAAGGGTTCACTGAGGCGGACGAAATCGGCGACCAGGTCAATGGGGAGGTTGAGGGCCTCTTCGTAGAGGCGCAGAAACACAGCGTGCGAGGCACGAGCATCTTCAAGGGCGCGGTGGGCGTTCATCTGGATGACGCCGAGCAGCTGGCTGAGCGCGCTGAGGTTGTAACGGCTGGCGGTGGGAAGCAGCACGGCGGCTAACTCGTAGGTGTCGATGACGTCGTTGTTGAGCAGGATGTTGTAACGCTGCAGAAAGGATAAATCAAAGCGGACGGAGTGACCTACAACAGGAGCATCACCTACAAAATCAGCCAGTTCGGCGATGACAGCACGGATGGGGGGAGCATTGCGCACCATCTCATTGCTGATGCCGGTGAGGGAGGTAATCATGGGGGGAATCGGCCGGTTGGGGTTGATGAGGGTTGACCATTCATCTTCAATGCGGTGGCCGTTGAATTTAACAGCGCCAATTTCGATAATCGCATCGGCCTGGGAATCGAGGCCGGTGGTTTCAATATCTATGGCGACCATGGAAGGCATGAGGTGGATTATACCAGAGCAAAGCGTTTTGCCGATGGAGAGCGCAGAAAGAGGAGGGCAATTATCTGGTACATAAATTGCACAGTAGAATATAGTAAAATCGGAAGTGGAGAACGACATGAAGCGAAAAGCTTATATCATACTGGTAGTGATTATCCTGCTGGCAGGCTGCAGCCTGGCGGCAAAGCAAGACGTGGTGAAGGGCTTGCAGCAGGTCCACTCCGTTTTTCTGCCCGCGGTGCTGGCGCCGTACAAGGGCTATTTTCCTGTGGTTATCAATACCAAGGCGGAAGTGGTCATCCCACCGCCGACGAATACGCCACCGCTGGCTTCCACCAGTTATTATATGCTGACGGTTGACAGCACCAAGCTGTACAACCTGGGCTGTGAGGTGGGCAAGCTAGATCAGACCCTGGCGGGTTACCGGGATACGGTGGTGGTGCTGGATTTTGGGTCGCCGGTGATTATCAATTCACAATACGGCACCGACCTGTTCTGGTATGCGGATGTGAACCTTGGTCAGATTGCTTCGGCGGCGCAGAATTTTGGCAAGGGCTATTACGTCTGCGCGGGGACTGATCGCACCTCGCATGTGTATATTGGCATTGGCACCACCAATTACAGCACCAAGTTCACCACCACCAACTGGCGGGAACATGGGGTTGCCTGGGGAAAAATGGTCAATGATGTGAATACCTGGTTTAAAAACAACGGTTATGCGAGCCAGGTGCATGCCATTGGGGCAATTGATATTGAGCTTTCGTGGAATACCGCCACCAACAGCCGGGCCTGGGTAGATGGGTATGATTCGGTCAACCTGTATGATTATTACAATTTCGGCACGCTGGATGGATGCGCTTACACCTACCAATCCACGTATTGCGCCAATGGTTGGACGCGCATTGATGCGCTGTACACTTCGTTTGGGCCGCTGCCAGCCTTCCCGCTGCCTGAGATTTACCGTATTGATGGTGTCAACGCCAGGCAGTGGGCTATGTTGAGCGTTTTTTCCGTCTCATATTACGGTGTTCCGATGGATTTTGTGGGGGTTTTCACACAGTGGAAGGCCTGCCAGCAGGCCTCGCCGGATCAGTGTATTGATCTGGGGCTCGACAACACCCCTTCGCAGGCATGGCTGCAGCTTTACAATGAGCTGGCCAAAAACCCGGCAACGGCGCAGTCGCCGCGCTGGGCGACGGATATCAAATGGTGGGATAACCTGCCGTTTGATCCGGTGCCAACCGCAACAGCAGATGTGATTTCTCAGAGCAGCCAGGACCTGGCGCAGGACCGGATCAACCGGCTTAGCGCATTTCTCAAAACCGAGGGACTCTCTGAGCAAGCCAGAAAATTTGCGACGGGCAAGATGGAATCGGCGCTGAGGATTGTAGCCGAACGCAAAGAGGGCAGCCAGGCGCCGGCATCCAAGCAGGCCAAGGCGGCAGCGATTCCACCGCAAACGCAGGACCCGGTTTTTAGAGAGGGTATTTTTGACGGAATGGGCGGGCCAATCCCGGCGTGGGAAGCGTTGATTACCAATCACTGGCAGGGGAAGGTAACCGGGGGGTACAGGCTGGTGAGTGCAGGTTCAGCGGCAGGGGATGAGCAGCAGGGGGTGGTGGTAGTGGTAAACCTGACCGATGAGCGCATGTTTAAATCGCGGCAGTTGTTTAAGGCGCCCGCTAAGACGGGGTCGCTGAGGGTAATAGGAGCTGTAAAAGAGGGGATCCGATTAGAAGGAAAAGATGGCAGCCGGTGGTTGTTTGACCCGGCGAGCGGTAAATTCACAAGGCAATAAAAATCATTTCGGGGGCGCAGAAAGCGCCCCCGATTGTTTGGTGTGATGATGCTCTGCGAGTAAAAGATGCAGCAGGTGAGGGTTAGTTTTTATTCTGATCGGGTGGATTGACCGGCTGCTGGGGTGGGATGGGGGCATAGGGATTGATTGTCCTGGCAGCCCTGTTCTGGCGGATTTTGCGATAAATCCAGCGCCCGGGTAAGTAGAAGATGATGAAGATGGGCAGCAGGACGATGACGATGACAATCAGCGCGTTGACCAGGAATTGACCGATGGAGATAAGGGCCTGGAGCGCATCGCGGGCGACACCGAGGGGCTGCCAGCCGCCAATGGTGAGGGGTGTGATGCCTTCTGCGGCAACCAGGCGCACATAGATGGCGGAAAGCTTGCTGGATTCATCGTAGTACTTGATTTGACCCTTGATGCTCTCAATTTGCTGGCGGATATCGTTGAGGCGGGTGAGGATATTGAGAACGTCTTCGGTCTTGGTGGCGGTTTCCATGATGCGCAACAACTGTTTTTCAGTCTGCTCGTAGGTGGACAGGCGGGATTGCAGGTCAATATATTCGAGGGTGATATCCTGACCGGTGATGTTTTCGGAGCGGATATCCTTACTGGTGTCTTTGACGAGCTTGCGAATCACATCCAGGGCTTCATCCAGCTTTTCGGAGGGGACGCGGATGGTAATCTCGGCTTCGGGGACTTCAACGCCATTCTCGGAGGTGGTCTTGTAGGTGCGCGAGTTGACCACGTAACCGCCGGTTTGGCTGGCCAGGCTGATGATAGCATCCAGCGCTTCGAACGGTTTTTCGACGACGATGGACAGATTGGCGTTTTTAATGACAATACGATCGGTCTGGGTGGTGGTTACATTGCGGCCGCTATCGGCTGCTTTGTAGGATTCGACCGATTTTCCACCGTAGGTTGACGAAGGTTGCGAAGCAGCCGGAACAGAACCTCTTTGCGCTTCCGGCGCAGCTGAGGGGGCGTTTTGAGCCTGGCAGGCAGAGAGCAGCAGGGCGGCAAGAATGATAAAGATGAGCAAGAATTTAGGTGATTTCATCTGGATTCTCCTGGTTGAGACCTGGATGGAGTTGAATGGGGTGCGGTCTCAATCTAAATCATAGACGCTGAGGGAGAAAAAATGTTCCCGGTTTACCAACCTTCCGAAAGGCGATTGGCGTGATGCGAGGGTAAGCCGGAACGGATGATGCGAGCCTGGACGGTAGAGACGTTATAGGCTACACGGTAGTTGTGCCAGGTTTGTGCTTCGAGGTCAAAAATGGCAAAGCTGGCGCGCGAGTCGTGGTCGCGCGGCTGGCCGACCGACCCCGGGTTGAGGAAGGCGCGTACGGATAAATCAGGAGATTCGTTTTCCCGCAGCAGCTGCCAGGCAACGCGGGGGTGGTTGTTGGCGTGATAATAAAAGGCGACGGGCAGGTGGGTGTGACCGACGAAGCACAAATGGGTATCCATGCAGCGGAAGTTGAGCTCGGCGGTCATTGAGTCGAGCATGTACTCCCAGACGGGATTGCGCGGGCTGCCGTGAACCAGCGTGACGCCTGAAACCACCTGCTTTTCTGGTAGGGATGAGAGAAAGCGTTTGCTGTTGCTATCCAGCACGGATTGGGTCCACTGGGCGGAGGCGCGCGCTTCACGATTGAATGCGGTGAGGTCAATTTGTCCGAGAGCGGCGGCATCATGATTGCCAAGCAGGCAGACCAGGTTTGGGAGGCTCTGCAAGGTTCGGACACATTCGTTGGGGTCCGGTCCGTAACCGACGACATCGCCGAGGCACCAGGTAGCATCCACCTGGCCGGCAATATCGAGGACGGATTCAAGGGCAGTGAGATTGGCGTGAATATCTGAGAGGACGAGGATGCGCATTACTGAGTATGATACTCCAATTCCCAAAAACCATCTTTTGGAGAGAATAAGTCGGACGATTGGCCGACAATAATTAACCAGGTTGGTCCAGGCTTGAGGGCGATGGGCGCGCTGTAGCTATTGAGCAGTTGAATGGGCTGCCCTGGCGTGCGGACCTTCCACAGCCCTTCCTGGATGACCCCATCACGGAAATACACGGCGCGGTTGCCGGTTTCATTTTCGGTGATGAGGATATCGTGCAGGGTGGGAAGATGCTCAATGTAGGTGGCATACAGGATGACAACGTTGCTGAAAGCCAGCTGCTTGCCGGTGACGCGGTCCACGAGGGGGATCATCACCATCTGGTCTCCGGCACGGATTTCTTCGATCCAGCGCAGGTAGGAGCCGGAAGCAGGGTCGTAACGCCATTCGCCGCGGTCTTGCGGGCCAAACATGACGCCAAGCTGGACGGCGGGCGGCTTGCCGGTGGGCAGGCGGGCATCAAAAACCATGCCACCCAGGGTGGGGCGAGTGTTATCAATGCCTTCTGCCTGCATGTAGGCGTTCATGGCGGTGGTATCCACAAAAACGCCGGCTTCGGAGTGGGTGTCCTTGCCGCAAATGGGGGGGCAAGGGGCATCATCAAAGGTGACGGCGAGGGGACCCAGCGTATCCACCAGCACCTTATCCACACGCGGGTCGGCATTGCCGTAAACCAGCACAGCACCGTATTGCATCGCCAGGTCAGCATCCACCAGGCGTCCGGAGCGGAGTGGGCCGGCCTTGGGGGTATCCTGCGAGAAATAGATGGCGCTGAAGCGGCTGGCATACTCGCCGATGTAGTACTCAAAAACCAGGTCAGCAAAAGAAAGCCCGGCATGCGGGCGTCCGTAGCGGGGATAGTTGGAGATTTTGACCATCACCGGGCGGCGGTTGAGGATGGTTGGATCGGCAACTTTGAGACCGGTGAGGGGGTTGATATCCGGTGGGTAGCCCATCACGCCCAGGACAACCGGCGTGGCAGTTGGCGTGGGATAGGGGGTGCCGGTGGGCGCCCGGGTGGAGGTGGGCGGGTAGGTGGGTGCCCGGGTTGGAGGGCTGGTGGGCAGGAACTGGGTGGGAGCCGGGGTGCGGGTGGGCAAGGGAGAAGCGACCGCGTGGGGCGTGGGTGAAGGGATCACCGGTTGAATCACAGCCATCACCTGGCAACCGGCGAGGAGCAGCGCCAGCAGCAGCCACAAAGCGCGCCGAACTAAAACCACGCTGCCACCTGCTCCAGCAGAGCCTCCGCTACGGCCTCTTTGCTTTGCAGCGGCAGACTTTTGACTTGTCCATCCGGGGTGAGGAGCGAGACGCGGTTGGTTGAAACTTCAAAGCCGGCATCGGCAGCGCTGATATCATTGGCGACAATCATATCCAGCGACTTGGCAGCCAACTTGGCGCGAGCATTTTCAAGGAGGGATTGGCTTTCAGCAGCGAAGCCGATGACGCGGCGAGGAAACCCGCTCTGCGCGCGGCTTTTGGCGACGGAAGCGAGGATATCAATGGTGGGCTCAAGTATAAGCTGGGGGGGGCCGGATTGTTTTTTGATTTTTTGTGCGGCAGCCTGCGCGGGGCGGAAATCAGCAACGGCGGCAGCCATGATGAGCACATCCGCGCGTGCGGTTTCATCCAGCACCGCCTGGTGCATCTGGGCGGCGCTCTGCACGGAAACCAGGCGGCAGCCATCCGGCACGCGCAGGGCGGTGGGGGTTGAAACC
The DNA here is from genome assembly GCA_964453035.1 of uncultured Anaerolineaceae bacterium. GTDB lineage: Bacteria > Chloroflexota > Anaerolineae > Anaerolineales > Anaerolineaceae > CAYVOX01. The sequence continues at coordinate 12,785 of CAYVOX010000057.1, forward strand.
AGCACAACCTCTGCGCCGTAATCGAGGGCGGCCTGGGCAACGGCGTAACCCTGCTTGCCGGAGGAGCGGTTGGTGATGATACGCACGGGGTCAATGGGTTCTTGCGTGCCGCCGGCGCTGACAACGATTTTCCGACCTTTTAGCGGGCCACTGCGGCTGAGGAGGAAGCGTACCTGCCCGAGGATATCGATGGGCTCCACCAGGCGGCCCAGGCCAACCAGCCCGGAGGCTAAATGTCCTTCGGCGGGGCCGATAAAAATGGCGCCGCGCTGCTTGAGTACCTCAACGTTGGCCTGCGTGGCGAGATGGGAGAACATCCCGGCATCCATGGCGGGGGCAATTACCAGCGGGCAGTGAGCAGCCAGAGCGGTGACGGTGAGGAGGTTATCGCCGATGCCGTGGGCGAGTTTGGCGATGGTGCTGGCTGAAGCCGGCGCAACCAGGAGCAAATTGGCGCTGTGACCCAGTCCGATATGGGTGACGTGACCTTCGCCGCCCCACAAGTCGGCTTCAACGTAAGCTTTCCGTCCGGTGACGGATTGGAAGGTGAGGGGGGTGATGAACTGGGTGGCGGCAGCGGTGAGGATGACATCAACCAGCGCACCGGATTGTGTGAGCCGGGAGGCAATTTCGGCAGCTTTGTAGGCGGAGATTGAGCCGGTGACTCCGAGGACAATATGTTTATTTTCAACGGGATGGGTCATGTGCGCCTGTCTTTCGCTGCTGAGGTAGGGTTCGCGCTGGGATTATTAACCTACTGCCTACCCAGGATTATATCCGTGATAAGGATTCATTACCCTACGTTGCACCTTACAAAGGGTTAATGATTCATGTCCCACAGGATGCGCAAGCCCTCGAGGGTGAGCCAGGGGTTTGTAAAATGGAGGGCTTTGGTTTCGGGGGCGATGATTTCTGAAAGACCGCCGGTGGCGACGGCTTTCATATCCTCGCCGAGTTCCTGGCGGAAGCGGTTAATCATGCCTTCCACCATGGAGACATAGCCAAAGATCAGACCGGATTGCAGGGCGTGGGTGGTGTTGCGGCCAATCACCGCCGGGGGCTTGCGCATTTCAACACGGTAGAGCTTAGACGTGCGCGAGACGAGCGCATCGAGAGCGATGCCGAGGCCGGGGAAGATGGCGCCACCCAGGTATTCTCCGCTGGCGGTGACGCCGTTGAAGGTGGTGGCGGTGCCGAAATCTACGATGCACACCGGACCACCGTAGAGGGTGAGGGCTGCAACGGCGTCCACGATGCGGTCGGCGCCAACAGCTTTGGGGTCGTCGTAGAGGATTTTAATGCCGGTCTTGACCTCGTGGTCAATGACAAAAGCATCCTGGTGCAGGTACTGCTGGCAGGCCTGCAGCACGCGGCTGGTAATCTGCGGGACGACGGAGGCGAAGCTGATGCCGTTGAGCTGGCGAGGTGAGCATCCGCTGTGCTGCAGCAGACCGAGGATTTGAAGACCGTACTCATCCGCCATGCGGTTGTGGTCAGTCGCCAGGCGCCAGCGCGCCCCCAGTTTAGCGCCTTCATAGAGGCCCAGTGTGACGTTGGTATTGCCAATATCAATGGTGAGTAACATGGTCAATGATCTCCGCGGCGTAATCAAAACGATTGAACGCCGGCATCAGATAGATTCCCTGAACAATGGGTTGGAGATGCTCAGCTAATTCTATCGCAATTTCGATTCCCGCGCGCGCGCCTGCCTCACCGGCTTTTGCCATGCGAGACTGGATCTCAGAGGGAACGGTGATGCCGGGAACCTCCTGATCTAGGAAGGCGGCGTGGCGGGCGGAAGCCAGGGGAAGAATGCCGACCAGGACGGGGATATTGAGCGGTCCGTGCTCATCGGCGTAGCGCTGCAGAAAGGATTTAGCCAGACCGGCATCATAGATGGGCTGGGTTAGGATAAAATCTGCCCCGGCGCGCAGCTTGCGGCGAAGATTTTTGATTTCATCCTCAATGTTAGCGGGCGTGAGGTTGAGTGCGCAGCCAACGACGAATGAGGTGGGCTGACCGATATCGGTACCAGCATGGTCAACCCCGGCATTGAAGCCCTGCTTGATGAGCCTGATGAGGCCGGAAGGCACCAGGTCGTAGTTATCCATGGCGGTGGGGTAGTCGCCAATGGCGGTGGGATCACCCATAACAACAAAGACGTTGCGCACGCCGAGGGCGTGAGCTGCCAGTAAATCGCCCTGGACGCGCAGAAGGTTGCGGCCGCGGGTGGGGAAATGCAAAACTGTTTCAATTTCGACCTTGCGCTGGATGAGCGAACAAACCGCCCAGGGGCTCATGCGCATGCGCGCCATGGGACTATCGGCCACGTCAATCACATCGGCACCGGCTTCAGCCAGGAGCGACGCCCCGGCTAACAGCTTGTGGGTGGAAAGGCCGCGTGGAGGGTCCATCTCGACGGCGACAGTGAATTGACCTGAGGCCAGCTTCTGGGCAAATCTGGAGGGTTGCTGTTCGGCGGGCAGTTGTTCTTCGCGCTCGATGACGGAGAAGGCGTAGCCGTTGACATGGTCTTCGAGCGGCATTTTTTCAATGGCGCGGGCGAGAGCGGCAATATGCGGTGGGGTGGTGCCGCAGCAGCCACCAATGACGCAGGCGCCGGCCTGGCGGAAGGGGAGAGCGTATTCGCCAAAGTAATCGGGTGCGGCGGGGTACATGATGCGCCCGGAAAGCTGCTCAGGCCAGCCTGCGTTGGGCATAACTGAAAAGCGGGCTTCAGGACAGGCCTGCTGCATTTGCTTGAGGATGCGCAGGAGCTGGTTTGGCCCACCGGAACAGTTGATGCCGATGATATCCGCGCCGGATTCGACCAGTTTTCGGGCCACTTTGGCAGGGTCGTCACCGAGCAAGGTGCGGTCGTCGCGGGTGAAGGTCATCGAGGCGAGGACGGGCAACTGCGGTGCCACCGCGCGGGCAGCCTGGACGGCTTCGTGGACTTCGTAGAGGTCGGTCATGGTTTCGAAGATGAGCAGGTCCACCCCGGCCTGGGCGAGTGCGCTGATTTGCTCGGCAAAAACCTGGCGAGCCTGTTCGGGCTGGACGCGCCCAAAAGGTGCTAGGCGCACGCCCAGAGGGCCAACATCACCGGCGATGTACACATCCTTGAAGGAGGCCAGCACCACACGGCGAGCCAGCTCAACACCGGCGGTGTTGATTTCGACCAGTTTATCCTCCAATCCGTGGCGGGTGAGTTTAAAGCGGTTAGCGCCAAAGGTGTTGGTCTGGATAATTTGCGCGCCGGCCTCAATATATTCGCGGTGAATCTCTGCGACCAGGGCGGGCTGGGTGAGGTTGAGATAATCAAAACAGACATCGAAGGCAACGCCGCGCAGGTGGAGCATGGTGCCCATGGCGCCATCGGCGACGATGGGTTTGGGCTGGTTGAGCAGGTCGAGGAAGGGGAGTCTAGCCATTTTTACCTCCGAGGAGCTGTTCCACGCGTGTTTCAGCGGTGTTGAAGTATTTCGCCTCGGGATGGTGGATGATGATGGCGGCAGTGGATTGTTCCGGCACAAGCTGGAAGGCGGAGGTGAGGCTCATGCCGAGCTCGGTTTGCGCGGGAAGGAGCTGGAAAACGCGGGCGTGATCGGCAAGCTCGGGAACTGCGGGATACCCCCAGGAATAGCGCTTGCCCTGTTCTGGTCCAAGCCCTAACTCTTTGCGAATGTGGCGGTGCAGGTATTCGGCAGCAGCTTCAGCCAACTGGACGGCCAATCCATGCGTGAAGTAGGCTCCGCTGTAATTGCCTTCAGCCTGGAGCCGGTCAAAGCGATGGGTGGCGGCCGCGCCGATGGTGACCACCTGAAAGGCAACCACATCCATCTGGTTTGAAGCGACCGGGGCGAAGTAATCGGCCAGGCAGAGCGCTTCTTCGCCGGCCTGGCGGGGGAACGTAAAGCGAGTTAATTCCGCGGGGGAGCCTGCCTGCACAGAGCCGGGATCATATATGACCAGGTCGTTCTCTTGCGATTGGGCAGGCCAGTAACCGTAAACGCCCTGCGGCTGCAGCCAACCTTCGCGCAGCGCCTGGCGCAGCATGGAATCGAGCCGGGCTTCATATTCTGCCTGCAATTTGATCCAGGCTTCGCCGTGGGTGTTTTTTGCACCCCACGAGAGACGGAAAAGCTCGTTTTTGGAGAGGTGGCGGGCGACCAGTTCAAGGGGCATGGCGCGCACGACGCGAGCACCCCAGGAAGGCGGGCGGGGTATGCTGGCGGCGGGCAGGATGGAGGATCTGGGGCGAGCGGGGGCGGCTGGGGGCTGGTTTTGCGCGGCACGACCCAGTTCCATTTCGGATTCCTGGCGGATTTGCGCCAGCAAGGCGGGCTTTTGCTGCGAATCAACCAGTTTTTGCATCGTCTCCAGTCCTTCGAAGGCATCTTTGCAGTAAAAGACGCCGGGTTGGTAGAAAGCGCCGTCGTCGGCGAGCAGGATACGGCGTCCAAAGCGGCGGTTGATGGCTGCGCCGCCAATGAGTACCGGAATATTGAGCTTGCGGCGGTGCAGTTCGTTGATGATGAGCGGCATTTGCTTGCTGGTGCTGACGAGCAGGGCACTCAGTCCGATGGCATCCGCACGGGCTTCCACCGCGCGGGAGATGATGGTCTCGGCGGGAACCTGCTTGCCCAGGTCAATGACGGTGAAGCCGTTATTGGAGAGGATGGTCTTGACCAGGTTCTTGCCAATATCGTGAACATCCCCGTAAACGGTGGCCAGGACGAGGGTACCCTTGCTGACACCTTCCTCGCGCTCAAGGAATTGCTCAACATGGCTGACAGCTTTTTTCATCACCTCAGCGGATTGGAGGACGAAGGGCAAAATCAACTCGCCCGCTCCAAACTTGTCACCCACCTCCTTCATGGCGGGGAGCAACACCTGATTGAGGATGCGCACAGCTTCCAGCGGCCATTCCTCGCGTGGCTTGAGTTGCAGAAGCTGGTCAATATCGGCTTCCAGGCCGTCCTTGAGGCGGTGGAGGATGCGATAGTGGATGCGTTCAGCGGGTGAGAGGGCAGCCAGCCCGGAATCGGCTTCTGAAGCACGATTTTTTGTTGAGGGACCGGACTCTTGATAGTGACGGATGAGGGACGAGAGTGCCTGTGGCTGGCGGTTGAAGATAAGGTCTTCAGCAAGCGCGCGTTCGGAGGGGGGAATTTCAGCGTAAGGGGTAATTTGCGCGGGGTTGAC
>CAYVOX010000058.1:0-17859 GCA_964453035.1 uncultured Anaerolineaceae bacterium
GGTTCAAACTCCTTCATTACCTGCGTTTCCAAACGGGAGGTGGTTTCTTCAGACAGGTGAAGCATTTTGGCCAGGAAGGTTAACTTCTCGCGTTCCCGGTCGTCAATTTTGCCGTTTTGCAGCACTTCGCGCAGCGCCGCAAGGTAGGGGGCGGTGTTGCTCGGACCGGGGGACTCTAACTGGCTGCGCCACTGGTTGAGGGAGAGGAAGGCGTTGAGGGAAAAGTCGTTGTTGGGCAGGAAGGCTTCGCCAGGCTCCAGGCGGTGAGAGCAGGCCGGGCTGGCGTACTCCTGGTGGTTATCGCGCCCCTGGTTGAGGAAGAAGAGACTGTGCTGTTTGCAGCCTTTGCACTCCTGCACCACCACAAGCGGGAAAAGATCCAAAAATGGCTGCCATCCGGAGGCGTCCTTCTGGCACAGGTAGGTGTGACCGGCTTCGAGTGGCCTGGGGGATGGGATTTCCTCGGTTCTGGGAACAAGGTCGCGCCCGGTAGCCTCAAAAATACGGTAGGTGGCGGGGGTGGGACCCGGTTTTTGCACGCTGACCAGGCGGTAATCGGTGAGGAAGGACAAGTCCGCCATAGAAAGCTCCAGCGCGGCGTGGAGGATATCGAAACGCTGCTGGTATTCCTGCGGCAATTTGACCGCTCCAGAGGCAGCCCAACCCTCCTCATGGTTGCGGTACTGGGCCAGCAGCTCGAAGAAATCCTGGTAGGAGACGGGGGGCTTGCGCGGGGCGGGGGCGTTGAGCCAGTTGGAGAGCGCCACGGCAGCCCGGCTGATGGGATCGTCGCGGTGTTTTTTATCGTAGAAGAGGGTGTAGATTTTTGCCAGGAGGGGGTGCGGGGGCTCTGAGTAGAGGCTGAGCGTGGTGTGCAGCAGCGAAACCCAGGCTTCGAGGCGCGGCTGCCTGAGGGACTGCAATTCTTCCTCGACCACGCCGTCTTCTTTACCGGGGGTGATAGATTGCTGACGGTAGTAAGCGATGACCAGCGCCGAGAGGGTTTTAACCAGCGCTTCGGCCATATCGCGCAGGTTGGCGTGGGCCTGGAAGGCTTGCTGGGGATCGGCTGAGGGGTTCATCTTTTGCGCGTAAACTGCTGCCAGCGGCAGTGGATAGCTGCGCGTAATTTGCGAGGCAGCCTGGTTTTCCTGCGGGAAGATGCTATGAGCTTTAAGGCCGGCAGCCAGGCGGGGGAGGATGGCGGCAATGCCCTGCGTCGGCACAGAGATGCCGACCGTCCCTCCCAGGGCCTGCCCCCATGAGGGTTGGCGTTTCTGGAACTCATTCCAGGTGATGTTGACCAGCACCGGCAGAAAAGGTTTACCGCATTCCAGCGTGCGGACAACTTCCAGGTCCACCTGATTGGCTTTGGAGAGCGAGTTTTCGGAGATGACCAGCACCACCGCCCGGCAGCTTTCGATGGCTTCGCGGGTTTGCAGCAGGTACTTTACGCCGGGGATGCTATTTTCGCCGTAATACCAGGTGGAGTAACCCAGTTGTTTGAGCCCCTGGGCCAGTTCAACCGCAAGGCTTGAATCTTCTTCAACATAACTGATGAAAACATCACTCATGGGGTGATCCCTTTCCATACGTCAATGCGAGCCGGGTTGAGAAAAAAGGGAAAGTGGTTGGGGTGTTTGCGTTGAACCTTGCCTGCCTTGCCCGCGTCCTGTGCAAAAAACCATCACGAGCGTGATGGAATAAACGGATAGTTTGCTTGCGCCCCTACCAGTAAAGTTATCTTACATAATTATTATAGCGATTATTTGAGTTAATAGCTGAACAAATCCGCGGGGATTATGCCCAGGTCACCCGGGCTCACTTTAACGCCCTGCAGTTCGGCAAAGCTGAGGTTTTGCGCCTGGAGGGATAGCTTCTGGCGCAGGTGGTAGAAGATGGCCAGGTAGCTATCGCTGGTGCGCGCTTCCCACGTAAGCTCCAGGGCGCGCGCGGCGCTCAGGATGGCTTCGGCACCGGGGCCTTCAATTTCGGCAAAGTCACCGTAGGGCATTTCGTCCAGGGTCACATGGCAGCCCATGAAGGCATAGGTGGCGCGGAATTTTTCGTACATCACGCTGACCTGGTAGCCCAGGGCTTCCAGCAGGGCGCGCGCGGCGTCAAAATCGCTCACCTCGAACTCAATTTCCTCGCGCACGCTCACCTGCTGGCCGGGCAGCATGGGGCTTTTAAAGGTCATGCGCGCGCGGCTATCCTGGCGCAGGCGCAGCGCCTGGCGGGCGGCGCTAAGCGTGCCTTCGGGTGTATCAAAGCGCAGATTCACCTCTTTGACGCGCGGGGCTTCCAGCACGGCGCCGGCTGCCTGAAGGCGGGCTTCAAGGGCGGGCAGGTTGAGCAGGTAAAACTTGGCTTCCTGTTCGGTCATGAGTCAAAATACGCTTTCTGCGCGTTAAGCGCCAGGGTTCCAAAGGCGAAGATGAGCGCCAGCACGGTGAACACTGCCGCAAATGGCCAGTTTTGCCCGCCCAGGGGATTCTGATTCAGCAGGATGCGGTCCAGCCAGTACCAGACCGCGATAACAGAGCAGGCAAGGCGGGCTAAATTGGGCGCCCAGCGCTGGCGGAAATACAGTCCAAGCGCTGCTGCCAGGCTGGCTAACCCCCAGATGCCTGAGGAGAGCGCCAGGTAGAGCGGGCTGGCAGCGGCTCCCAGCTCGGGCAGCAGATCCCAGTTGATGACCGCCAGGCGCAGGCGCAGCCAGCTTGCCAGCGAGACAATCAACAGGGATGCGATTAATACTTTTAATTCAAAGGTGCGCCCCGGGCGGGGAAGAGATGAACTCATTGGATGGACAGCTCCCAGAGGTGAACGTGACCGGGTTCGGGATCGTTGGTATTTTTGATTCTAATATAAATCTGGCTGATTAACCGCTCACCTGTGACTGGAATCTCGATATTGCGTAAGACGGTGCCCTCTTCCAGCTGCTGGCGCAGCACCAGCGGCTTTTCCTGGCCTTCGATTCGCAAAGTCACCTCAAAGGTGGTGGCGGTGCTGCCCACGCGCAGCACCAGCGCTTTAACCAGCCGCGGCGCGGAAAAATCAAGCTGCAGTTGCAGCGGGTTGGCAGCCAGGGTGCGAATCATCGTATCGGGGTCGCCGTCGAAGATGTGCTTGATTTCGCCCATATCCAGGCGGGAGTGAGCCACATGAGCGGTTTCACCGTTGATGATGGCTTCTCCCGGGATCATGCTGCGCCGGTCTTCAAGCTCGGCCTGGAAGATGGCGGCAATATCCGCTACGTAGCGCATTTGCACAAAGAAAAAGCCAGGCTGCCCATCGGGATAGGGTAGGGTGAAGAGGGGGGTGATAGCGGTGAACTTGTTGCTCTGCCGGGCGCGTTCCAGTTCATCAGGCGGCAGGATAAAGACGGTTTGGTCATCCAGGGGCTGCAGTTCGCTGAGGTAGCCTTCGATGCCGCGCAGCTCCACGGGGGCGGTCTCGGGCAGGAAGAAGCGCGCGAGGATATCCGTGCCGTTGGCCCAGGTGGGCGAGAGGACCATCCGCGAGGAGGGGTGCCTGGCGGTGAAATCGAGCGCTGCGTTGAACACCTGACGCGCGCCGTACTGCATGCCGGTCAGCGTGTAATTGGTGGACCAGGTCGGTCCGCGTAGCAGGGCATCACCCAGCAGGTAGAGGTTGAATCCGCCCAGCAGCAAGCCAAAAGCCAGGGCAACCGCGGCGCGCTCAAAGCGCAGGCGGCGCGTTATCCAATCCATCACAGCGGAGATGCCCAGGGCGGTGAGCAAGGCGGCTGGGATGACCATAAACAGGGCGCGGGTGATGCCCATTCCCACCAGGGCTGCGCCGCTGGGAGCAGCCAGCACGGCAGCCAGGCAGGCGCGGTAAGCCCAGTGGCGCCAGTTCTTGAGCGCCAGCCCAAACCCGATGAGCCCGAAGGGTAGCAGGTAGCGCAAGAGGTGACCGTAACCGTTCATGATGTGCCGTTCCAGATCAATGCTGGTGGGGGCGGCGTACCAGTACAGCGGATTGAGACCCTGTAGATAGATTGAGAAAAACTGTCCCAGTTTTTGCCAGATACTGACGGGTTGCAGCCAGTAGGAGCCGATGAGCTTGAGGTGGTTGAGCTGTTCGAGGGGGTGGGCCAGCTGGAAACGTACATAGGGCAGTGCCAGAAGCAACCCCAGCAGCAGCGCTTGTCTCAGCGTGCGGCGCTGCTGCCAATGATAGGTGAAATCCGAAGCCAGTAAGAGCAAGGCGGTGACCACCACCACCATCTGCGCCGGGCTGTAGCTGTAAAAGCTGAGCGCGGCAAACACCAGGGAGGCGTAAATGGCGCGCGGCTGCCCGCCCCGGTAGAGCAGGTAGCAGTAAAGGAAGCCGGCGTAAAAGCTGACCGCCAAACTGGTTTCGAAGGCGGTGCGGGAGTGCAGGAACCAGGCCGGGGTGGCTGAGAGCACCAGCACCGCCAGCCACGGGCGCGGATTGCCGAAGCTGCGCCTGAGCGCCAGCCCGCTGCAGATGGCTGCCAGCAGGCTGACCAGCACGTTGACGCCGCGCGTGACCGCCACCGATTTTCCAAACAGCGCCAGCGGCAGCGCCTGCAAATAAACCGAGACACCCAGGTTGTACTGGTAAACGTTCTTGAAAAAGGTGGGGAGGAACTCTTGATCGTAGTTGCGCAGGCCGTCGCGGAGAAAATCGGCGGCGAGGATGGTCTGGACGGCCTCATCGGTGAAGAAGTAAATGGGGTAGTCGGCTAACCCTACCAGGCGGACGAGCAAGTAGAGGGCAACTGCCAGCCAGAACCAGCCGCCATGGGAAGAGAGTTGCCTGAGGAGGTGGTTTTTGTGCGCGGTGGGATGGGGTGATTGTAATTGCAACTCGGCCTGAGAGGCGCCTTCCCCGGCGGCGTAGGCGCGGCGCTGCAGGGTGTGACCGGTATCATCGGTCAATTCCAGCGCCACATTCAGGCGCGTGCCGGTGGGCAGTTGCGCCTGGATGCTAACCTGGGCCGCATCGGATTCTGAGGCGGGGGGCGACGGGGATTGCTCGGGCGGCGAGGGGGGGTGGGCGCACATGGCTCTGAAAATTATAGCATGCGGGTGGCAATCTCCGTTGCCGCATCTTTGGTATACTTAGCTTGCTGAACACTTCTGAAAAAAGGCGCCGCCGATGAAGGTAATCATTCAGATCCCCTGTTTTAATGAAGCTGAAGTGCTGCCGCAAACTTTGGCGCTTTTGCCCCGCCAGCTGGCTGGCGTGGATGTGGTGGAGGTGCTCATCATTGATGACCACTCCAGCGATGGCACGGTTGCGGCGGCGCGCGCTGCCGGGGCGAACCATGTGATTTGCCTGCCGCACCATATGGGGCTGGCGGGGGCTTTTAAGGAGGGGTTGGATGCCTGCCTGCGCCTGGGGGCAGATATCATCGTCAACACCGATGCCGATAACCAGTACCATGCCGACGATATCGCGCGGCTGGTGCAACCCATCCTGGATGGAACGGCGGAAATTGTGGTTGGCGACCGGGGGGTGGCGACGCTGCCGGTTTTCTCGCCGGTCAAACGCAAATTGCAGACCTGGGGCTCGAAGGTGGTTTCGGAGGCCTCCGGGTTGCGCGTCCCGGATGCGACCAGCGGCTTCCGCGCCATGACGCGCGAGGCAGCCCTGCGCACCAACGTGCTGAGCAACTACAGCTACACGCTGGAAACGCTGATCCAGGCGGGTAACAACAAGATGGCGGTTGTTTCCATTCCTATCCGCACCAACCCACCCACGCGGCCTTCGCGCCTGATGCGCGGCATTGGCGAGTACCTCAAGCATTCCAGCGCCACCATCCTGCGCTCCTACACCATGTACCGACCGCTGCGCGTGTTTTTCATCATTGGCATCATCATGCTGGCGCTGGGCATGGTGGGGGTGATTCGCTTCCTGGTGTTTTACTTCCAGGGAGAGGGGGATGGGCATGTGCAGTCGTTGATTGTTTCGGCGGTGCTGCTGATTGCGGGTTTTCAGACCTGGTTGATTGGCCTGGTGGCAGATTTGATTGCCTTTAACCGCAAGATTTTGGAAGAGATTCTCTACCGGCTGAGGAAGCTTTCGATGGATGGGGATGATCCTGGCTTTGCGCCGCCGGATGAAAAGACCCAGACTGAGTAAGTTCAGATGAAATTGACCATTTTACAATCTTCGCTGCGGCTTTCTGGAGGGGCAATGGTGGTGGTTGAGTACGCCAACCGCCTCAGCGAACGCGGGCACACCGTGGGGGTGGTCATCCCCGCGGAGGCGATTGCCCCGGAACTGAAGGCGATGCTTTTGCCGCGGGTGAACCTCATCCAGACGCGCCAGACGCTGCCCGCGAAGATTGGCCTGTTGGGCAAGCTGCGCCTGACATGGCAGATGGCGCGGGCTATCCCGCCGGGGGATGTGATTCTCACCACCCACACGCCCACCACGCTGGTCACGTTGATTGCCTCAAAGCTGATGCGCAAGGGGCTGCCCATCTGGTTTTATATGGACTACCCCGGCATGTTTGCGCAGCGCCGTGTGGAAGCCTGGTTGCTGCGCCACGCCATGCGCTGGCACAGGGGGGCGGTGGTGCTTTCAGGCCACTCTGCGCAGGAGCTGCAGGCCATCTCTGGCAAGCGGGCGGTTTTTGTGGGGCTGGGGATGAGCCATGCGGAGGCTTTTCACCCCGTTCCGCAAAGCCGGGCGCAGCCCAATGCAAAAACCACGCTGCTGTACCTGGGGGATTTCAGACCGCGCAAGGGGCTGCAGGATTTTCTGGCGGCGGCGGAACTGGTTTACCAGAAGCGACCGGAGCTTGAACTGTGGCTGGCGCTGAAAGAACCGGGCGAGGTTCAGACCCCAATTCCGCATCGTGTGTTTTACCGCCCGGACACCAGCGAGCTGGCCGAGCTCTACGCCACATGTGATGTGTTTGTCTCGGCCTCGTGGTTTGAGGGCTTTGGCCTGCCGCCGCTGGAGGCGATGGCCTGCGGGGCGGCGGTGGTGATGACCGATTCCGGGGGGGTGATGGATTTTGCGCGCGACGGCGAAAACTGCCTGCTGGTGAGGCCGAAATCGCCCGTGCAGATGGCTGAAGCCATCCTGAAGCTGCTCAATGACCCGGCTCTGCAGCAAATGCTGCGCGGCAACGGCCCCTCCACCGCCGCTGAGTTCACCTGGGATAAGGCGACAGACCGCCTGGAAACAGCCCTGCTGAGTTTTATTTCCCCTTAATCACTTTTTGCGCCACCGCTTGCAGTTGCCCGGTGAGTACCGGGATACTGGCGGTTTTGAGGAACGTCTGGCGGGCGTTGCTGCCGATGGCGCGGCGCAGGCTGGCATCCTGGGCGAGGGTCTGGATGGATTCTGCCAGGGCCCGCGGGTTTTCCACCGGGCAGAACCAGGCATCGAAGGCGTGGGTGAGCAGTTCGTGGTTGGCGCTGGTATCACCCACGATGGTAGCTTTGCCCATAGCCAGGTCCTGGAAAGTTTTTCCGGCGATGACCCGCGAGGCCTTGCTGGAGCTTGAAAAGTGGCCTCCGAGGGCAATCTCAGCCCGGGCAATGGCGGCGGGCAGCTTTTCAACGGGCACGGCGGGCAGAAAGTCGATATTTTCCACTTTCAATTCCGCGACCAGCTTCTGGATGCGCTCATATTCCAGCCCGTTGCCCAGCATGTGAAAACGAATGGTTTTATCAGCATTGAGGAGCGCCGCGGCGTGGATGACGGAATCAATGCCCTGCAGGGGCAAATAGGAGCCGTGGTAGATGACGATGACCTGATTGCTCTCTGGCTCTGGCTGCGGGGAGAACAGGGTTTCGTCGCTGCCGATGTAAACGCAGCTGAATCGCTCCCGCTCGATGCCGAAGGTGGTGGAGAAGAATTCGATATTGGCCTGGGTATCCAGCAGGATGTGGCTGGCAGCCCGGCAGGCAGTTTTATCCAGCCAGAAGGCCAGGCGGGCCGGCAGCGAGCGGGCGGTGAACTTTTTGCGATCGTCCACCAGCGTTTCGAAGGTGGAGATGAAGGGGTTGAACAGGATGGGCGCGCGCGTCAGCGCCTTGAGGGGCAGCATCAGCAGGTGACCGTAGAAACCGACGAAAACCAGATCGTAATGGGTGCTGAGCAGCCGGGGGAGGGCTGAAAGCAGCACCTGGAGGCTGCGCAGCAGGATGGGTCGGCGCGGGCCGGATTCGGCGATGACATCCACGCGGGCGAATTTTCGAAACGAGCGGATGAGCACCTGGTTGAGGGGGTAGCTGGCTTCTCTGCCGCACAGGTAAAGGATATGCATGCATGGATTATAATATACGTGGTTCGGGAGAAGAGGATTTTTGTCCTTCCAACGGAATCACAAGGATTGAAGAGTCTCGTTTTATACCAGGCGCGAGATGTTTCGCCGCCCGGCGGCGGCTCGATATGACATATCCCTGTCACTCTGATGGGAGCGCAGCGACCGAAGAGTCTTGTTATTAACCAGGCGGCTCAACATGACACAGCTTTCTTTTTGTCGGGTTTTTGTTGCATGAACAGCGGAGGTTATGCGATGGATGACGACAACCTGGTCGGGTTGATCCCTGCCGCGGGGAAGGGCGTGCGCCTGCAGCTGCCTTACCCCAAGGAGCTCTATCCCGTTATCCGAAACAACCGTTATAAACCGGTAGCGCAGTTCATCCTGGAGAACCTGGTGGCGGCGCGGGTTGGTCAACTTGTGTTTATCATCAACGAGACCAAGAGCCAACTCATTGGCTATTTTGGCAACGGCTGCCGCTTCAACTGCCACATCAGTTACGTGGTGCAGGAGACGGTGGAAGAAGGCCATCTTTCCAGGTCGGTGGGGCTGGCACATGCGCTGGATTCGGCCTATCACCTGGTGCGCGGCAAAACCGTGCTTTTTGGCATGCCTGATACCATCATTCAGCCCAAGGACGTCTTCCTGCAGGGGCTGAGTGCGCTGCAGGCTGAAGATGATGGGCTGTTGTGCCTGTTCCCAACGCAAAACCCGGGCAAGTTCGGCATGGTGCGCTCTGAAAATGGGCGCGCGCTTGAAATTGTGGATAAGCCCCAAAAAACTGACCTGCAGTATATGTGGGGGTGCATCCTGTGGAAGCCCCGCTTCACCGAGTTTTTACACCGGGCCATCCATGAGCGGGGCGTGTATGATTTTGCTCAAATCCTCAACCAGGCCATCACCGCCGGGCTTAGGTTCAGGGCGCTGCGGATTGAAGATGGGGCCTACCTGGACCTGGGCACCTACGAGGATATTCTGGAACTGGATAAGCGCCTGCGCGAGGATTGATTGGATACCTCTTTGCGATATCCGCGCCTGGCGATAGTTGTCATCAATCACAACCTTGCCAAAGATACGGTGGAGTGCATCGTGTCTTTTTTGGGGGCGGGCGCGGTGCTGCCGCAGATTTTTTGCGTGGATAACGGCTCAACGGATAACTCGGCTGAGGTTTTGCGGCAGCAATTTGGCGAGCAGCTTAACCTTATCAGGGAGGAACAGATTCGCGGGTATGCGCACGGGTTGAACCTGGGAATTACGCGGGCGCTTGAGTTCGGCTACGACTGGCTGCTGCTGATGAGCAATGATACGCTGGTTGCCAGCGATTTTTTGACTGAACTGACCGCTGTGGCTGAGGAAGGGCGCTACGAGTTGATTGGCCCGGCGATTTTCTACCGGGAAAAACCTGACCACGTCTGGTTCATTGGCAACCACCTGCTGCCCGGCACCATGATTGCGCGCGACCCTTACCGCGGGAAGGTGGATAAGGGGCAGTTTGCGGCGGTGATCGAGGTGGATTTTCTCAACGGGTGCAGCCTGCTGGCACACCGCCATGTGATGGAAAAGGTTGGCAGGTTTGACACATCCTTCTTCATGTACGCGGAGGAAGTGGACTTTCTATGGCGGGCGCGGCGGGCGGGCGTGCGCATGGCGGCTGCCACGCGGGCCAAAATGTGGCATAAAATTTCGGCGACCATGCAGGCGGATAAACCCGGCTCGCGCTACCTGCGCATTCGCAATCAAATCTGGGTTTACCGGCGCTACGGAACGCCTCTGCAGAAAGCGTTGATGCTCGTGTTTACCAGCCTGCGCGCCGCGGGGATGGCGTGCGCAGACCTGGCGAGAGGGCAGGGGGGGCTCATATCGCCGCTGGCGCGGGGTATGAAAGACGGCTGGCTGGGTAAAATTCCGCAGCCCTCCGAATGAGGCGAGACTGACCGGGAAAAAAAAGTGATTGAGCGACTGACAGCCTTCTTAACTCAAAAACCCACCAAAGGCAGGCGGTTCCTCTTTTTATTCCTGGCGCTGATGGTGACGGTTGCTGTGCTGGGGTGGCTGGTGTGGAGCCAGCGTGACGTCATCCCAACTATTGACTGGCAAATCAGGCCGCAGTTCTTTTTACTTTCCATGCTGGCGTATACCGCAGCGCTGGTGATGGTGGCTTTGGTGTGGAGCAGCATCCTGGCTGCGTTTGGCAGCCGGGTGGCTCCGCTGAAGAACATTCTGTATTTTCTCATCACCAATGTTGGCAAAAGGCTGCCGGGGACAATCTGGTATGTAGCCTGGCGCGCTCAAATTTACCACCAGGAGAACTACCCGGTGGCGCTGACCTCGCTAGCCAGCAGCGTGGAACTGGCGGTGTTAATCGTCTCGGGTGTGATTGTAGGGCTGGGCTTTATGGCACAGCAGTTGCAAAAGATTGAGGTGGGACTGTGGATCCTGGGGCTCATCGGGGCGGCGTGCGTTGCGCTGCTGCACCCGAGGATCCTGTCGGCCATCATCCGCAAATTGAGCAAGGCGGAAGTGAGGATTTCCTATTCCAAGATCCTGGGCTGGATTGCGGTTTACCTGGTGGTGTGGTTGCTGGGGGGCATCTCGCTGTTTTGCATTGGCAACGGCTTCGTCGCGGTGCCAATCAGTGCCCTGCTCTACGTGGTGGAGAGCTGGGCGGCGGTGGGGGTGTTATCCTTCATGCTGCTGTTCCTGCCGACCAATTTGGGGTTCAACGAAATTGGCCTGAGTTTTTTGCTGACCCAGGTGATGGTTGCGCCGATTGCGGTTGTGGTGGCGCTGGCATCGCGGGTGCTGACCACAATTTATGATATAGTAATTGCACTGGTTGCTTTTGGCGTCGATTCGCTGCAAAAAAAGGGTGATGTATGAAGGTTGCCATTCTGGCGGGTGGATTAGGAACACGGCTTTCGGAAGAGACGGTGGTTAAGCCAAAACCGATGGTGGAAATTGCCGGGCGACCCATCCTCTGGCACATTATGAAGTTGTTTGCCTGCCAGGGTTACCGGGAGTTTGTGATTGCGCTGGGCTACAAGGGCGAGGTGATTAAGGATTACTTTCTGCATTACCACCAGCGTTTTTCTAACCTGACGCTGTCGTTATCCTCCGGTGAGGCGCATATTCACCCCTCAAAAAATGGGCACGAGGCTGAAGATTGGTGCATCCATCTGATTGACACCGGGCTGAACACGCAAACCGGGGGGCGGGTTAAGCGGGTGGCGGAGTTCATTGGCAACGAGCCGTTTATTCTGACCTACGGCGACGGCCTGGCGAACATTAACATCGCGAGCCTGGTGGCGTTTCACAACCACAACAAAAAACTGGCAACGGTCACCGCCGTTCACCCACCGGCGCGCTTCGGCGAGATTGCCTTCGACGGCAACCAGGTTGTTTCCTTCAACGAGAAGCCGCAAACGACCGCGGGATGGATCAACGGCGGTTTTTTTGTGCTGGAGCCGGAGGCGGCCGGCTATATCAAAGGAGATGAGACCATCTTCGAGCGCGACCCGATGGAGGGATTATCCCGCGACGGGCAGCTGGTCGGCTTTCGCCATGAGGGCTTCTGGCAGTGCATGGATACGCTGAGGGATGTGCGCCTGCTGGAAGAGCTGTGGCAGACCGGAAAAGCCCCCTGGAGAATCTGGTGATGAAAGCAGAAGAGAGCGTAAGTTCCTCGTTTTGGAAAGACCGGCGGGTTTTTATCACCGGTGCCAGCGGACTGGTCGGTTCGTGGCTGGTGAAGGAATTGCTGAGCCGCAGCGCCGAGGTGGTGGCTCTGATTCGCGACCAGGACCCGCAGGCAGTGCTGTTTGCCAGCGGGGATATCCACAGAGTCAAGGTGGTCAGCGGCAAGGTGGAAGACTATGAGACGCTGTGCCGGGCCATCAGCGAGAACGAAATTGAGGTGGTGTTTCACCTGGCGGCGCAGGCGGTGGTTGGCACGGCGTACCGCTCGCCGCTGCTGACGTTTGAATCCAACATCCGAGGCACGTACAATTTGCTGGAGGCGTGCCGGGCGCATGCCGGGCTGGTCAAACGGGTGGTGGTGGCTTCCAGCGATAAGGCTTACGGCAGCCAGCCCAGGTTGCCCTACGATGAATCCATGGCGCTGCAAGGGCAGTTTCCGTATGACGTTTCCAAATCCTGCACCGATTTACTGGCCCGCAGCTATTTTGCCTCATACGGCACTCCGGTGGCGATTGCCAGGTGCGGCAACATCTACGGCGGCGGGGACCGCAACTGGAGCCGGCTAGTGCCGGGCACCATCCGCTCGTTTTTGCGCCAGGAGCGCCCCATTATCCGCAGCGACGGCACCTACCAACGCGATTACGTTTACGTGAAGGATGTGGTGCACTTTTACCGGATTCTGGCGGAGAACCTTTCCCGGGTTGATGTGACCGGAGAGGCGTTTAACTTCAGTGCGGAGGTGCCGGTCTCTGTGATTGAGATGGTGCAACATATCAGCCAACTGATGGGCTGCGCGCATCTGCCACCCATCATCGAAAACAGCGCGAAGGCTGAGATTCATTCCCAGTACCTGTCTTCTGAAAAAGCCAGGCGGGTGCTGAACTGGTCGCCGGCGTATTCGTTAAGCGCGGGTCTTGAGGAGACGATTGCATGGTACCGCCAGGCTTTGAGGGAGGAACATGATTAAGGGCGTAGAGATTCATCCGCTCAAACAAATCCCTGATGAGCGCGGCAAGATTATGCACATGCTGCGCAGCGACGACCCGTATTTTGAAAGGTTCGGCGAGATTTACTTTTCCATGGTGTATCCCGGCGTGGTTAAGGGCTGGCACCTGCACCGGCTGATGACGCTCAACTACGCGGTGGTGACAGGCATGATTAAGCTGGTGTTATTTGATGACCGCGACTCCTCGCCCACGCGCGGCGAGATTCAAGAGATCTTCATGGGCGAGCAGAACTACGTGCTGGTGAAAATTCCGCCGCAGGTGTGGAACGGCTTCAAGGGCATCGGCTCCGTTCCGGCGATTGTGGCCAACTGCGCCACGCTGCCGCACGACCCGGGCGAGATCCTGCGCATGGACCCGTTCAATAATCCCATCCCCTACGATTGGAAGCTGGTCAACCGCTGATGGTGGTCCTGGTGGTTGGCGCCTCGGGGCAGGTGGGCTGGCATTTGCTGCAAACGTTGAGGGGACAGCACCAGACGGTGGTGGGAACGTACTGCAACCATCCCTTGCCAGGGGGCAAGTGGCTGCGGCTGGATATTCGAAGCCGGGCGCAGACCTTTGATGTGATGTTTTTGGCACGCCCGAGGGTGGTTTTCTTGCCTGCGGCGTTGACCAACGTGGATGAATGCGAGAACCACCCCGAGCAAACCCGCAAAGTGAACGTGGACGGGGTGGAGCACGTGGTCGAAGCCGCTCGCCTGACTGGCAGCCGGCTGGTTTACTTCTCTTCCGATTATGTTTTTGATGGCAAGAGCGGCCCGTATGATGAGGATTGCCCGCCCAACCCCATCTGTGAATACGGCAGGCAAAAAGCTGAGGCGGAAGCATGCGTGCTGAGCAGGAGCGTTGAGCCGCTGGTTATCCGAACAACGGTGGTTTACGGTTGGGAGCCGCAGCGTAAGAACTTCATTGCCCGCCTGGTGGAGAAAACCACCGCCGGAGAGCAGGTGCGCGTGCCCGCTGACCAGGTGGGCAACCCCACCTATGCGCCCGCGCTGGCTGCAGCTGCTGTGCAACTGACCCGTTCGCAGCACAGCGGTATTTTCAACCTGGTGGGAGCCGAACGGGTGAGCCGCTATCAGTTTGCCCTGGAAGCCGCCAACGTTTTTAGGCTGGATGCCAGGCTGATTGTGCCAGTCTCCACGGCGGAATTGAAACAGGCAGCTCCGCGGCCCCTGCAGGCGGGATTAATCACGCGCAAGGCTGATGCTATCCTCAAAGCGCCATTGCCAGGGATCCGCGCCGGATTGACGGCGATGAAAGGAGCCCAGAATGAACGCTGACAAACTGCGCAGGAAAATCCTGCAGTCCATTCCTGAATTTGCTGCGGCTGCCTGGCCGGAGGCGGCGTTTGTGCCGGGAGTGACGCCGGTACCCGTCTCTGGCAGGGTGTTTGACGCGGAGGATGTTTCTACCCTGGTGGATTGCGCGCTGGATTTTTGGCTGACCACCGGGCGCTTTGCCGACCAGTTTGAGCGGGAATTCGCGAGCTTTTTGGGCGCGCGCCATGCCATTTTGTGCAATTCGGGCTCCTCGGCCAATTTGCTGGCGCTGACTGCGCTGACCTCGGATGCGCTGGGCGAAAAGGCGCTCAAACCCGGCGACGAGGTTATCACAGTGGCGGCGGGGTTCCCGACCACGGTTAATCCCATCCTGCAAAACCAGCTGGTGCCGGTGTTTGTGGATGTGAACCTTGAGACGTTTAATGCGGATACCACCGCGCTGGAGAGGGCTATCAGCCCTAAAAGCCGGGCGATTTTTCTGGCGCACACGCTGGGGAACCCGTTTGACGTGGAGGCCGTGAAGCAACTGGCTGAGAAGCACCATTTGTGGTTTCTGGAGGATAACTGCGACGCCCTGGGCTCAACGGTGCACGGACAGTTGACGGGTACCTTTGGACATTTAGCCACGCACAGCTTTTACCCGGCACATCACATCACCATGGGCGAGGGGGGCTGCGTGGTGACGGATTCGCCGGTGTTGAAGAAGAGCGTGGAATCCTTCCGCGACTGGGGCAGGGATTGCTGGTGCCCGCCGGGCAAGGATAATACCTGCGGACGGCGCTTTGACTGGCAACTGGGCGAGCTGCCGCCAAATTATGACCACAAGTACGTTTACTCTAACATCGGTTACAACCTGAAGCTGACGGATATGCAGGCGGCGGTGGGATTATCCCAGCTTAAGAAGCTGCGGCGCTTTATCGAGATTCGAAAAGAGAACTGGCAATATCTGCGGCGGAAACTGGCGCCTATGGAGGCGTATTTCATCCTTCCCCAGCCGGCGCCGGGGAGCGACCCGAGCTGGTTTGGCTTTTTGATGTGTGTGCGCGACTCGGCGCCGTTTACGCGAGATGAACTGGTGGTGTATCTCAATCAAAAGAAGGTGGGCACGCGCCTGCTCTTCGGGGGAAACCTGACGCGCCAGCCTGCCTATCTAAAAAAGCATTTCCGGGTGGTTGGCAGCCTGGCCAATTCAGACCTGGCGATGCGCAACGCCTTCTGGGTGGGGGTGTATCCGGGCATTGGGGCGGTGATGCTGGATTACGTAGCGCAAACCATTGAGGAATTCATCCAGAAGAGCCTTTCTAAGCCGGGTAAATGAGGAATTAATCCTTAAGTATTATTGAAGTACCCGTGCTTATTGGGTAATATCTATGCAACACATCACTCTTTGGAGGAAGCAATGAAAGCTCTACGTTACATTTTGATTTTGGCCCTGGTTCTTGGCCTGGTTGGTTTCGTCACATCCTCGACCTCAGCCCAGAAATTCTCGTATGTTTCTGGTATCCAAATCCAGAACCTTTCCGATGCGACGGCTAACATCGTGATTGACTACTATGCCGGCGGCACTGGCGTGGATGCAGGTACCCTGGTGACCTCCACCAGCCGCACCGTTGACCCCAATACGATGATTTTCTACTTCCCGATCCCGATTGATGGTTCCTTCAATGGGTCGGTGGTCATCAGCTCGGATAGCCCACTCGGCGCCATCTCCAACATCCTGAGCTCCGATTACAAAACCCAGGCTTCGTACGTCGGCTTCAGCGCCGGGACGAACTCGGTTTACCTGCCCCTGCTGGATAAAGGCAACAGCGGCTGGGATAGCTGGTTCACCGTCCAGAACACCGGCTCTTCCGATGCGACCGTTACCATTACTTACGGCGACTGCGTTGGCAATCAGCCTCTGCCTGTGACCATCAAACCCAATGCCAGCAAGTCCTTCTACCAGGCCGCGGAAGCCTGTCACACTACAAAAATCTTCCCCGCCACCATCACCAGCACCCAGCCCATTGCGGCGGTTGTGCTGCGCGAAACCACGGCTGTGATGACGGCCTACTCTGGTTTTGGCGCTGCAGCGACGAAACCCGTGATGCCCCTGATTAACTCCAATAACGGCGGCATTCTCACGGGCGTCAACATCTTCAACCAGTCAGCCACCGAAACCGTGGTGACCGTTTCCTACACGCCTTCCATGGCTGGCACCGCCTGCTCCGAACAGCAGACCATCCCTGGCAATTCGATGAAGACCTTCGCGTTGTTCGCCTTTGCCCGCGACAATGCCGGCGAGGATTGCGCTAACGGCGTCAAATTCATCGGAGCCGGTGCGGTCACCGCCAATTCCGCCAATGCGCCCCTCACCTCGGTCATCACCCAGTTCACCTCGGTTGACGGCGCTATGTACGGCGGTTTTGACCCCGCCACGGCTACCTCCAAAGTGGTTTACCCCACCATCTTTGACCGCCGCGGTTCTCAGAACCTGTGGACCAGCCTTTCAGCCATGAACGTCGGCACCCTGGCAACCACGGTCAACTGCACCTTCACCAATTCCACCTACTCGATCGGCCCCGTTGTGCTCGATCCGGGCGAAGGCCTGAACGACATCCAGTACAACAAGATTGCCTACAACTACGTGGGTGGAGCCACCTGCATTGCGACGGGTGGAGACGCCAAGATTGTTGGCCAGGTGAATGAAATTGCCCAAACATTCCTCCGAATCTCAGACGGTTTCATGATTTACGAAGGAATTAACCAGTAGCCTGTTCTCCCTTTCAGAAGGAGGTGACTATGCAGTCACCTCCTTTTGTTGCAAATTTCAAGGAGTTCGTTATGAAGCAGTTCTTAAAAATAGCCCTTTTACTCCTATTCGCGGTTACCCTGGCGGCCTGCGACCAGCAGAAAACCACCACGCCCACCAAAATTGACCCATCGGGGTACCCCATGCCAACCGCTTACCAGCCTTACCCGGCTCCAAACTCGGGTTACCCGGCGCCCGTGGACCCCAAACCCACCCAGGCGCCAACCCTGGATAAATCTAAAGCGGTGGTGAAGGGCGTCTTATTGTTGAATGGAAAGCCGGTCAAGTTGCAGAACTTATACCTGGGCGGCGTGCTGACGGATGCCAAGGGCAAGGAAATTGTGGCTTCGATGAACCAGCAGAAGGATCCCAATGCGCTCACCAACAGCCTGGGAGAATTCACGTTCGTCAATGTGCCTCCGGGACGCTATGCTGTCATCCTGGATAATGCCACCACCGCGGCGCTGCTGTTGAACCCGAAGGGGAGCGAGGCTATCCTGCTGACGCTGAAAGCTGGCGATACGATTGACCTGGGAAAGCTGGATTATCAGGACTTGCCTATTCCCAAACCGTAACGATGTTGTGAAATTATCCGATCCTCCTCAATAGCCTGTTTTACTCAAAATCACCTTACCGCGGGATGCGCAGACCTGAAGGCCGGCATCATCCTCAAGTTCGGTGATTTTGAGTATAATGGGGATGTTGCTGCGAGGGAAACCAGCCTCACACGATCCCCCAAAACTTAATGAAAGGTTGAACATGACCAAATTCACCGCGAGATTGCTCTTTATTGTCATCCTT
>CAYVOX010000059.1:0-17347 GCA_964453035.1 uncultured Anaerolineaceae bacterium
TTGCGGCAACCTGATTTTTGTGCCCCCACGGAGATTCGAACCCCGGTTTTGGCCTTGAGAGGGCCACGTCCTGGGCCACTAGACGATGGGGGCATGCAACGGCTCAGATTTTATCATGAGTGCGCTTCAACTGTCAATCACCAGCTTGCGCCCGGGGTTGACTTGGAGACCGTACAAGAATTCTGGTTGTTGCGCGCTTCCTATTTGAATTTAATTGACTTGCGCCTGTAAACATGCTATCATCTTTAAGTCACCGGCTTTATTTATCATTTTGTTCTTTAACAATCTATGTGGAGGATTTATGAGCATTGATTTCGCGGTGAAATTGGTGGGGATGGTTGTTTTTGCGGTTGTTGGTGTTTCTCTGGGCCTGACGATTGGCAATGTTGCCAATCAAAACCCGGGCCCGACGACTTTTTCAACAGAATGGTATGCCATTACGATTGGTCTGGTAGGCGCATTATTTGGTCTGGTCGTTACTCCCTTCATCACAATTTATCCGGTTCGGGCTTTGCGCAGTTTGTTTGCGCGGATTTCAGCCAAGATTTTACTGGCAGCTGTGACGGGCTTGGTGATTGGTCTGGTTATTGCGGCTTTATTAGCGTATCCTCTTTCCCTGCTCCCGGCTCCGTTGGGTTCGTTTTTGCCATTCCTGGGCGTGATTCTGTTTGGCTATCTAGGCGCAGCCGTTTTTGTGATGCGCCAGATGGATATTTTTGATTTATTGACCAGTCTGGGTGGGCGCACAGGCGGGAAAAGTGAGGGTTCAAAGCCGGCTGCGAACTGGGAAAATCGCAGCATTTTGCTGGATACCAGCGTGATTATAGACGGTCGTATTGCCGATATCGCCCGGACAGGTTTTCTGCCCGGGTCGCTTCTGATTCCACGTTTTGTACTGGCTGAGCTGCAATACATCGCCGACAGCCCCGACGGCCTGCGCCGCCAGCGCGGTCGACGCGGGATGGAAGTGCTTTCGCAATTACAGAAGGAACCGGGCAACCAGGTGCGGATCAGCGATATTGACGTTGAAGGCGTGCGCGAAGTGGATGACAAGCTGGTCATCCTGGCCCGGCAGATGCGCTGTCCGATTCTGACCAATGATTACAATCTCAACAAAATCGCCGAGGTACAGGGCGTGACGATTCTTAACGTTAACGAACTGGCCAACGCAGTCAAGTCGGCTCTGCTGCCGGGTGAGATCCTGGCCATTCGCGTCATCCAGGACGGCAAAGAGATTAACCAGGGGGTGGGCTATATGGATGACGGAACGATGGTGGTGGTGGAAAATGGACGCGATTACATGAATCGTGAAATCCAGGTGACTGTGACCAAGGTTTTGCAAACTGCGGCCGGGCGCATGATTTTTGCCAGGCCGGATGAAAAATGAGGATGGAGCTATGAGCATCAAGATTTACAACACACTGACGCGGAAAAAAGAGGATTTTGAAACCCTGGAACCCGGCAAAGTGCGCATGTATGTGTGCGGGGTGACCGTTTACGCCAATCCGCATGTGGGGCATGCCATGTCTGCTCTGGTTTTTGATATTATCCGCCGCTACCTGCAATTCCGCGGTTATGAAGTGCTGCACGTCACCAATTTCACCGATGTGGATGATAAAATCATCAACCGCGCCAACCAGCTTGGCAAGGACCCCTTTCAACTGACAGAAGAATACATCAATGTGCTGCGGCGCAACATGGCTGAGCTCAATGTGCTGCCTGCAGTGGCTTACCCACGCGCCACGCTCGAAATGGACACCATTATCGCCATGATCGAGGGGCTCATTGAGAAGGGTTATGCCTATGAAGCCGGCGGCGATGTGTATTTCAGAGTTCAACGGGATGAAACTTACGGCAAACTTTCGGGCCGGCGAATTGAGGATATGAAATCCGGCGCGCGCATTGAGATTGGCGAGCTAAAAGAAGACCCGCTCGATTTTGCGCTCTGGAAAACCGCCAAACCTGGCGAGCCCGCATGGGATAGCCCGTGGGGCAAGGGTCGTCCTGGCTGGCACATCGAATGCTCAGCGATGAACTTGCGCCACCTGGGCGAGCAAATTGATATCCACGGCGGCGGTAACGACCTGGTGTTTCCGCACCATGAAAATGAAATAGCCCAATCTGAGTGCTATACCGGCAAGCCCTTTGCGCGTTACTGGGTGCACAACGGGATGCTCAATTTCAGCGGTGAGAAGATGTCCAAGTCAATTGGCAACGTCATCAGCATTGATGATTTTCTCAAGGAGCATACCGCCGACGAACTGCGCTTCACCATTCTCAATTCCGGTTACCGCAATCCGCTCACCTTCAACGAGGATGTGCTGGACCAGGCCGGGCGGGGATTGGATAGGCTGCACTCCGCGCTGCGACAGGCGCTTCCGGGAGTAAGTGGCGCGCCAGAGGCCAACCTGAAGGCGCTGGTTCAGCAGACTCAGGCTGTGCAAGAGGGCTTTATTGCCGCGATGGATGATGATTTTAACTCATCCGGGGCTCTGGCGCAGCTGTTTGACCTGGTGCGCGTCATCAACCAGGCACGAGCCGATGGGGCAACGAATGAACAACTGAAACCCGCTCAGGATGTGTTGCGCGGTCTCTCTGGCGTGCTGGGGCTGCGCCTGGAACAGGTTGAAAAAGGCAACCAGGCAGCTGATCCGTTCATTGGCCTTTTGATTGACCTGCGCCGCGAACTGCGTGCCGCCAAACAGTACCAACTGGCGGATTTAGTCCGACAGCGGCTGGCAGGGCTGGGTGTTATCCTTGAGGACAGCAAAGAGGGCACCACCTGGCGTTGGGAAAAATAAGCATGAAAGAATGGATTGTCGGGCGCAACCCGGTATTGGAGACACTCAAAGCCCGCCGCCGGCAGGTTTTTCGGCTGTGGCTGGCGCGCGGCGTGGAGGAGAAAGGCCGCATTGCGGAGATCATTCACCTGGCAGTGGAACGCCGTTTGAAGCCAGAGTGGGTGCAGCGCAGTCAGTTGGATGGACTGGATGAAACCCACCAGGGGGTGGCGCTTGAAACCAGCGCCTATCCGTACAGCACGCTCCAGGATATCCAGGCGCTGGCTAATAAAAGCCAGCAGGCGCCTTTTCTGCTGGTGCTGGATGTCATTCAAAATCCGCAAAACCTGGGCACGTTGCTGCGCACGGCTGAGGCCGTGGGTGTGCATGGTGTGCTCATACCCCTGGCGCGCGCGGCTGGCGTCACCCCGGCTGTGGTGAGTGCGTCAGCGGGTGCCAGTGAGCATCTGCTGGTGGCGCAGCTAAACCTGGCGCAGGCGCTGGATACGCTCAAAGAAGAGGGCGTCTGGGTCTATGGGCTGGAAGGCAGCCCTGAGGTGCAGCCCATCGAACAGGCGCGGCTGGACGGGGCGTTGGCCCTGGTTGTGGGCAGTGAAGGCGAGGGCATGCGCGCCCTGATTCGTAAATCTTGCGACCATTTAGTCCGCCTGGGTATGGTGGGAAAGGTAGAAAGCCTCAACGCCGCTGTGGCTGGATCGATAGCCTTATACATGGCTTACCAGGCACGCGCCAAAGCTGGTGCAATCTAATGCATTTCTTATAAAGTCATGATATAAATATAAAGTAAATTGATAAAAAATATAAAATAATTAAAGGAGATTGAACAATGATGATTAGTAAAGAACTTGCTGCGGCTATCATGGAACAGGTTGGGCATGAATTGGCAGCCTCTCACCAGTACACCAATATCGCCGCTTATTTTGACAGCCTGGCGCTCAAAGGCATGGCCAAGATGTTCTACAAGCAGGGCGAAGAAGAACGCGAACATGCCATGAAATTCATCAAGTATGTTTCCGAAGCGGGCGGCGATGTGGCTATTCCCGCTGTGCCTGCCCCTGTGGCGGTTTTCAAGTCGGTCAAGGAAGCTGTGCAGCTCTCGCTCAAGTGGGAACTGGAAGTGACCCGCCGCATCAATGATTTGATGACATTAGCCATTGGACAAAAAGATTACCTCGGGCAGGACTTCTTACGCTGGTTTGTGACCGAACAGCTTGAAGAGGTTTCCACCATGGAAGGCTTGCTCAAAGTGGTTGAAGCATCCGGCGAGAAGAACATTTTCATGCTCGAAGCCTACCTGGCGCACGATTAGGGCGCCTCATAAGCAATAAAAAAGACCGGCCTCCATTTTTTGGAAGCCGGTCTTTTTGTTCAT
Source organism: uncultured Anaerolineaceae bacterium (assembly GCA_964453035.1). Classification (GTDB taxonomy): domain Bacteria; phylum Chloroflexota; class Anaerolineae; order Anaerolineales; family Anaerolineaceae; genus CAYVOX01. The sequence goes on from CAYVOX010000059.1 coordinate 4,174, forward strand.
AATCCTGAGATTCCTAAAAGTACCCAGATGCCAAACAGTGAAATCATCACCAGGCCGATGCCCAGCCGGGCTACAACCGCCCAACCGCAGCCCATCGCCATGCTGCGCGTGGATTGCAGCGCTTTTCGCCAGTTGCGCAGGCGAATCATCTCGATGGCAAACAGAACCAGCAGCGAGGCAATCAACCCGCCAAACGGTGGCCAGAAAAAGCTGCCCGCCATACCGGCGATCAATGCCAGGGTGATAGACCACCAGCTTGCGCCGGTTTTACTGGCGCTGGCGCCCATCAGCAGATTATCCACAAAGCTGCCAAAAATCATCAGCGCGGTAATCAGGATGCTGATGATGATGCCGAGGGTTGTAAAGCCAGTCACAATGCCGTAAACCAGCGCCGCCAGCCAGATGATGACCAGCCCGGGCAGCACCGGCAGGATGACGATGCAGGCCAGGCCAAAAATCATCACGCCCAGAAGGATGAGGGGAAAACCCATTGTTCCAACTATTTCCATTTGGACCTACCGAATCACTTCAATGCCGCCCATCCAGGGGCGCAGCACATCTGGAACTACAATGGAGCTGTCAACCTGCTGGTAGTTTTCCAGGACGGCAATCAGCGTGCGCGGCATGCCCAAACCCGAGCCATTGAGGGTATGCACCAGGCGCACCTTGCCTTCAACCGGGCGGTACTTGATGTTAGCGCGCCGCGCCTGGAAATCTCCCACGTTGCTGACCGATGATACTTCCAGCCACTCGCCGCAACCGGGAGCCCACACTTCCAGGTCGTAGGTGATGCGGGCGTTGAAACCCAGGTCACCGCTGCACAGCTTGATGATGCGATAGGTGAACCCCAGCAGTCTGCAGGTTTCTTCGGCATCTGCCAGCATTTTCTCCAGCTCCTGCTGAGAGTTCTCTGGCTCACAGTAAATATACATCTCCACCTTGTCAAACTGGTGCCCGCGTTTGATGCCGCGCACATCGCGCCCGGCGCTCATCTTTTCGCGCCGAAAACAGGGCGTGTAGGCGGTGTAACGCAGCGGCAGCTCGGCCTGAGCAAGGATATCGCCCATGTGCAAACCGGTCAGGGGCACTTCAGCGGTGGGCACCATCCAGAAATCCTCGGCGTGGTCGTGGTACAGGTTTTCTTCGAACTTGGGCAGCTGGCCTGAAGCCAGGAGCGTTTCCGCTTTGACCATGAAGGGCGTGTATTTTTCGGTGTAACCCTGGCGAATGTGCAAATCGAGCATCCAGGCAATCAGGGCGCGTTGCAGACGCGCTCCCGCGCCGCTGAGCACGTAGAAACGCGAGCCCGTGATTTTGACACCCTGGTCAAAGTTGATGATGCCAAGTTGCGGGCCGAGATCCCAGTGTGCTTTCGGCGTGAAGTCAAATTCCGGGATGGCGCCCGCGGTTCGCACCACGACGTTCTCGTGCTCATCTTTACCTTCTGGCACCTGCTCATCCGGGATGTTGGGGATGGTCATCACCACGCCCTGCAGTTGCTCTTCAACCAGGCGGACGCGCTCATCCAGGGCGGAAATCTGATCGCCGACATGGCGCATGGCGTCAATTTTTTCCTGGCGCTGGGCGGGTTCTTTCATTTTGCCGATTTCCCGGCTGACGGTGTTGCGCTCGGCTTTAAGCGCCTCCACCTGGGTCAGCAGGCTTCTGCGCTCGCCATCCAGGCTCTGGAGCTGGTCAACGACGGCGGTATCCATGTTGCGCCTGAGCAGCGCTGCACGGACGAGTTCGGGGTGCTCTCGCACCAGATTGATATCTAACATTTGCACCTCCTTGGTGTAATAAAAAACGCCCCCTCCGCTTTGCAGGACGAGGGGGCGCTCGTGGTGCCACCTGCATTTGCCGCCAGTTCTCAGGGCAGCCTTGTTTTGGCTTTAACGGGACCTCCGGCTTTCTTACGGTGGGGGATTCTCCACCCCTGCGAAAGCAGCCTGTTCCTTAGAACAACCGGGATGGACGGCGGTCTTTGGCCTGCCAGCTCGCACCAATCGCTGGCTCTCTGAAAGGCGCTCAAGAAGCGCTGTCCCGGGTCGGCTTGATACAAGGATTATACATCGGAGAGGGCGATTGTCAAGATATGTTCGCCTTTTTCCAGCGGATGATGAGGTTCTTGGCCCACAGGTAATGGTTGCTGGTGTTGGCGATGATGAAATCAGCCAGGGTCCACCGCCCGGTCCAGGGGTAACGGTTGTGGATGAACAGGTCCTCTTCCGGGATTTGCTCTACCACTGCGTAGACTTGGCTGTGAGAACGGTGGAAAAAACCCAGCACTTTATCCAGCGACCAATCGCGGTATTGTTCGTAGAGCTGGGCGTTATAACGGTGAATGGCCTTCATTGTTTGGACTTCGGCGGGCTCTTCATGGTTAAGCATCGCATCGCGGTCTGCATACCAGCACAGAAAAGTCTGTTCCCAGGCTGCCAGGTGCGCCAGCAGGTCTTTGAGGTTCCATACGCCGCACACGCCGGGTTCAGAGAAGTTGGCCGGGTTTATTTCCGCCAGGTGGCGCTCAAGTCGCCGCCGCTCCGCCTGGATGGCTTTTAGCAGGTCAGCTTTTGTTCGGATTGCCGCCATAGGCACCCTCCATTATTTGAAAATCACGCTCAGAACTAGACCCAGCATTAGTAATAACCCATAAGCGCGGTTATGATAGAAGGAAACAGCCGAAAACCATAAGGGCCAGATGCCTTCCTGTAGACTGGCGGGTGCTTCAGCCGGTTTGGGATTCTTGTAGATACCCCAGACCCGGGGAATGGTGATGAGGGCTGCTCCGATGATGAGCATGATGGGTGAGAAAACACCCGCTGCCACCAGGGCGACGACCAGAAGATACATCGCAGCGATCATGCCCAGCACTGTCAACCGGGCTGCCTTTTCGCCGAGAATGACCGGCATGGTGTGGATGCCTTTGGATTTATCCTGAGCCAGTTTATCAATGTGCTTGCCAAAAAGAACGGTGGTCGGTCCCAGGGCATAGGGCAGGCTGGCCAGGGCTATGTTCCAATCCCATGCGCCGGTGATGACGTAGTAGCCCCCCGCCACCATCAGCGGTCCCCAGATGAGAATCACCGCGATTTCTCCCAGGCCGATGTATTTGAGCGGCCAGGTGTAGAAGAGAACAAAAACAACGCCTGCCAGAAGCAGCAGGAGGGCGGTTGTTCCGCCAAAGATAACCAGTGGTATGCCGGCTGCCAGCGCAATCATCCCGGTGACTCCGGCGTAAGCCAGCAGTTCTTTTTCGCTCATCAAGCCAGCCTGGAGGGGTTGAGGGCCGTACTGGGTGCGGAAGTAGTTATCCTTATCCACGCCGCGCTTGAAATCGGTGTAGTCGTTGATGAGGTTGTTGGTGGCGTGCGCAAAAACCAGCCCGATGGTGAGCAGCAGCCAGCGTGTAAAATCGAATTGACCTGCGCGAGCTGCCAGCAGCCCGGCAATTGCTGCGGAGATGAAGGTCATCAACAGCACAGCTGCGCGCGTGGCAATCAGCCAGCGCGAAATGATATCCAATTCTTCCCATTCACCCTTCTCGAGCCGGGGAATGACCTGCAAGGCTTTAAGCCACATTTTCACGTTCATGTCAGACTCCTGTTGTCCGAATGGTAACATAAACCGATTCGGGTTTCCAGTTTTGCATAAAGTTTTTTGGAGGGCGAAAGAAGCAGGGTGAAGCGCCGGGTTATTCGATCGCTTCGGGCTTCCAGAACGCGGGCAGGACAATTTCACCTTCTTCAGGTTCGCCGTAGCGGGTCACCCGTTCTGGATGGATGGCGGCGAGATAGGCGGCGTGAGCAGCAGCCAGCGCGTTGAGCTGCGCAATGGGCAGGATGGCCTGGTCTGGCAGGATGCCGCGCAGCAATTTGTGGCGGGTAACTTCTTCGAAGAAGGTCATCGGGTCGCGCACGGGCAGGCGGTTATCCCACAGCACCAACTGGCGCTGAATGCGTCCTTCGAGCGCATCGGCGGGGAAGGGGGTATGGCCCAGGAGGGAAGTAAAAATGGCTTCGGGGCAGGTTTCGATGAGCTGATTGCGGGTTTCAGCCTCACTGAACTGCGCATAGCCGAGGTTGGTCAACTCCTGTACCAGTTTTTGACCGCGCCGCATCCAGGCAGGCGTGAAATTTCCGACCGGAGGGGTTCTGGGAGCAGGCAGCCCGCGCGAGAGCAATTCGTATTCCACCTGGCGCATCTCAGCGGAATGATTACCGGGCAGGGCTGAGAATAAACCGGCGCGGATTTCCTCGCGCTGCATGCGCCCTCGGTTGGGCTTCAACGGGGCGCAGATAGCTGCTAAGACAGGGTGGTTTTCAGGCAGGTAGGCAACCACCTCAGATAAGCGGCCCTGATGAAGCGCCAGCAATTTGAGGTTAGCATCCAGCGCTGCGAGCGTGTACAGCCGCCAGGCGTGTTGAAGTTCAACTCCGATAAAAACCTGATCTTGTCCCATGGTGTGATTGTAGATTAACCCGGCTCAACGCGCAATCAAAGTGACCGGGGTACTTTATCTACTTTTTGCGGGGTGGCGGCACCCAGCGCGGCGGCTGCTGGTTTTGCACAGGCGGGGTGGCGCTACGCGGTGGGGGGTTCCAGGGCGCGGAGCGATACAGTGCAAACGGGCGGGCGGTTTGCCGCCTGAAGCGGGTCAACCCGAGGATGAGGATCAACACCGCCAGTCCAACCCCGCCAATGACGAACCCCAGGATCCAGCTTGCAGGTCCCTGTTTAATATTAAGCGTGGCACCTTTCACGGGTTGGTCTGTGCCGGTCAGCACATTCTTCCAGAACTCTTCGCTGGTGATTTCGATGGGCATATCGCCGATCGTGAGCCCTGCGCCGGTGATGCGCACGGTGGCTGGCTCCTGGGGGGGCGGCAGAAGCAGGTAAATGCGCCCGTTGGAGACATCGCCGGCTGTAAATTCAAAGCTGTAACTGCGCCAGGCGTTGGGCGGGCTGTAACTGACCTCAGCTTTGAGGGTTGTGGAAGGGGTGACGTCCTTGAGATCAATGTTGATGTAGGAACCGGGCAGGAGGGGGTCCGTGCGGCGGGGTTTGATAGCCTCGCACCAGTGGTCCACACCGTTCTGGTCTCTGAGCTTGAGGTAACGTTCGTGGGACGTCCAGCCAATTTTGGCGCCGGGCTGGTAGGAAGTGTCGGTGGAACTGTTAACCTCGTAGAACCCATGCAGGATGAAGACATCATCCAGGTCGGTGCGGTTATTCTGGTTGGAATCTTGCTGGCCAATCCCCTTCAATTTCAGGTTTTCATAGAAATCGACCATGTCATAGATGTGCTGGTTGGAGCCTGGCTGAGTGCTGGTGCCGTTGGCGATGACATCCCACAGTGCATTCAGGCTGATTGAAATGGGGTCGTCATCTGCGCCCTTGGCGGGGTAGGTTTGCGAGCTATCAATCAGATCCCACAGCAGGTAGGCAACGGCTGAGCGCTCGTTTTGCCAGGCAGTGAGGTTGGTTTCAAGATCATATTTGACGGTTGCGTCGCGGTGCATAATCCAGGGCTCGGCAACTTTATTGATATCTTTAAAGACCAAACCCGCAAAGAAGACAGCCCAGCCTTCAACCCGCGAGTCATTGCTGCTTAGGTTCACGCAGTAACCGGCGTGAGGCGTGCGACCGGTGGCGACCGGTAGAAAATCACCGTAGGTATCGGCCATGAAGTGATGACCGAATTCATGGTAAGTGACGTAAGCAACTTCAGCCACGGCTCGATCCAGAAAGGCTTTAGTGTAATTGATCGAAGGGCGGGGTTTGACAAGGGTGCCGCGGGTTCCATCCCACCAGGCATTGGAATCTGGGCTATCCGGCAGGGGGGCGTGGTCGAGCAGCACGTCGATGGGCAGCATGGTCAGCGGCGGGCCCATCTTAACGGCCATTGCCAGCGCGCGGCTTAGGTGATAATAGACCAGCCCGGCTTTCTTGAGCCTGGCGATGGGTGGGTTGGAGGAACGAATGGCGCTGGCATTGCCCAGGTCGAGGTCGAAGGTGGTAGCAGCGTTCCCGGCTGCCAGTGTGATATCGGCACCGGTTACCCTGACGAGCGTCTGAGCGTCAACTCGTTCCATAAATAACTGGTAGATGGGGTCATAAACGCGTTGTTTGACGGGCGGGGTATCCAGGTATTGAAGCATCACTTCGATGTGAATCTTATCCTTTTGCGGGTTGTAACCCTGAACGGCTCCACCGGGCAGGTTGGAGAATTTATACACGCCATTTTCATCGGTGCGGGTCACCTCCTCGTTGGTGCCGTAAACCAACCGGACGAACAGATTGGGCAGGGCGTGATTGTTTCCATCCGTGACTTTACCCTGCAAGATGCGGGCGGCTGAGGGCGTCACTGTGGGTATTGGGGGAGCGACCGGTGAGGGGGACAGGTGCTTGCTCACCAGATCGTAGAGCTGGTCGCTGAGCGCGAAGGGATCAGGACCTTTGGTGGGACAGCCCTCATAGTTCCCATCGATATAGACGAAGAATTTTCCCTGAGACCACAGGCGGATCTGGTGAAATTCTGAAGTTTTCTTGTTGTTCGAGCCTTCAACGGTTCGTTCTCTCAACACAGAATATTCATACCCGCGCGATTGACGCACCGCGATGGCTTTGGACTGTAATTTATCCTCTTTGGTAAGGCTTTCTTTGACATCATTGAGATAGTTTTCAACAGCTCTGGCAGCGCCATCCGGTGAGGTGTATTCCGCGATGACCACGATGAGGGTGTAGCCGCCGTAAACGATGGCTTCGCCATTGTACATTTCAATGCGGAGGCACTCACCACCGGGGGTGTAATACAAAAAATTGCCTTCGTAAACCTGGCCTGAACTGGTAGATTTGGGCAGGCCGCGGGTGGCGGTCAGCGGTTTGGTGAGGATGGCGGGCAAATCACCTGAATTGTTGTTGCGCGCTGATGCAAAGGTATCCCAACTGATCGACGGGAGTGGGAACTTATTAACCTGGCTGAATTCCTGAAAGAGCTTCATCACCAGGCTGTTGGTATCCTGGGCGTGGACCTGCCCGGCTGGAATGAAGCTGCTCATAATGAATAAAAAGGTTGCAACGATTGAGATTATTCGCGCCATGTTATCTCCAATGACTGAAGGAAAGAAATGATAAATTAATGATAGAGAAAATGGGGGAAAATCACAATCAACAGAAATGTTAGTTTAAACCGCACTGGCAGGGGGGAGTCCTGCCAGTGCTTTGAGGGGAGAGAGAGGGATGAGTTTACTTATCTTTGAGGAGACCGGGGTTGGCTTTTTGCATATCCCGGTACGGTTTGAGCATTTTCTCGGTTGGCAAGGCTTTTTCCACGGCTGTGAAGGGCAGGGGCTCTCCGGCCATGGTCAGCATCACGCTGAAGGCAAAGACCGCCTCACCCGCGGTGAAATTGCAGTGCCCGACTCGGAAAACGGGCAGGTTGATGTGTTTGGCCAGGGACCCGGAGGCGATTACCTTGAGATTGTAGAGCGTCTCATGCCAATACGGGTCGGCTGGATCTTGCGTGTTATGCAACGTGACCAGGGGGATGCTCAACCTGCCGGAGGTTTGGTAGTATTTGCTGATTTCGGTCAACGCTTTCGGGTCTGGCAGGAAGCGGGCGATATTTTTGTTGAGCAGCCAGTCATTGAGCGAGCCGGTGTACCACTTATACTTGTTGTTGAAGGGCTGTCCCTGGTTGGTAGCCAGGTTCACCGGGCCGCCGTAAAGCTCAATACGCGTTTCGTTGGTGGCGAAGATGTTGTACCACAGGACGCCCAGCACGGTTTCGGTCAGAGCGCCGGGAACGGCCGAGTCATAAGGGATTTTGGTGACGTTGAGATATTGCTTTGTTTTAGCCGGGTCGCTCGCCAGGGCAGTGATAATCGCTGCCGGGAGCGTCCCCGCATTCCAGGCCAGGAGGGTGCTATCGGGGATCGCCACCGGGCTGCCAGGGATCACGCCCGGATAGAAGTAATCAAAAACAACCCGTGCATCCCCGAAGTAGTTGATTTGTTTTGGAAAGTCGCCGATGGGACCGCACATAGCCAGCCCGGCTTTGATGGTGGTGGGGTACTTCTCAGCTACCAGGGTGGTGACCAGCCCGCCCTCCGAACCGCCAATCAGGTAGATATTAGCGGATGGGTACTTTGCCTTCAGGGATAGCGCCAGGTCGCGCACATCCAGGACGCCTTCTTTGACCGCCAGGCCGTTCTTCCGGTAGCTGGTGGTGACAAAAGCATATCCCAGGCTGGTGACCAGCGAGGGGATGTTGGTTCCATCCGGGAGAATCAACTGGGTGTAAAACGCGCTGAGAGGAACGCCGGGGGGAACATAGCCGTGGGCAAAAATGACGATATCCCCATTGGGCGCGGGCGACATCCAGGTGCAGATTTCCGCGCTGTTCAGCGTGGAGGGCGTGCCGCCCAGGGATGCGCAGGTGGGGAGGGGATCGAGAGCCGTGCTGTTAGCCTGCACGGTTTGCGCTGATAGGCTGCCTGCCACCAGCACAATTAACACTACCATACGAACAACCTTACTCATGACTAACCTCCTTGTTCGAGCTTCTTGCGGTAAAGAAGGGCGTCAATTGTAATGAAATCGCGTTGGATAAAAGGAATTACGGTTTGTGGATAAAACCAATAACCCCCGAAAGCCATCAATCAGGCACATTCACTATAGCACGCCTGAACTTGATTTTCAATCACAATCCGCTTGATGATGATGGATGGGGGTTGAGTTTCAGCGTCAACGAATCCCTCCCTGGCGTGAAGGGGATCAACGGGAGGGCGCTGGCGCCGCTCAGGTTCGTGAAAAATAATACTAATTGTAATCTATTGATTACAGCGATTTGCTTCTGTATAATGACAATTACCGTCCAATCTTTAGAAATGAAGGGAGGGTTCCATGTCCATCACAGTAGGTCAAATTATCCGTAACAAGCCCGATGTATGGTCAGTAGGGCCTGATGAGACCGTCTTTACAGCCCTGGAAATCATGGCAGAAAAAGATATTGGTGCTTTAGTGGTTGTAAAAGAAGAAAAGCTGGTTGGAATTTTCTCCGAACGGGACTACGCTCGAAAAGTCATTCTGCGCGGGCGCTCTTCGAAAACCACTACGGTGGGTGAATTGATGACCAAAGCCGTCTATACCGTCTCGCCCGAAACCACCATCAAAGACTGCCTGACGATTGCCACCGAAAAACGCTTCCGCCACCTGCCTGTGGTGGATAAGGGTAAACTGGTTGGGATGGTGACGATTGGCGATATCGTCAAGGCCATCATTTCAGACCAGCAATCCACCATTGACCAGATGGAGAATTACATCACCGGGCGCGGTTACGGTCACTGAGTCCCTCACACCCAAATGGTTGATCTTTCAAATCAGAACGGCACCGCCGTTCTGATTTGACCTATCCAAAAACAGCAGGATTCACAGAATAGAAACCATAGGGAAGGCTTATGCTGCTTGCCAACTTCAAACCGCGCCCAAAACTGGTGACCAAAACAACGTTGGTTGAAAAGCCGCTCTTCCCGGTGATTGACGCCCACAACCACCTGGGAGAGGCTTTTGGCGGCGGCTGGGACCTGCGCCCCGCGGCTGAACTGGTTGACGTGCTGGAGGCAGCGGAGGTGCGGCACCTGGTTGACCTGGACGGCGGCTGGGGAGAGGGTTTGCTGCAGAAGCACCTGGAGCATTTCAAAGCGCCTTACCCGGAGCGCTTTTCCATCTTTGGGGGCGTGGAGTGGGACCGTTGGCCTGAATTCGGCGAGCGTTTTGGCGAGTGGGCGGCAGAGCGCCTGAGGGTTCAGGCTAGTTGGGGCGCCCGGGGATTAAAGATCTGGAAAGGCCTGGGACTGACGGTGCGAGACCAGCACGGCGCGCTGGTGGGGGTGGATGACGACCGGCTGGAACCCATCTGGCAGGCGGCGGGTGAACTGAAGTTGCCGGTGCTGATCCACGTGGGCGACCCGGTGGCTTTCTTTGACCCGCTGGATGAAACCAACGAGCGCTGGGAGGAGTTGCAGGCCAACCCTGACTGGCAATTCCCCAGCCCGCCCTTCCCGCCGTTTATGCAGGTGATGCAGGGCCTGTTCAACCTGGTTCAGCGGCACCCGGGCACCACTTTCATCGGCGCGCATGTGGGCTGCTATGCCGAAAACCTGGCGTGGGTCAGCCAGATGCTGGCACGCTGCCCGAATTATTTCATTGATATCAGCGCGCGCATCGCGGAGTTGGGCCGCCAGCCGTACTCCGCCCGGCGTTTTTTCATCCAACATGCCGACCGCATCCTGTTTGGCATGGATATGGCTCCCCGGTTGGATGCCTACCGGCTGTATTACCGCTTTTTAGAGACGGATGACGAATACTTCAATTACGGCCTGCGCGAGATACCTTCTCAGGGCCGCTGGCGGATTTACGGCTTATCCCTGCCGCCTGAAGTTCTGGAGAAGGTGTACTTCGCAAACGCTGCCAGGTTATTGCAGGTTGGGCAGGTAGCTTCTTGATTCAATGGCAGAATAATTTGACATCCCACGCAACCTGCACTATAGTCATCATATCCAGTGTGTAACAGGAGGATGAAATGGAACAAACGGTTGGCTTGATTATCGGCGTTGTTGCCATCGCCATTACCCTTTTCCTCATTTTTTGGGGCATAAAGAAGGAACAGGCGCACACGAAGACCGCTCCGGTTGCTGAGGTTGAAGAAAAAGCTGCGCCAGTTGTGGCGGAAAAAGCAGCGCCCGTCAAAGTCGCGCCGGTGGTTCCGGACGACCTGGTCATCATCGAGGGCATCGGCCCCAAGATTGCCGCGCTGCTCAAGAGCAACGGCATTGCCACGTTTGCCCAGCTTGCCGACGTGGATGTTGCTGTGTTGGAAAAACTGCTGCGAGAAAACGGCCTACAATTTGCAAAGCCCGCTTCCTGGCCGCAGCAGGCCAAACTGGCTGCTGAAGGCAAGATGGAAGAGCTGAAGGCGCTGCAGGAAAAGCTGACCGCCGGACGGTAAACCGAGTTTTTGACCCAACAGCCTGGTGCTTGCAGCATCAGGCCTTTTGATTTAATCTCAGCGGCGGGCAAGCAGGGAATCCCCTGGTTAAAACAACAGGAATAATAATCCTGCCCCGGCGCGTTTACCGGGGCAGGATTTTCTATCTCAGTCTGATGCAGTGGGTCAGTGGGTGGTGATGCTGCCGCCGCCCAACGCAACGGTCGGCGGGGCGTACTCAGCCGCGCCGGGTTCGCTATCGTAAACTTGCGTTCCGGCTGCGTTCCAGATCTGGATGCGGAAGCGGTCGATGCCATCCCCACCCAGTTTGGTTGAGCCATCCACCGCGCTGAGCAGGAAGGTGTGCCCGGCAACGCCGTTGAAGATGCCGGTGCCGCGCAGCCAGCTGTAGCGCCCATTGACAACCAGCCAGTTGTAGGTGCTGCCGGTGAAGGTCAGGCCGGTTTTTTCGATGATGTAGCTGACCACCGCCACCGGGTAGGGATTCTTCTTGACGTACTTGGCATCGAAGGAGAATTCACCCTTGCCCTCCGGCGCGCTGATCCAGCCGCCGCCGGTGACAAACAGGCCGGCGGGGTTGTAAACCGCCACATTGGCTGTGTCAACCGCCGTCAGGCCGCCGATATCCGTCACCTGGACCGCAACGGGATAGATGCCCGTGACAGCAGCGGAAAAGACGACACTTGCGCCGGATGCATCATCAAAGGAGCCATCGTTATCCAGGTCCCAGGCGTAGGCGAGGTCCTTGCCTTCGGGGTCGAACCCGACGGCGCTGAGCGTCACCGGAACGTTGACCGGGGTGGCGTACAGGGGCATGATGTCAACCGTGGGGGGCAGGTTGGTCAGGTACAGGCCAACGATGACCGCATCGTGATCGGAGGTGCGGTACTGGTTGGGTTCGTAGAGCGCATCCTGAGCAGGCGGCTTGAAGGAGGTGTCGTAATCCAACACGTCCGTTTCATCGGCGTTGATGTGCCAGTCCGCCACGCCGGTGATCTGCGCTTCCATGCCGGCGTTAGCCAGGGCGTGGTCGAGGTAGCCGTTCTGCCCGTCAAAGACGTAGGAGTAGGCGTACTTGCCCTGGTAATTGTAGATGAGGTTGGTGTAATCATCCGCGGTGCCGGCGAGGTCATCCGGGCCGGCTTTTATGGCAGTGATGGGATCTTCCATGGCGTAGGAGTTGAGGTCGCCCAGGATGATGAAGTCCGCATCGCCGGAGCCGGTCGGGTCGGAGGCCAGCCAATCCACCAGGGCCTGGGCTGCCAGGGTGCGGGTAACGTTGCAGTTGCCCTGCCCGTCGCCGAGATCAAGATCTCCGACGTCGTCGCAGGCTGAGCCCTTGGATTTGAGGTGGTTGACCGCCACAGTGAAGCGCGCGCCGGTGCTGTTTTCTTCAAAGGTTTGCGCCAGGGTGGGGCGGTTCTTCGTATCCAGGAAGCGGGGATCAACTTCCGTGGTGAGCAGCTTGAAAGCGCCAACCGGTGTCACCAGGGCGGGTTTGTAAAGCATGCCGACGCGAATGGCATCCGTTCCGATGATGCCGGTGTCGATGTAGCTGTAAGTTCCGGCACCCAGAAGGTCATTTAAGCCAGACGCGAGATCCGCCAGCGGTTCAACGCCGGGGGTGTTCTCAACTTCGTTCAGACCGATGACAGCCGCATCCAGGCCTTTGAGCGCCTGCAGCAGCTTGGTGCGCTGGCGGGTGAATTCATCAACCTGGTCTGAATCCCAACCGCGGCATTCCACGTTTTGCAGGGGGCCGCATGTGTTATCCAATATGTTGCCGGTGGGGTAATCGGCGGTGAGGAAGTAATTGAGGGTGTTCATGGCGGCGATTTTCATGCTGCCGCCCACATCTTCCGGCGCAGCCGGGCGCGGGTTGACGGCGGTGTAATCCGCCGGGCCGGTGGGGATGATGCGGTAGAGGCTAAAATCATAGCCCAGCACGCCAGTTGCGTTTTGCACCAGGTCTCCGCCGCGGAACAGGTTGCTCAGGCTGAAGGGCAGGCCGTTGGGGTGGCGTAAAACGGCGGGGTTTTGCGCGCTGTTGACGTCATCCAGCGTGATGCGCCGCAGGCTGTTTGCCAGGGTGCGCGCATTGGCAGCATCGCCAGGTTCTTCAACCGCGGTGCCGGTGTAAGCGCGAGATTCACCCTCCAGCGG
>CAYVOX010000060.1:0-17272 GCA_964453035.1 uncultured Anaerolineaceae bacterium
GATGGGGGAGAGGTGACCGGTGGCGTTCCTTCCACGGTGGTGGATTGCACCCGGAAGGTTCCCGTAATCTTGCGCCAGGGAGCAGTAACAGAAGCAGCGATTCAACGCCTGCTCACGCAAAAATAGACCTGGTAAATATTCTCTTATTTTTTACTTAACTATCTTTCAGGATTTTCTCAGAAATGGACGCAATAATAGAGGTGCATTCTCCTCTAATGCAATCCGGTGGTTGTAAGTGTGGCAGCTTACAAGCACCGGGTTTTTTTTAATTCTGACCACAATTCCATAGCTGCAGCGGAATCTTGACGATAACCTCAAACCGTGATAATCTTAGCGCACCAGACGGAGGGATAATCCTGAGTCGGAAAAAATTAAAAAGAAAGATGGAGAATTAAGTAATGGCAGATCGTTTTGTTGGGACCGTGAAGTGGTTCAATGCCACCAAGGGATATGGCTTCATTGGTCGTGATGATGGTGAAGATGTGTTCGTGCACTTTTCAGCTATTCAAATGGAAGGTTATCGTCGCCTGACTGAAGGTCAGAAGGTTGAGTTTTCGGTTGAGCAAGGTCCCAAGGGCCTGCAGGCCGCCAACGTTATCCCCGTATAATCCAGCAAGAACCAAAAACAAAACCATATCAACAGAGCCGCAATTGCGGCTCTGTTGCATTTATTCCAGGCGTGAACCGGCCAGGTAGGCCAGTAATTTGATATATTCCTGCACAGTGACCTGGATGCCATCCCAACTCTGCCACCAGGTGGTGGAGCGATACCAGTGCTCTTGGACTGGATAGACCCACACGGTGATGTCAGCTTCCCCCAGTACCTGGCGAAAGATCAGGCGGGCGCGCTGGGTATGGTAGGGGTCGGTGATCACGATGCAGGTTTTGAGGTTGCGCTGCGCCATCAACTGGCGCACGGTCAGGGCTTCCTCATAGGTGCTGGTAACCTGCCCGGGAGCGATGAGCAGCATCTCGCCAGGCACATCCAGCTTGCGCGCATCCAAATCTGGCGAGGTTTCACCGGCCTGGGTGAGAATCACCCAGCTGGCGAACCCCGCTTTTTTAAGCTGGGCTGCCTGGGCAATGCGCTCGTTGTTGCCGCTCAGCACCACCAGAGCGTCCACCTGCCGCAGTGGGTCACTTTCCACCAGAAAGGCGCCCAACGCCCAGAGGAGAAAGTATAAACCAACCAGGCTGAGAATGATCAACGCCAGGCAGCCAGGCCAGGGAAGCTTGTGGCGCGGGGGGGTGTTGGGATTAAGCAGGATTGGGTCAGGGTTATTCAATGTGGTAAATTTGCAATCCGGCCTGCGCTAAAAAAATGGGCATCTGAATCACTGCGACCCGGTTTTTCTGTTTATCAGCCTCGGGCAATTCCTCCCAGGTCACCAGGGCCGGATGGGTGCGCGCGGCAGTATCCTTCTTACCGGCAGCGTAGGTCCAGCCGGTGCGGCGTAACTCAGCGCACCAGCGTTCATGTTCCAGTCTGGCCAGGTACTCGGTCTCCTCGGAAGAGAATTCATCCTTTTTGACAGCCCAATCGGTGAGAGGAGTGATGCCGCGGTTGACGGCTTTGAGCTTGATGCCGATATGGTCGGCCTGGCGGTAGTTGTTTTCTTTCATCTGGGGAGAGAGTGCCTTCCAGGGCACCAGTAGCGGGTTGGTATCAAGCGTTTCTCCGGCCTGTCGCTGCGCGCGGACGTATTCCTCGTGCAGCGCGCGGGCCAGGATTTCATGTGAACCGCCCAATACCAGCTCGGGGGTGCAGGTCTGGTCGAGGATGCTGAATTCATGTAAGTTTTCAAACCCGTTGTGGGATGGACCCTGGTGAAGCAGGGTTGCCAGTCCGGCATCTTCCACCATGCGGACGACAATGGGGATTTTTTTGTGCCGCAACAACCGGTTGACCACCAAACCGGTGTGCAACCCCAGCGAATCATCATCAACGGTGATGTAAACGGCATTCGCGCTATTCTTGCGGTCATTTTGGAACAGGAAGTCGCCCTTTTCAAATTGCGCTGAGCGGATGTTCATTTGAAGGGGAATAATTTCGCACACTTTGGTCAGTTGCGGGTAGCGTACGGCCAGGGACTCGCACTTTTGGTTGGCAGCCAGATCAATGATGGAGATGCGCAGTGGCGGGTTGTGGTTGTTTTCGTTGAGTTCGCACCACTGCCTGGCGGCCTGGATGACCACGCTTTCGCCCATTTTTCCCAACCCAATCACTACCAAATGAGGCAGTGTGTTTTCCTTTATGGTTGCCGGGAAGGGGGGATACTGGCGCAGCAGCAGGCGTGCGGCGTGCTCAAATACGTTGAAGAATTCCAGGCGGAAGGGCGTATCCTGTTCAACGCTGATTTCACGTTCCCTCAGAAGCGTGCATAATTGTGGGTCAACGATATGGATGACACAGGTTAGGGGGTCCTTACGGTGCCGGACGGCAATCTGGCGGGCATTCAGGGCAATTTCGGCGTTCACACCGTCCAACTCCGTAACGGAAATCAACAGGCGCGCCCGGTGCACTGCTGCTTTCAGCAGCAGGTGAGCGTCTGTCGCGTCACCCAGCAGAACAATTGCGCCTTCAGAACGGCACTGCTCGATGTAATCATTGCCTTCGTCGCGTTCAATCACCACCACCGGCTCATTCCTGGCTCTAAAACCGCGTACCAGGCGGATGCCTTTCTTGCTCAAGCCGCAAATGACCACATGCCCACGGATACGCCAGAGCCGGGCTAACTGCATCTGGTTGCGAAAAAGGGCGGTCAACGCTTTGATGGCGGTTGCCGCGGTGAGCACTGGCATGAGAAAGCGAGCCACCTCAAGTTCCCACGGGAGGGGGCTTTCTACCGCGCCTGAATTCATCGGGATGAGTTGCAAGGCGAGGTACAAGTGATCCCAGAAGGTTGAGCTGATTTGATGGGCTGCGGCGTAACGGCTAAAGCCCGCTGTTCCCAGCACCAGCGAGACGACCCACAAAAGACCGAGCACCAGCCACTGGTAATCGCTCCATAAGCGCTCAAAGAGCGATGGCGAATGGTGGTTCTGGATTGGAGAAGCGGAAGATGTGTTCACAGCGTGCCCTAAGGTAGATGATACAACATTTCAGGATTCTGTTGGGGCTGCTTTTGAGGTTAATAATCGCGCGCCCGACCAACCCATCCCCAACACCAGGAAAGCCGTTACGCCGAACATGGCGGGGATGCCGACCTGGTCAGCCAGAATGCCGCTGAGCCAGGGTCCGGTGAACATTCCGATGGCATAAACGGCCTGGTGCAATCCCATGGCGGTGGTGCGCTCAGCGCCCTGCACTTTTTCGATGCTCAAGCCCATGCAAACCGGGTAAACCACGCCGCTGGCCAGGCCGTTGAGGATGGTGGCAATAAAAACCATCCAGATTTGCGTGGAGAGGGCAGCCAGCGTGAGGCCGCAGGCCAGCAGCGAAAAACCAATATAAACCAGGGCGCGCGTGCTTATCCGTTTGACCACCAGGCTGGCCAGCAGGTTACCCAGCATGGTCACGCCCAGGTTGAGCGTGGTCAGCACAGATTGAACCAGGTTGCCGGCGCCCAGTTGCTGCGCCATGATGGGAATGAACCCGTATGTGGCGGCGTAGGTGGCGTATTGTCCAACCGCACTGAGCAAGGAAGGCAGCAGCACATCCCGGCGCGTGACCAGTTTGGCCAGGCTTTGCGGTGAAGGGGTCAGCGGAGTGCGATGCTGTTCCTTGACCATCAAGAAAACCAGCAGTGCCAGCCCGGAAAGCCCGGCGGCGAGGTAGAAGGAGAGGCTGTAGCCGCCCAGGTCGTTGAGGGGGCCTGTCACGATGGTGGCAATCATCCGGCTGAGCGAATTGACCATGGTGATAACGGCTGTGGCGCGCACAATTTCAGCAGCCGGGAACAGGCCGCTGAACATAACCGTCATGGTAACCCAGGCGCCAGCCGCCAGACCGGTGACAGCGCGGCCAACCACCAGGCTGTAGATATCACCGCTAGCGCCCATCAACCAGTTGCCCGCAATGGCTAACAGGCAGCCCGCCAGGATAAACGGCTTGCGGCGGCCCAGCCAGTCGGCGGCAATGCCCAGTGGAAGGCGGATGACCGCCTGCCACAGGCCGTACTGGGCGATGACCACGCCGACCATGGCAAGGTCGGTTGTCTTGGTTTTGGCGTAAACCGAGAGGGTAGGTACGTACAGGTAGAGTGCCATCCAGAACAGGCCGATTGCCAGGGCGGTGAGAATGATGGACCTGCGGTTTGGTGAGGCGCTTGCCGGGGTGGGGGTAGAATTCATGTCAGGTTAATTTCGCGGGGGAGAAAACTCTTAATGGACGATGGAGACCTGGTAGTTGACGGTTTCGAGGGGGTCGCGGAAGTCAACCCGCAGCAAGCCGCATAATCCGCGGCGGTTTTCAAAGCCATGGGGAAGGTCCAGACAGTGATCAAGCCAGGTGTCAAAGGAAAAGCGGACAGCCTCCTCGCCGAGGGTGAACAGAACTGCCTGCGGCTCGAATGTGACGCGGGTGGTGAAGCTGCCGCCAAAATCGCGCAGGTAGGGGATGAGCAGGGTTTTATAGGATAGTTGTCCCTCCAGGGCTTCGCTGATGAAAATGCTATCGGATTCCAGGCGGGCTGAGAACTGGTAGGTATGCTGCCATCCCCTGGGGCGCGTGCGAACCACGAGGCTGGCAGGGCTTGAGCCGCGCTGGATGGGCTCGATTAAATCATGCTTGGCGTGGCTGATAATTTCCAGCGGCGCACGACCACTGCTCTTCCTGACGGCTAACCCGATGTTGTAGAACCGGTCGGTTCCGGTGGCATGGACGCTGGAGACAAATTGCAGGACGCGGTTGAGCCCAAAGCTGAGATCAACAATACCAAACGCATCGTAGTGCTCAGCCGGAGCGGCGTTGAAGTGCAGGCTGTACGGTCCATGATGTGCCACTGCCCGGAAGGTGGGGTCGTGCTCGATGCGCACGGTGGGCGCACGCGGCGCGAGGTCAACTGGAGCGGCGTCACCCAACCCATGTTGCACAGCAGTTCCCAGGAAAGCCAATGCCAGGCTAGAATAGTGCCCATCGGCGGTGTAAAGCTCGTAACCCACCCGGTACTGCGGCGGGAGGATGTTCTCAACCGGGCTGAAGATGCCTCCGGGGCGCTGGTAGTGGCAGAAGGCGGTCAAAGCCCTGCGGGCAGCCTGCTCTGCGCGCGCCGCCAGGTGAGGTTGGGTGGGCTTGAAATATACAGCTGCCATGCTGAAGTAAGCGCACTGGGCGCTCAAAGTCCAGGTTTGACCGGTAGAACGGTGGGCAGAGGCCAGCGAGCCGTCTGAAAGTTGTGCATCCAATGAGCGAATGAGCCCCGTTTCCATCAAGGCCTGGAGTTTCTCCGACCAGGGACCTGAATAACCGTTCAGCAGGATATCTGCCAGGTGAAAACGGGTGAACAGGTCATAGGAATTGGGAAGACCGGGTTCCATGTAGAAGCCCAGGTCGAGGCGGATATGATTTTCAAAATATGCGCCTAACCAGGCATCCAACTGATCCTGCGAATAAGGAGACAGCCCTTCTCTGAAGCGCAGCCACTCGCCGGAAAGCCACACCGAAGCCCAGTTGTTAGGCGGGCGCTCAGCGAAGGATTGTTCCACGCGTACGGAGGCGATATCACCTCCCAGGCTGGCAACGCTCTGGGGGTGCTGCTCTTTTAGCAAGAGGTAGGTTTTGAGGATGGCAGGCCAGAAGAAGTCGCGGTGATTGATACCCCAGGCGTACCCGGTTTCACGCTCCATGCTGGAGATGCGCGGGGGCAGCTGCCAGTTGAGGACGTAAGCCAGGGCGGCTTTCAGTCCCAGCAGGGCACGCTGCCTGTAAACCTGGCCTGCATCGCCGAGCTGGCGCGATAAAACGGCATTACAGAGGGCGTAGTAGGGCGTGCTGTACTGGGTGGGCTCCAGCAATAGTGGGTCGAGTAGTTCACCGTCGGTTCGGAACCAGGGAATGAGGCTTTCAACACCCTGTTGAAGCGTACTTAACGCAGCGTGCATGGTTGCCTCCGCGATTGATGTTTTCCTATTTTCTCACATCAGGCCAGGTTAAGCCAGAATCTGGCAGTTCACATGTTGGGATGGCGCCACGCGCGACTGGATAATAAATTTTGACAGGGCAATTCAAAAAATGGTGATGACATGAAAGAAAAGTGGAACCGGATTGCCCAGGTTCCACTTTTTGGATGCTGTTGCGTTTTACTCGTTCTACATACGCGTGCACATCATGCCGCCATCAACGTGCAGGGTAGCGCCATGGATGTAGGATGCATCATCGCTGGCGAGGAACAGGATGGCGGCGGCGATATCTTCCGGCTTACCGATGCGACGCTGAGGGATCTTTTCCAGGAAGTACTGCACCTGGTCTTCGTCGCTCAACATATTGTGGGTGAGGCCCGTCAGCACCATGCCAGGAGCCACTGCATTGACATTGATGTGATAACCGGAGCAATCAACGGCAATACCCTGGGTCATCATCTTGGCAGCGCCTTTGCTGGTGTTGTAGATGGACTGACCTTGCCCGGCCACTTCGCCCATTATGGAGGTGATGTTGACGATCTTTCCGTAGTCCCTGTCCATCATGGTGGGGAGCACAGCACGGCAGAAGAAGAAGATGCCGCGAACGTTGATATCCATGACGCGGTCGTACTCGTCGTTATCCATCATCGCGAACGGTGCAAATTGACCGGTGCCGGCATTATTGACCAGGATATCGATGGCTCCGAAATTTTCCAGCACAGTGTTCACACAGGCTTCCACGTCCTCCTGCGAGCGGACGTTGACTGTAAGCGCCAGGCACTCGGCTCCAGCTTCCTTAACCAGGCGCTCGGTCTCGGCGATGCCTTCCATGTTGATGTCGCAAATGGTCACTCTGGCGCCTTCACGCGCGAATTGCACTGCAGCTTGGCGCCCGATGCCGGATGCGGCGCCGGTCACAATGACGACTTTCCCTTCAAAACGATTACACATGTAGCCTCCTGAAGAAGAAAAAGATTCCCTGCTAATTTGGTTCTGTGAACTTCGTTACCCGTTTTATTAAACCGGGCTGGGTTTGCGAAATCCTCACTGCCCTACCATCACGGAGCTTATCGAATCTACCAGCGCCTGCACAACGTATTTACGATACGGACCAACGGGGCATCCTGCGTAAATGCCGGTGGTTTTCCCGTCATGGAATGTGCGTACCAGCGGTTTTTCCCAATCAGGGTAGGGGATAGGGGCATTGCGGTCATAACCAGTAAAGGCGTTGAACTTCTTAATCGCGTGGAAAATCATCAGGTCAGTATTTTCTGCGGTGAACTCGGTGGGCAGTTCGATGGCGTAGTCAAAACCTTCTTCGATGGCTTTACGGTATGCCGCGTAGGTCTCGAACTTCGTATGCTTTGGGTCCCAGTATTCGTCGGCGTATTCGTCATAAGAGGTGACGACCTCCCATTTTCCCTGCCACACAGACATCACTTCACGGATGCGAGCGATGAGGGGCTCGCGGTAAAGCGCTGCGTGCGTATCCTGTGTCTCTTTTTTGAAGGGGTGTCCGTGTCTTGAGAGGATGACCAGCACGCTGGCGTCATTTCTCAGGTCTTTGAGCTGGTCCAACAAGATCTGGGCATAGGCTTCTCGCATGGGGCTCTGATTACCGACCTGATCTGCCATGATCACCTTTGCCCGCCCGGCAACGTATTCATGAGTCTTCACCAGCGAGTGGCCAAAATCCTCAAAGTCGCTGTACACTGCGCTGTTGAAATTCTGATAGACAATGGTTTCGCATCCGGATGCCAGTAATTCCTCTACTGCATTCTTTATGGTAATGGGCTTCATGTAGTGGATGTTGCGGAATTCTGTACCCGGGAAACGAGACTCCAGTTCTTCAACGGCTTCATCATATGCTTTGCGTAGCTGATTCCGCCATGAGACTTTTTTCTCTGGCAGTAAATGTCCGTAATACCAACCAACCACCTTGGCTCCGACTTTATCGCACACGTCGGGGAAGCCATTGGGTCCATCTCCCCTGTAGAGGAAGTAGCCGTGATCCCAGGGATTTTTCTTGTTAACCTTAACCCACTTATATTTGCATTCCACGTAAGGTTTACCGGCATTATTAGTGAAGGATCCCCTGGCATCAATCAATTGTTTTGGCTTGAATTCCTCACGCGCCAGTGGGTTTTGCGGATCGATGAGGCCTGTGCCGCGGTCGGCGAGGATTAACTTGACCAGGAAGGATGGCAGGGTGTAATTAAAAACGTGTTCCATGAAATGGACATAGAATTCTGGTTCATAATCCTCCGGCATGCCCAGCTCACCGATGATAACGCCAACTTTTCCGGTGGCTGTGCCAGGCTGGTTTTTAAAGAGGACTTCGTAACCATACTGCTTGCCAAATTTAAGTTTTAAGTGCCAACCGTTCATGGTTTTCCCCTTTCACGCTGCCAATTCTGAGGTGTAATTCCGGTAGAGCAACCAGCAGGCCACAGCAAAGGCAACCTGCCCGATGGTGTTCATGCTTTCCTCAATCCACTGTGTGGCTACGGTCTGTTCGCTACCGCTGGCCATGCCGCTCATACCCAGCATGCACAGCACGGCAACAATGAAAAGATAGGCGGCTATTCGGGCTTTGCGTTTGAAGGAGATATAGGTCAAAATTCCCTGCGCGCCAAGGCTGGAGAGGGTCATCATGGCAAGCAGAGGGATCTTCCAGGTTGCCATAGCCAGAACGACGGTTGGCGCCTGGAAGGTTCTGGTACGTGCCAGTAAAATGGTGGTCACCAGCAAGGCCAGGAAGCCAGGTGCGAGCAGGATGAATTGGATATCGCTCATCCATTGAATATCAGCGATGCCGAGGGTGAAGAGGAGTTTCCAGGTGGCTTTGAGGATGCCGCCGGAAAAGACCAGCAGTGAGCCGCCCATGCACATTCTTGAGCAGGATTGGCCGCGCGCCAGGCGCACTGTCCGCACCAGAAAGAAAGCGCCCACCAGAAAAGCGATGTTTGGGACAAAATCCAGGAGAACGAGAGGAAGCGTGTAAGTTTCCATGAGACCCTCATTGCAGGGGTGGAGTTGCCCTGTGTACCAGGTAGACTAATTATCAAGTACGAATCCGTAACCATACACCCAGGCGCCGGTATCCTCGCGTTTATGCTTGCGTAATACCATCTTGACGCGCGCGCCAGGCTTAACATCAGCAGGATCTGCCACCCGAATAATATCCACCATCAGGTGAATGCCGTCATCAAGCCGCACAATGGCCTGGACGCGGGGCATGCTATCACCATAACCAATTGCCGGGAAGCCGACATCATCCAGGGCAGCGACGACGATCTCACCTGTCTGCGCGCATTGGTAGGGTTCCATACAACGTTCATGACAGGCCGGGCAGATCAGGCCGGTGCGGGGCGGGAAGAATATTTGACCGCAATGGGTGCAGCGCGTCCCTTCCAGGCGGTAGCGGGCAGCGCGGTTACGATACCAGAGCGTGCTGGAGAAGGTATCCCAGCGGACGAATTGTTCAGGGAATTGATCGCTCATGGTTTACCAGCCTTTCTGCACCACGCCGATTACATCCAGCGAGTGGTGCGTCCCGTAAGATGAGTTGACACCTACTACAGGATCGTTAACCTGGCGTTCGCCAGCCTTGCCGATAATCTGCCAGTAGTTCTCCAGCATACCCGCCTGGAAATCTGATCCCGCTGAACCGTGACCGAAAGCCGGGCCACCGCCATAAGTGTTGACCGGGCACTGGCTATCGAGCGTCATACCGCCTGAAAGAACGTACTCTTTGCCCTTGCCGAGTTCGCAAATCCCCATGGCTTCCAGAGCCATCATTCCTTCGTAGGCGGTCAGATCATGCACCTGAACGATGTTAATGTCTTCTTTTGAGATCCCGGCTACTTCGTAGGCTTCCCTGGTAGCCGCCATCAGGCCGGGCAGTTCAGCCAGGTCATATTCTTGCATGCCCGGGACGGGGTAATTGAAGAAGTTGCCGATGTAGGGCGGGCGGAAAGCATATGCCACATCGAAGAACACCGGTTTGGCGGTGTACTTGTGGGCGATATCCTCACCGACAAAGATCATAGCACTGGCGACGCCGCCGCGATTCGTGGCCTGGCGGTCGCGTTCGGCATCCGGGTTGTCTGCGCATAGCTCTTCGAGCACAGGCATCGGCTTGCCAAAGTTTGCTGCCAGAGGATTACGGCGGGCATACCAGTTGCACTGGTATGCCCAGGTGCCGGCGGCTTCCAGCGGCACATCGTACTTGCGGCGATAGTATGCATCGCGCATGGCGCCGTAATTGATGTGGGTCATACCCATCATGAAGTCGAAATCCACGTAGTTACCCTGTGAATTCATGGCTTCCATGGCGTCGTAGTTATCTGAACGGGCAAAACCCATTGAGACCACCACATCACAGCGACCGGACGCAATGGCATTCCAGGCTACGTAGGAGGCGATACCGTTGCCGGCACAAGCGTTGGTGATTGGAACAACCGGCTTTGGAAGAATACCCAGCGCGTCAGCAATCTGCGGGCCGGGGGAGGAATCCGCGATGGCACGGTCGTTGTAGTTGCAGGCTACCAGGTCCACGTCTCTGACCGGAATATCAGCCTCTTTCAAAACGTTCCAGAACGCCTCTCCTGCCATCTGCCGCCAGGTCCAGTCCATGGGGATGTTCGGGGGCGTGATCCATCCGCCTACCATCATGACTCTGCGATTGATTCTCTTCATAAGGACCTCTTGGCTTTAGTAGAAATTCGATAAGCGGTGTGGTGATTGAATCAACTTCTTCTCGTACTTCAACATGGTGGCGTAATCCACCATGATTTTGTCGTCAAGTTGTTCAATAACCAGGCCGCTGTGCGGACGGCGTTCTGAGATGGCTCCGGCGCAGACCAGCGACCAGGCGTCGCAGCCAGCACCCGCCCCATAATCAATAACGCCAATGCGCTCGCCGGGTTCGGCGAAGTCCAGGATGTGCGCCAGCGCGAGGGGAACGCCCGCCGCGCCGCAGTCACCAATCTGAGCGGTCAATACGTAGGGTAGAACCTGCATCATGTCCAGTTCTAGTTTACCCATCGTCAGTAATGGGCGAAAGCCGGTCTTTTGCGGAACGGCAAATTTGGTAAAATCGGCCGGCGTGAGGCCAGTTTTGGCGAATAAATTCTGCCCGGCAGGAACGATGTGATCGAGCAAGCCCCAGTTACCAACCCAGCCGACAAATCCTGCGCCAGGCTGGATAAAGCGTTCACCCTCCGTGCGGAAGTAATCGTTCTGATCGTGGGAGTGAGTCGCCAGGGCTTCAAGATGGGCAATTGGATTGTCGCTGCCAAGCACGAAGGCCACTGCGCCAGCCGAAGCGACGTATTCCAGTACCATGCCAGGTTGAGTGTGACGGTTAATCGTGTCTGCACCGATGACCAGGGCATAGTCGATTTGACCGGACTCGATCATTGCAGCGGCCATCCACAGGGCAGTGGAACCGGATTTATCAGCACACTGCACATCGGTAGCCAGGATTGATTTCGGTAGGTTAAGCGCATCCACCATGACGGTGGCGGCGGCTTTGGTGGCGTAGGGACTGGTGCCAGTGCCCAGGAGCAGTGCGCCAATTTTGTTTGTCTCAATCCTGCTGCGCTCCAGGGCCTGCCTTGCGGCGGCTACAGCCAGCGTCAGCGTGTCCTCTTCGGGTCCCAGCACGCCGCGTTCGCCAATTGAGAGAACATCAAAGAAACTGGGGGCGAGGTTCTTCCAGACTTTCCAGATTTCCGCGGCTTCAATGCGGTATTTTGGAAGCGCGACGCCATAAGAGATGATGCCTGTTTTCAAATTGACCTCCGTGAGAACCCTGCGAAGGGTTTCAACCCGTGCAGGGCTGGCAGTGGAAGGATTAGTACTTCTTGGGTAGATTCCACAGGCCGGAGAATGCGATGGCATCCATCATCGGGCCTTTCATTTTTAGCAGCTTGGCATTGACCAGTTTCATTGGCGGAGTTTCACCGGTGAACATCTGAACGATATGTTCGCTATTCCCCGAGATAGTCAACCTGGGTTCTTTGGTTTTTCCTTCTTCAACGGTCGCAGTGCCATCCTGGATGGTCAGAGTCCACTGCGAGGGTTCCTGTCCTTGCAGGTCGAACAGGATGATGCGATTCCAGCCCTTTGCTTTTTCAGGTTTGAACAGGCCGGGTAGGGATTGCATAACTTCTTTAATCGTAGCCATCTCTTTTCTCCTTTGTTTTAAAAAAATTGTTGTTAGGACGACCTCACCAGCCAGGCGGATTTGCAAACACATCCAGCCAGGGCAAGCGGTGGGTGAAGATGATGAATTCAGACAGGGCAACCATGAAAACGCTCACTGAAATCCACTTGAAGCCGCGGCTGAGTTCCACTTTATCCAGGTGTTGCTCAAGGATGACCCCGGTGATGGACGTCAGGATGGTAGCAATGTTGGCAAAAAGGATTTCCAGAAAAACGCTTTCCAGTTTGATAAAATAGGCGCAGCCAACGTAGAACCAGACAATCACCAGCAAGGAATAAATGACCGCGTTGAAGGCGCGCACATGGAAGAACTTACCGCGCGACGAAATCTGCTTGCGGAAGCATGCGAATTCGATCAGCGATGCGAAGATGTAGGCAAAGAAAGCCACCTTCATATGCTGGTACACCGACTCATTTGTGCCACTGATGATAGCCGTTATGCCATTGGGAAACCATTCATACAGGTAATGCAGGAGCAGAAACAGCCCTTGCAGTAGGACCACTTTACCGAGTAAAGACATGCGCGTGTTTTTCAAGGTCTCATCCCCTTGTTCAACTCTTAATCTACCGGACCGAATATCTTTTCCTGTACCTTGAGGATGCGCTCCATATCATCCGCGGGGACGGTGGTGAGTTCGAAGATGCACCCACATGCGTCGGGGTGCATGGCAAGGGATTTGACAAGGCGGTATTGCGGCGAGACCATTGGCGGCATGGTGATCATCATAGTGGCTTGCCCGTGAACTTCGTCAAAGCGGCAGATGCCGTAGCCGAGAGAAAAGCGCGGCAGGTTGTTCCATTCTTCAACCCGGCGGTAAATTCCGGCCAGCTCGCAGTTCTTCAACAGGCTAATCCGGATGGTTTTTTCGCCTTCCTCGCGGTCTTCGCCCTTGACGTAGTATTGGTCAGCAAACATACCGCGCAAGCCGAGTTCCATCAAGTCGCCGATATCCTCGAAGCCGGCGGCTGGCAGGACGGTGGCGAAGAATTCCTTTGAGATAGCCCACATGAACTCCTCGGCGACGGAATCCACGGCTTTTTTGAGTGCTTCGGGTCCCTCGCGTCGAACCAACGCAGCAGCGTTGACTCCACCCCATATGAGATAGCGGTTGTAATTTGCCACTGAGCGCAGGCACGAGTCGAACCAGCTTTCGATAATATCGGGATCGAGTAAACCGGCTTCCAGCCCGTTGAGGCTGGCTTGCTGGTGCGCGCGCATCACTTCAGCCCAGTCAGCGGGTGTTTCCCAGCCCCGGGCTGCCAGGGCGTCGATGCGTTCCTCCGGGACAATGCCATCCCGCTTCGCCAGCTCTTTCATATCAGCCAGGTAACGTTCGAAGAATTCTTCTGCCTGCGCAGTCAGCTCAGGGTCTGTTTCCCACTCGGGGTGATTGGCGCCCTTGAGCAGGATCTTGCGGCGCAGTTTCATTTCATGTTCCACCGAGGTCCAATAAGCAGCCATCACGCGCATACCGGGAAAAACATCCTGGTTTGGTAGATCTTCACCGTAGTAAAAAACATCCAGGTGGTTTTCGGCGAGCAACTTGCGGGCGTGCTTGAGGTTGCGCGCCCATTTATGGTTGTGGTACTCGTCGTAGTGCATCGACTTCTCCTTGGTTAAAAAAATCACCGCGCCACCGCGCGGCAGATTAACTCACTTCTCTTCGCTCATCAGCCATGAGCCCTGGCGGGCTTGGAGTAATTCATCCAGCGAACTGGTGGGCGGGGCGGTGGTGATGATGAGTACAAGCGGTTTAGTCTGGCTGGCATTGGCAAAACGGCGGTGAGGACTGTTGACGTAATAAGCCAGGTCGCCGCGGTTGAGCTCTAGCTCTTCTCCAGTCTCAGAAATCAGGCGGGCATCCCCTTCAAGGATATAGACCAGCGTATCAGCCTCGTGCTGGCGGAAATGCGGCTCTTCGCGGCCCGGAGCAATATTGACCAACAGCGGCTCGATGCGAGCGTTAGCCTTGTTGACCAGCAGGGTAACCGCGGCGGGACTGCTGCTGATGTCATTGATTCTCTTGAGGATTTCGTCACGCCGGGTGACCATTACCGGGCTTTTCTCAGGAGAGCTGAAGAAGTGCACCATGTGAACCTCGTAGTAGCGAGCCAGTTTTTCGAGGTTGTCCACACTGACAGAGACCTTGTCGCGTTCTAGCATACTGAGGAAGGAGACTGAAAAACCGGTATCAGCGGCAACCTGCTCGAGGGTCAGGTTGCGCGAGAGACGGAGATCACGAAGGCGTGCGCCAAGATCAGGCATAGAGGGCTCTTTTACTGTTTATAGAAACACTTATTATAATACTGAAATTTTTTCTTTATGTCAATATGCTTTTCTTGTTAAAACATGTAGAAATTAGAACAAACGGGAATTTCGGCCACATTCGGAAACCTTAGCCTCTTGACTGCGAACAGGCTCAGCATCTAATCGTGTTTTCGCCGCGAAACAGGGGTGAGTAATGTTAGAATTGGGAAACTTTTGATTGTTTCATTCCACAACGGAGTTGACCGATGAAGCGCTGGTTTTATGAAACCCTGCACCCGGAAATTTATCATGGCCATGATCGCCGTCCGCCGTTCTTTGAGGGATGGTACTATCGCCTGATCAATGCAACTGAGGATCAACGCTACGCCATCATCCCGGGCGTCTTTCTTGGTCCTAATGGGCATGCCTTCATCCAGGTTTTAGAGGGGCATACCCGGCGCACGGCATACCATACTTTCCCTTTGGAACAGTTCCAGGCAGACCGCCAGCGATTTGAAGTGCGCGTGGGAAATAGCATTTTCACCAGCGAGGGTCTATGCATGAAACTTGACCGGCCTGAACCATTGGGACAGATCCGCGGAGAGCTGAAGTTGCAGGGCGGGCAGCCCTGGCCGGTGCGCTGGTTTGCGCCGGGGATCATGGGATGGTATGCCTGGCTGCCCTGGATGGAATGCTACCATGGGGTTTTAAGCTTCGATCACAGCCTCTCCGGAACTCTGGAAGTGGAAGGCCAGGGGCATAATTTTGCGGGCGGTCGCGGTTATATCGAAAAGGACTGGGGTAGAGCTTTTCCGGCCGGGTATATCTGGTTCCAGAGCAACCATTTCGATGCCCCCCGCGTCTGCCTGACCGCATCCATTGCCATGATCCCCTGGCTGGGATCAGCCTTCCGCGGTTTCATTATTGGGTTGTGGATGGATGGCCACCTGTACCGTTTTGCGACTTACACCGGTGCCCGGACAGAAAGCCTGGTGTTGCAGGATGAGCGGGTGGATTGGGTGGTGAGCGATCGGCACCTGCGCCTGGAAATGCAAGCCGTGCAGGCTGGCGGGGGGCTGATTTATGGTCCAACGCGGCAAAGCATGGGCCGCCGTGTGGATGAAACGCTGGATGCCTCTCTGCAGGTGCGCCTGAGCGAACATGGCGGACGCGTGCTTTTTGAGGGCCGCGGACGCCACGCCGGGCTTGAAATCAATGGGGATATCCAGCGCTTGCTGGCTGCCCGGTGATCTGTAGAAATCACACTGGCACGCGACCATTCACAAGGTGGAAAGTCCGGAAAAAGCTGCCGGGCGGTAATCTGGCTTTGGGGGTGTGGTAGGTTATGCGCCTTATTTATGAAGGGGGGAATGTTTATTTGGTTTGAAACTGCGCTGCTTGACTGCCGAAAAAATATCCGCTATTCTATATGGCAGAAGGAACACCAATGGACACAAAATTGACCGTTCGAGTGCCGCGGCATTTCCTCACCAATGCAAAACGCTATGCCCCGCTTTTTACCGAACGATCGGCAGGCACTCCAAAGACTCGCCGTTCAACGAAGCCAAATAAGGAGGCTCTCCAATGATATGGGTAACTCGTTCGCATGTCCATGTAGATCGCGTAGCCTGTCCCTGGCTGATTACACGCTTCATTGATAGTCAGGCTGAATTCCTTTTCGTTCCTGCAAGTCAGATTGAGAAGGTGGTCAATGAAACCGGGGCTATTCCCTTCGATGCACCCGGTGTCGAGCTTGGACATCGCGAAGGGCGTTGCTCATTTGAGTCGATCATCTTGAAATACGGGCTAAAAGAACCCGGTCTGCTGCGCCTGGCAAAAATTGTTCATGCCGCGGATGTTGCTGAGGATATTAGCAGTGACCCGATTGCTCCCGGCCTGGAAGCGATCGCCAGCGGCTTTAGCCTGCGCTTCCCAGATGATTTGGAAAACCTGGAGCGTCAGTTTGAAGTTTATGACGCTTTGTATGCCTGGTGTCGATTAGATGTAGCCCGCATTCCATGATGGGAGCCCTTGTACTGCTGTTGCCTCGGACATTAAGGCTGCCTTGCGGCAACCTGTTTTTTGAGTATCCACGGGGGTACAGTATGCTAATTGGTCTTATTATTAAAAGAGTGTCCAGTCTCTCGAAACACATCTTGTTCATGCTGTGCTGAAGAATGGTGGAAATCCGTCAAATTGCCACAAATGTTATCGCATTATTCCGATACAAGTTATAATTGCAGCTCATGTATCCGACCTCAGCATTTAGAATGTAGCAAAAACTATGGATGTTTCTTCTCTTCTGCAATCGATTGAACCCGCCCAATTGGAGGCAATCGTTCGCCAATCATTACAACGTGATGCTTTCCAAATTCAGGATTGGCAAGTGCGCCAACTGGGAGGCGGGGCTGGCAATCCGGTCAGTGTTGGTCTGTACCGTTTCGAAGGCGCCGGAAAGGAAGGCGAAGAATCACTTGCCTGGTCCGTTATTCTGAAAATCTTGCAATCCCCCGCGAATGTAGGCGTGGTGGACATGGGTGAGGGAGAGAACCAGGCTCATTGGAACTATTGGAAACGCGAGTTATATATGTATCAATCTGGTTTGCTGGAATTGCTACCCGATGGCATGGCATCTCCGCGCTGTTTCGGCGCTGTCGAGCAGCCTGGCAATACCGCCTGGTTGTGGTTGGAGGATATCGCTGACTCCTATGCCGGCGCCTGGTCTTTAGAGCG